>NZ_JBRIQO010000023.1:0-183552 GCF_052983175.1 Streptosporangium sp. G12 | reverse complement strand
GATCTTGCCGTCGTCGGCGACCTTGCCACTGTCGGTGCCGGTGGCCGGCGTGCTCGTGCTACCGCAACCCGTCATCGCCGTGGCGATGACGCCCGCCAGGACGAACGCTGAGACTTTTCGGAACATGGGGGGTGTCCTTTATGTGAGCGTTAACATTTTGGGCGGAAAACCGTGAATTGTGCTGGTCGTCCGATTTGACGGCTACCTCGGCCGAGTGCCGTTCTCCCGCAGGGTGAGCGAGGGCGTGCGCGAGATGTTCACCTGGCGCGCCCTCCGCGCGGACCCGCCACGGCAGTGCGCAGGCACTGCGTCGCCGCGCGGCTTCGCGGTTTCCGGACGCCCGTTCCGCGCGCGCCCGGAGACTTGTCGAGCATCCGGGCGACCGTCCGGCGTGACACGCTCGCCGACCCGGACGCCTTGGCAGCCACCGGCGGGTGGAGCCCCACACTTGTCTGCACGGCCGCTCCTCATCTTGCGTTGGACAAGACTGTGAACGCTAACAACCATGCCGTCAAGCGATCGCCTTATTACGGTCTAATCACACCGGAAACGTGAAGCCGTGAGCCACCGCGGTCCTCGCGGTCGCCGGCGGCGGCCGGGCGAGGGTGTTCGGCGTGGCCACGCCCGCCGGGGCACACCGAACACCCCGGGCCGGCCGGCGGAAATCCACGCCCACCAGATCGCGAAGAAGACCTGGAGGAAGGGGAGGAGCCCGGCAGAGCCGTGACCGTCGGCGATGCCGTGCACGAGCCGGCCTGTGACACCCCGGCGCCGGGAATTCGCGACCGGGAGGATCTCCGAGGGCGAGGTCGCGGGCCCGGCCGGCACCGGGCACGCACGCGAGGCAGGCCGTGGACACCCGGCACGGGAAGCCGGCGGGGAGGGTCGTCAGCCCGGGACGTGGTCCCCGATAAGGTGAGAAAGGGGCGATGACCATGGCGGATACCGCGCCGACGAACGAACCCGGTGAATCAATAGATCTCGAACAGGCCGCGATGATCTTCGCGGACATGCGGCCGCGCCTGTTCGGGATCGCGTACCGGATGCTGGGCAGCGCCGGGGAGGCCGAGGACCTGGTGCAGGACGTCTGGCTGCGCTGGCAGACCTGTGACCGCCGCGCGGTGGTCAACCCGGCCGCGTTCCTGGCGACGGTGACCACGCGGCTGGCCATCAACGCCGCCCGGTCCGCGCGGGTCCGCCGCGAGACCTACATCGGCCCGTGGCTTCCGGAACCCGTCGACACCAGCACGGATCCGTATCTCGGCGCCGAGCGGGACGAGGCCCTGGGGTTCGCGGTCCTGCTCCTCCTGGAGAGACTTTCGCCCAGCGAACGCGCCGCGTACGTGCTGCGGGAGGCGTTCGACTACCCGTACCGGCAGATCGCCGAGATCATCCGGCTCAGCGAGGCGGCGGCCCGCCAGCTGGTCAGCAGGGCCCGCAAACACGTGGTCGCCGAACGTCGCGCGCCGGTGACCGGCGCCGAGCAGCACAGGCTCCTGAGGGCCTTCGTCGCCGCCGCCCGTTCCGGCGACCTGGCCACGCTGGAGGAACTCTTCGCGGCGGACGTGATCAGTTACTCCGACGGCGGTGGCGCCGTCCGGGCCTCTCGCATCCCCGTGGTGGGCGCCTTCCGGGTGGCCAAGTACCACAGGGCGTTCGCGAACCGGTTCTGGGCCGGTGTCGAGGTGGAGTGGGCGAGCCTGAACGGGCAGGCGTCCGCTCTGCTGAGCCGCGACGGCGTGGTGTTCGCGGTGGCCACCGTCAACGCCTCGGCCCAGGGCATCGACCAGGTGCTGTGGATGATGAACCCGGCCAAGATCGCCGCGGTGTCCGCCGCGGGCTGACCCGCCGCCGCGCGCCGCCGGCCACGGGTCGCGGCCATGGCCGCCCGCCTGAGGGCAGATCGGCGGGGATGCAGGGGACTTTCGTCCCTAACGTCGTCGTAGAGCGAACGGGCAGCCTGGAGGGTATGAAGCTCGACTCGGCAGGTCTGCAGATCCTCTCGCGCCAGGAGTGCGTCGCGCTCCTGGCGTCGGCCTCGATCGGGCGCATCGTGTTCACCGACCGGGCCCTGCCCGCGGTGCAGCCGGTCAACTTCGTCCTCGACGGCGAGGACATCGTGATCCGCACGGGCATCGGCTCCAAGCTCGCCGCCGCGGCCGGCGACGCGATCGTCGCCTTCGAGGCCGACGAGTTCGACCACATCACCCGCACCGGCTGGTCGGTCACCACCGTCGGACCCGCACGCGCCGTACGCGAACCGGACGAGATCGAACGCCTGTCCGCACTCCCCCTGCGCACCTGGGCACCGGGCAGCCACGACCACTACATCGTGGTACGCACCGAGCAGATCACCGGCCGCCGCCTCGCCTCCGGACACGACGGGCAGGAGAGCTGACCGCCCGGGGCTCTCGGCCCCGGAGCCGTCCCGCACGGACCTTCCGTCCCATCCCGGCGAGCCGGTCGTCATCAAGGACGCCGAGGTGCGCCGGCGACCTGCGGTGGACGTCAACCGCATCGTCCTCGGCGTGACATGCCGGCACGCGTCCGGCCCGTGGACGCCCGCCGTCCCTCTTCGCCGCGCGGCCGGCCCGCACCGCCTCGACCGGCCGGCCGAGGGGGCGGGCAGGCCTTGACCGGACGCACCTTTCGCAAGTTTTGTGATCTTGAAATTTCGCGGAACGGTATCCCGAATTCCTGGACAGCCGGAGAAAACAAGCAATAGCCTCAATTCCACTTTCCAGGTGATCTTGCCATGGCAAGTCGACGGGGGCGGGGGTTCCCACTGATCATCCGGCGGGCGGAGACACTCGGAGGGGATGTGGGCGCTCAAGCGGAGGCCGGCGACATGGCGCGCCAGATCGTCGGCGCCCGGCTCCGGCAGCTCCGGCTCCAGTGCAACCTGACCGCCGCCGAGGCCGGCAAGGCCATCCGTGCCAGCGAGTCGAAGATCAGCCGTATGGAGACCGGTCAGCGAGGCTTCCGCAGGGACGACCTGCGTGACCTCTTCACGCTGTACGGAGTCACCGACCCGTACCAGCGGGAGATGCTGCTGTCCGTGGCGTTCGGCGAGCGCAGGCCGGGCTGGTGGGACAGCAAGGAGCTTCCGCTGGACGCGGCGGTGGTGATGCGCCTGGAGCAGACCGCGGACCTCATCCGCACCTACCAGCCGTTCGTCGTCCCGCCGCTCCTGCAGACCCCGGAGTACGCGGCGGCCGCCTACCGGATGAGCCGGTACCCGGTCCCGCCTCGCCACGTCGAGAGAAGCGTCGAGCAGTTGCTGCGCCGCCAGAAGGTGCTCGCCGGCGCCGACCGGCCCGTGCTGTGGGCCGTGATCGAGGAGCCCGTGCTGTGGCGGCCGATCGCGGGAGTGGAGGCGCACATCCGCCAGCTCATCGCGCTGACCGCCTCGGCCCAGATGAAGGGCATCAGCATCCAGGTGAATCCGATGGGTTCACGGTTCATCCCCGGGCACGGGCCTTTCACGATCTTTCGCCGCGGTTACGGCCGGCCCCAGATGATCGCCGTCCACGGTGAGAGGGAGGAGGTCGCCGAGCGATCCCTTCGGGAGGAGCACGCCATCACGTTCGACCGGCTCTCGGTCGCGGCCTGCGAGAGCGGCGACACGACAGCGCTTCTGATGAGGATCTGTGACCGCATTCACGTAATGGACGACCACACACCTTCACCGAAAGGCGCCCAGTGACCCATCCCAGTGACGCATCGCAGGCGAGTGCGGCCCGCATGTACGACGTCATGCTCGGCGGCCAGGAGAACTTCGCGGCGGACCGGGAAGCCGTCAAGATGCTGGTGGCTCATTTCCCGACGGTCCCCGACGCGTGCCGGGCCAACCGCGGGTTCCTGCTGCGAGCCGCCAAGACCATGGCCGACGCCGGTATCGACCAGTTCCTGGACATCGGCTGCGGTCTGCCCACTCCCCCGAACCTCCACCAGGTCGTGCGGAGCGTCCACCCGGATGCCCGCGTGGTGTACGTCGACAACGACCAGACGGTCGTCACGCACAATCAGTCGACGGTGGACCACTCCGGCGTGTTGACGATCCACGGGGACCTGCGCCGGCCGCAGGAGATCCTCGACCACCCCCGGGTGCGGGCCACGCTCGACTTCACCCGGCCGATCGGCGTGTTCACCGTCGCGGTGTGGCATTTCGTCACCGGCGACACCGCGCACGACCTCATGGCCCGGTTGCGTGACGCCCTCGCGCCGGGCAGCTACCTGGGGCTGACCCACGCCTGTTCCGACACGATGCCGGAGGACGAGGCGTCCGCCGGGCTGGCGGTGTACGGGCAGACCCGCAACCCGGTCAGGCTCCGCACCATGCGCGAGGTCGGCGAGCTGTTCGAGGGGTTCGAACTCCTCGAGCCGGGACTGGTCCTGGCGGCGGACTGGCGTCCCGTCGACGACGACCCGTTCCCCGAGCGCGCGTTCGAGGTCGTCGCCGGTCTCGGCAGGATCCCGCCGCGCTGAACCACCCGTGGGCGAACGCCGGATCCCGCCGCGCCGAACCGCCCTTCGGGCCGGTAGGCACCTGCGGAAACCAGCCGTCGACCGGCCGTCCGACCACGAACTCGGCTCACGTGCGCGAGGCGCGTCCTCACATGCGCGAGGCACGTCCGGAACGGCCCGATCGGTCCGGCCGCTCCCCGCTCCGAGACGAGGTCGCCGCCGCTCCTAGGATGAGCCGCATGCACATTCTCGAACTCGAGCGGCGGGCGAGCGACGCCTCGGGGAAGGTCACCGCCACCACCGACGGCGCACCGGTCCGCCGGCCGCCGGTCGCCCACCTCGGACGTGACGCGCGGTGGACCCCATGACGGACTTCGGCTTCGTCGCGCTCGGCGACAGCTTCACCGAAGGGGTCGGCGACCCTCTTCCCGACGGCACGTTGCGCGGGTGGGCGGATCTCGTGGCGGCGGATCTCGACGCGCCCGGCTTCGGCTACGCGAACCTGGCCATCCGGGGGCGCAGGTTCGACGACGTCGTCGCGCAGCAGGTCGACGTGGCGATCGCGATGAACCCGTCACTCGTCAGCATCGCCGCGGGCGGCAACGACGCGCTGTGGCGCGGCTTCGACCTGACCACGATGCGCGACCGCTTCGACCAGGTGGTCGCCCGCCTGCGCGCGTCGGGCGCGGACGTGCTGCTCTTCACCTTCCCCGACCTGAGCGTCCGGCTCCCGCTGCCCCACGTGCTGCGGCCCCGCATCGTCGCGATGAACGACCTCGTCACAGAGGTGGCCGAGCGGCACGGGGCCCACCTGGTCGACCTGTTCGGCGACCGGGCGTTCGACGACCACAGGCTGTGGAGCGCCGATCGCCTGCACCTCAACCCGCTGGGCCACCGCCGGGTCGCCGACCAGGTCCTGGCCGCGCTCGGCCGCGCCGCCGCCCCTCCCCCGCCCCCTCCCGGCCCGCCCGCGGCCGGACCGGCGCTGCTCGCCGACCTCCGCTGGGCCTCGGCGCACCTCACCCCCTGGCTGCGCCGCCGCCTGACGGGCCGCTCCTCGGGTGACGGGATCCTGCCCAAGCGTCCCGTCCTGACGGGCGGGTTCGAGTCGCCGTCCGGCCCGCCCCCGGACCCGCGGTCCGGCTGAGCGGCCCGCCGAGAGCCGCGCACGATCGGCCGGGGGCGGGCCGGGGATGGCGTGGCCCGGCGAGATTCGGAGTCCTGTGCCCGCTTTCCGTGTGGGGCGCCGACGGGCGCCCCACACCGGGCCCTCGGAACGGCCGAGGCGTTGCTCGCCCGCCGCGTTCCCGGCAAGGTCGTCCTCGACCTGTGAGGGGGGTCGCTCCTTTTCCCCGGGAGATCTCCTCGCTTTCCCTGGAAGTCTCCCCCCGCTCGGGAGATCTCCCCCGCCGGCTTTCCCGGGAGAGCTTCCCGCTCGGCGGGGACGCCGTATGCCCTTCCCCGCGTCGGCTCACCCACGGCGGCGAAGACTGCCGGATCGATACCGAACCCCGATCACCGACTGTAACGCTTTAACGTAATTTGAGTTAATTCTTATATTTCGCGAGGTATTAGCCCCAAAGACCTTAATTGGGGGCAGGCGATGGCACTCACGAAGGTGGCAACCCGGGACTGGACACGGCGGCGGACCGCGAAACGCGAGCGGCTGGAGGCGGTGAGACCCTTCACCTCCGGCACCTCGGGCACCTCGGGCCGGGTCCTGGACACCGGGCGCACGCGCGACGCCCTGCAGGCGCTGTTGCGGCCGGGCGACCGGGTGGCTCTGGAGGGCGACAACCAGAAGCAGGCGGACTTCCTCGCCGAGGCACTGGCCGGGTGCGACCCGAAGGTGGTGCACGACCTCCATCTGCTGATCTCCTCGATCAGCCTGCGTGAGCATCTGGACGTCTTCGAGCGCGGTGTGGCCCGCCGTCTCGACTTCTCCTACGCCGGCCCGCAGAGCGTGCGCATGGCGCGGCTGCTCGCCGACGGCACGGTCGAGGTCGGGGCGATCCACACCTATGTCGAGCTGTACGCGCGGATGTTCGTCGACCTCACCCCCGACGTCGCGCTGCTCTGCGCCGAGCAGGCCGACCGCGAGGGAAACCTCTACACCGGACCCGGCACCGAGGACACCCCGACCATCGCCGAGGCGACGGCGTTCCACGACGGCGTGGTCCTGGTCCAGGTCAACGAGCTGGTGGACAGGGTTCCCCGGGTGGACATCCCCGGCGACTGGGTGGACCTGGTCGTGGAGAGCCCCCGGCCGTTCGCGCTGGAGCCGCTGTTCACCCGGGACCCCCGCCAGATCGGCCAGGTGGAGATCCTGATGGCCATGCTGGCGCTGCGCGGGATCTACGAGCGGCACGGCGTGACCACGCTGAACCACGGGATCGGCTTCGACACCGCGGCGATCGAGCTCATCCTGCCCACGTACGGCGAGGAGCTGGGCCTGCGCGGGAAGATCTGCAAGCACTGGACGCTCAACCCGCACCCGACGCTCATCCCCGCCATCGAGAGCGGCTGGGTCGAGTCGGTGCACTGCTTCGGCGGGGAGCCCGGCACGGAGCGCTACGTCGCCGCCCGCCCGGACGTGTTCTTCACCGGCAGGGACGGGTCGCTCCGGTCGAACCGGGTGCTGTGCCAGCTCGCGGGCCAGTACGCCGTGGACATGTTCATCGGGTCGTCGCTGCAGATCGACGCCCGCGCCAACTCCTCGACGGTCACCGAGAGCCGGCTGACCGGTTTCGGCGGAGCGCCCAACATGGGACACGACCCGCACGGCCGCAGGCACGCCTCCCCCGCCTGGCTGAGCCTGCTCACCGGCAGGGCGTCCGCGCCCCGGGGGCGCAAGCTCGTCGTGCAGATCACGCAGACCTTCCGTTCCGGCGGCGTCCCGGCGTTCGTGGAGTCGCTGGACGCCGTCCAGGTGGGCAAGGACGCCGGAATGCCCATCCCGCCGGTCATGATCTACGGCGACGACGTCAGCCACGTGGTGACCGAGGAGGGGGTGGCCTACCTCTACAGGGCCGTCTGCCTGGCCGAGCGGCGCGAGGCGGTGGCCGCGGTCGCGGGGGCCACCCCGGTCGGCCGCGACATCGCCGAGCGGCGCGTGGACGAGCTGCGCCGCGACGGTCTGGTCGCGCTGCCGGAGGACCTCAAGGTCGACGTCCGCAAGGCGGACCGGTCCCTGCTGGCGGCCCGCAGCATCGAGGATCTCGTCGCCTGGTCCGGGGGCCTGTACGATCCGCCCGCGCGGTTCCGGACCTGGTGACCGGCCGATGACCGTCACCGGCGGCGCGCTCGCGGCGGGGGAACGGACGGCGAGGCCCTCCGCGGCCCTGCTCGCCGACCTGGCCGTCCGCGCGCTGTGCCAGGAGGCGTGCCTGAGCCCCAAGCCGGGCCTGGCCGACCGCCGTGGGCGCGGCGCGCACGACGACATGGACCTGCCGCTTCTCCTGGCCTCCGCCCGGGCGCTGCGCCCCATGTTCCGCTCCCTCGCCGAGGCGGCGGAGCGGACGCCCGCCGGGATCGAACGCCGGGAGGAACTGGGCCGGCTCAGCCGCGAGGGCGAGGCGGCCATGCTGCGGACCACCGGGGGGGTGAACACGCACCGCGGGGCGGTGTGGGCGCTCGGGCTGCTCGTCGTCACCGCCGCGGGCGCCGCCGACGAGCGGGAGGCCGCCGGCCGGGCGGCCCGGCTCGCCGCCCTCCCCGACCGGTACCTCCCCGCGAGGGCGCCCTCCCACGGCGAGCGGGCCCGGCGGCGGTACGGGGTGCGCGGCGCCCGCGGCGAGGCCGAGGCCGCCTTCCCGCACGTCGTCGAGGTCGCCCTGCCGCGGCTGCGCCGGGCCAGGGCGGCCGGGCTCCCCGAGGAGGCGGCCCGGCTGGACGCGTTGCTGGCGGTGATGAGCCTCCTGGACGACACCTGCGTCCTGCACCGCGGCGGCCCCGAGGGCCTGCGCGTCGTACGGTCCGGTGCCGGGCGCGTCCTGGCCGGGGGAGGCGCGGGCACGGCCCGCGGCCACGCCGCCCTCGCCGAACTGGACGAGCGGTGCGTCGCACGGCGGCTGTCGCCGGGCGGGAGCGCCGACCTGCTGGCCGCCGCGCTCTTCCTCGACATGGTGCCGTGGCCGGAGCCCGTCACCCGGGCCGGACGGAAGGTGCTCACGTGCAGACGCTGAACTACGAGTTCCCCGCCGACCGTCCGGCCGCCCGGCGAGCGCACGTCGGGGTGGTCGGTTCGGGGGATCTGGAGGTCCTGATGACCCCGGAGCGGGCCGCCGTCGCCCGGGTGCGCGTACGCACCAGCGTCGACGGGTTCGACACGGTGTGGCGGACCGTGCTGGAGCGGTTCTTCGCCCGCCACGGGGTCGCGGGGAGTTTCGAGCTCAACGACTTCGGGGCGACCCCCGGCGTGGTCACCCTGCGCCTGCGGCAGGCCGTCGAGGAGGGCAGGGCATGACGTCACAGGACACACGAACGGACTGGACGGACTGGAACGCGCTGCTCGCCCGTACCGGCTTCATAGAGCTGGGCGCCCGGGCGCGCGCCGTCGCGCTGCTCGACACCGCCACCGCCCGCGAGCTGTGCGGCCCCTTCGACCGGATCGAGTCGCCCTGGCTGGAACCCCAGGGCGTCGTCCCGGAGTCCGACGACGGCGTCGTCGTGGTCAAGGGGAGACTCGGCGGGCGGCCCGCGGTCGTGATCGGTGTCGAGCAGGCCTTCCAGGGCGGCGGCATCGGCGAGGTCTCCGGCGCGAAGATCGCCGCCGCGCTCTCCCTCGCCGCCGCCGACAACCGCGCCGGCACCCCGACGGCCGCGATCCTGCTGCTGGAGACCGGAGGCGTACGCCTGCAGGAGGCCAATCTGGGCCTGGCCACGATCGCGGAGGTGTGCTCAGCGCTGCTGGAGCTGCGCGCCCTCCAGCCCGTCGTCGGCGTCATCGCCGGAGCGCTGGGCTGCTTCGGCGGCATGAGCATCGCCGCCGGGCTGTGCACCTCCCTGATCATGACCAGGGAGGGCCGTCTCGGGCTCGACGGTCCCGAGGTGATCGAGTCCGAGGCCGGCGTCGCCGAGTTCGACGCCTCCGACCACACGCTGATCTGGTCGATCGACGGCGGCACGCGGCGCACCGAGACCGCGCTGGCCGACGCGCTCGTCCTCGACGACGTCACCGCCGTGCGAACCGCCGTGATCGACGCGGTGGGGCGCGGCGTGCCCGGCGAGCACCGCTCCCGGCGAATCGGCGAGCTGCGGGCCCGTCTCCAGGCCGTCGACCCGGCCCATCCGCCGGAGCCGGCCGATCTCGCGGCCGTCTGGGCGAAGGCCGTACCGCGGAAGGCCGCACCGCCGGAAGACCGCGCCACAGCAGCCCGTACCGCGGGAGCCCGCGCCGAGGGGAGACAGGTGACGAGCCGGGGCCGGAACTGGACGCGGGCGCTCGCCGACGGCGACGTGAGCGACACGGTCCCGTCGGTGATCACGGCGGACGCCACCCTGGGCGGCGACGTCGCCCGCCTGATCGCCGTCGTGCCGGACCCGCGGAGCCCCTACCACCGGGCCCGCCACGGCGAGGTCGGCCTCCGCGAGGGGCTCGCCCTCGCCGAGGCGGTGACCGAGGTCGTCACCGGGGACGCGCACCTGCCCGACGACCGCCGCCGCCCGATCGTCGCCGTCGTCGACGTGCCCAGCCAGGCCTACGGGCGCGTCGAGGAGGTGCTCGGCATCCACCACGCCCTGGCCGTCGCGGTGGACGCCTACGCCCGCGCCCGCACCGCGGGGCACCCCCTGATCACCCTCATCGTCGGAACGGCGCTGTCCGGCGGATTCCTGGCGCACGGCGCGCAGGCCGGCCAGATCCTGGCGCTCGACGACCCCGGCGTGGTGGTGCACGCCATGCACAGGAAGGCCGCCGCGAGAGTGACCCGCCGGACCGTCGACGAGCTCGACGAGCTGGCCCGGCGCATCCCCCCGCTGTCCTACGACGTCACCGACTGGGCGAAGCTCGGCCTGTGCGACGAGCTCCTGGACGTCGAGAACGCCGGCGACCCGACCGGCGAGGACGCGGGAAAGGTGAGGGAGGCGCTCACCGCCGCCGTCGAACGGGCCCGCCGCGGCCCCCGCGACCTGGGCAACCGGCTCACCTCGCCCGCCGCCCGGCGAACCCGGGCCGCCTCCCGGCGCGTCCGCGAGGCGCTCGCCGCCCAATGGCCGTGACCGCGCGCCCGCACGACCTGCTGCGGCTCTCCGGAGCCGCGGCGCTCGGCGACACGCCCCCGGGGTGGGTACCCGCGTCGATCGCCGCCTGCCCCTGGTGTGTCGTACGGCGGGCGCCGCGCCCGCCCGGCCTCGTCCCGGTCGGCATCCGCGGGACCGAGCGATGGCAGCGCCACGCCGCCCTGGTCCCCCGCGACGCGGTCATCCGCTCCGTACCGCCCGAGGAGCTGAGGGGGCGGCCCTGGCTCCCCCTGCTCGCCGTCACCCTCTCCGCCGTCACCCTCCTGCTCGCCGGCGAGCTGGAGGCCGACACCACCTGGGGCCCGATCGGCGGGGTCGGCTTCGAACTGGCCACCGGGCAGCCGGTCACCCACCCCGGAAGCGACCTGGACCTGCTGATCCGGGCACCGCGCAGGCTGGACCGCACCCTGACCACCCGGCTGGCGGCCTTTTTCGTCGCCCTCCCCGGTAGGGTCGACTGCCAGCTGGAGACACCCGGAGGCGGGATCGCCCTCGCCGAGTGGGTCCGCACCGGCGGCCCCGTCATGGCCCGTACCGACCACGGCCCGCGCCTGGTGGACGACCCGTGGGCCCCCGCATGAGCGTCGCGTTCCTCTACCCGGGCCAGGGCACCCAGCGGCCCGGGATGCTCCACGACCTGCCCTGCCATCCGGCCGTCACCGCGACCCGCGCCGAGGCCGAGCGGATCCTGCCCGGCTCGTCCCTGCGGGACACCGCCGAGGCGCTGGAGTCCACCGTCACCGCGCAGGTCGCGCTCTGCGTCGCCGGAGTCGCCGCGACCCGCGCCCTCGCCGGCGAGGGCGCCGTTCCCGACGCCGTGGCCGGGCACTCCGCCGGAGCGTTCCCGGCCGCCGTCGCGGCCGGCGCCCTGACCTTCGCCGAAGCCCTCACGGCCGTGCGCCACCGCGGCGAGCTGATGCGCGACGCCTACCCTCGCGGGTACGGCATGGCCGCCGTTCTCGGGCTGACCGTGCCCCAGGTCCGGCGAGTGGTCGAGTCGACCTGCACCGGCGACGACCCGGCCTACCTGGCCGTCGTCGACACCGACCAGCAGGTCGTGGTCGCCGGCAGCGACCGCGCCCTGGAACGCCTCGCCGCGGCGGCCGCCCGGGCCGGCGCCCGGCGCGTGCGGCGCCTGGACATCGCCGTCCCCTCACACTGCCCGCTGCTCGGCCACGTCGCCGACGCCATGGCGGACCACCTCGCCGCGATCCCCCGGCGTCACCTCGCCGTCCCCTATCTCGGCGACGCCACGGGCCGCCTGCTGCGCGACTCCGCCGCCGTCCTCGACGACCTCGCCCGTGGCGTCGCCACCACGGTGAGATGGCGCGACGTCATCGCCGTGCTCGGTGAGCTCGGCACGACCCTGTTCGTCCAGACACCCCCGGGGGACGTCCTCGCCAGGATCGCCCGGGCCGCGCACCCCCGTACCCGCGTCATCAGCCTCGCCGACACCGGCGTCGCCGACGCGGCGCTGCTCACCCGCCGCGCCCGGGGGGACGGAGCCGATCGACACGCGACCGCCCGGAGAACGGACGCCTCGACGAGACCGGCTCCCCGACGAGACCGGTTCTCCGACAAGACCGGTTCTCCGGCGAGACCGGCGACCGGCCGCGAAGACGCCGGGCACCACTCACCGGAACCCGAAGATCGCCCATCACGTCAAGGGGGAGAAAGATGAGATCCGCACGCACCTGCCGGCGGCTCCGGGGGATCGCACCCGCGGTGGCACTCGCCGCGGTCGCCGCCTCCGCGGTGGCGTCGCCGGCGACCGGCACCCAGACGGCCACGGCCGTCAGGGCGTCCACGGCGGCGCACGGGTCGCCGGCGCTCACGGCCGAGCCGTTGCCCTGCCGGTCGCCGGGCCGCGTCAAGCCCACGGTCGTCCTGGTGCACGGCGCCTGGGCCGACACCTCCAGCTGGAACGGCGAGGTGAGCTCCCTGCAACGAGCGGGCTACGTCGCGCGGGCCATCGCCAACCCGCTGCGGAACCTCAACGGCGACGCCGCGTCCGTCGCCGACTTCCTGAGAACCGTTTCCGGCCCGATCGTGCTCGTCGGGCACTCGTACGGAGGCTCGGTGATCACGAACGCCGCCGCGGACGTCCCGAACGTCAAGGCCCTGGTGTACGTCGACGCGGCGGCGCCCGACGTCGGGGAGACCACCGGCGGGCTCAGCGGCCGCCGCTCCGCCCTCTCCGCCGATCCCGCCTCCCTCTACGACATGGTGTCCTACCCGGACGCGCCCCGGGGAGCGACGGACCTGTACCTCAAGCAGGACGTCTTCGTCCGCTCGTTCGCCTCCGACCTGCCCCGGGACACCGCGGTGCGTCTGTGGGCCACCCAGCGGCCCGCCTCCACCAGCGCGTTCACGACGCCGTCGAAGGCCGCGGCGTGGAAGACGATCCCCTCCTGGTACTTCATCAGCACCGGCGACCGGATCATCACCCCGTCCTCGGAACGGTTCATGGCCCACCGGGCGCGCTCGAAGGTCACCGAGTTCCCCGGCGGCTCGCACCTGACCCTGGTGTCGCACCCGGACGCGGTGACGGCGGTGATCGGGTCGGCGATCTGCTCCGTCCGCTGAGCGGTGACCTCCGATCAGGCCGCGAGTCCGATCCGAAGCCTGAGCGGGCAGGATGGCCAGAGGCCCGGCGGCGACGGCCTGACGCAGCGAGCTCAGCTTCGCCTCCACGACGCTTCGAGCCGTCGAGCCGTCGGGCCCTCGGCGGGGCGGAGCGACGGATGTGGGATGAACTCGTCCCCGTTCCGCTCCACCAGCCCGGCCGCCTCCAGCACGGCGGTCCGTTGCGGAGCGGCGGCCAGCACGTCGGCCAGCGGGGCCGTCAACGCGTCGCGCGTCGTCCCGATCACGTCGGCCAGCGCCCAGGAGGCGGCCTCCGGCGCGGCCACCGGATCGTCGTCGAAGACCGGATCGACCTTGCCATCGAAGGACATAAAGCCCACAAAAGAGCATTTATGGGCACCAAGAGGGGGAAATAGTACAGGAACTTCTTGGCGTGTCCCGGCGAGCGATCCGTCTGCCGGTGGCACGAGGGAAGGCCGCCTCACCGGCCGCGTTCGAGGTCGCCGGCGATCTCGGCGGCCAGCCGCGCGGCGCGGGCGGCGAGAGGCGAGGGAGTGCGGTGGGCCTGGCGCACCAGATAGATCTTTCGCGGGGCTATCGGCGGCCGTAGCGCGTGGACGCTCAGCGCCTCGTCTGCCGCGGCGCCGGCGGCGTGAACGACGAGCCAGGGGAGGATCACCGAGCCGAGGCCGGCCCGGACCATGGAGAGCACGGTTTCGTTGCCGGCGGCGCGGAAGACGATCTCGGGGTGGACGCCGTTGCCGGCGAGGGCCTCCTCGAGCGCCGGCTGCGCGCAGTCGGGTGGCCAGGCGACCATCGGCGCCCCGTCGAGCTCCACCAGGTCGACATGCCCGTCGGGAAAGCGCCCGCGGGGGGACACCAGGTGGTACGGGTCATGGAGGAGTTCGAGGTGCTCGACGTCGGTGCCGGCGATGCGGTGGTCGTGGAAGAGCAGGTCGACCTCCGACAGGTCCGGAGACCCCGGCTCTTCCTCGGAGAGCCGGATGTCGCAGCCGGGGAACTCCTCGCGGAGCCTGCGGACCAGAACCGGCAGGAGCGTGGTGGACACGCTCTGGAAGGTGCCGATCGTGAGGCGGCCTTCGCCGGCCTTGAACCGCTCGATGGCGGTGCGCATCGCGTCGGCCCTGGCGAGCAACTCCGCGGCGTGGGTCAGCGTCACCTCGCCGAGCGGCGTGAGCCGGACCCTGCGCGGGCCGCCCGGACGGTCGAAGAGGAGACCGCCGACCGCGCGCTCGAGGGCGGCGACGTGCTGGCTGACGGTGGACTGGGTGTAGCCGAGCCGCGATGCCGCCCTGCCGAAGGAACCCTCGTCGGCGACAGCGGTGAGGGTGACCAGATGTCGAAGCTCCACGTTCGCCACACCGGCCACGGTACTTCGCCAAATCCGATCATAAGCATCGAAAATCATCGCTTTTCACGATGGAGAAGGAGACCTAGCGTCGGTGGCATGCCTGCTAATCACCGATCGGCGTTGTGGGTCCCGCTCTTCGACGAGCTGGCCGACCCTCTTGTGGTGGCACGACTCGCGGCCGAGGCCGAGGAGGCCGGCTGGCACGGGTTCTTCGTGTGGGACAGGCTCACCTGGCCCGCACCGGTCCAGCGGGTCGCCGACCCGTGGATCTCGCTGGCGGCGGTGGCGACGGCGACCGGCTCGCTGCGGCTGGGCCCGATGGTCACGCCGGTCGCGCGCCGCCGGCCCGCGAAGCTGGCCCGGGAGACCGTCTCGCTGGATCGGCTCAGCGGGGGCCGGCTGACGCTGGGCGTGGGGCTGGGCGGCGACGTCTACGGCGCGGAGTTCGCACGCACCGGGGAGCAGGTCGACGACCGGGTCCGGGCGGAGATGCTGGACGAGGCGTTGGGCATCCTCACGTCCGCCTGGTCAGGGCGCCCCGTGCGCCACTGCGGACCGCACTACGTGATCGACGATCTCGCGTTCCTGCCCGCGCCGGTCCAGCGGCCGCGCGTGCCGATCTGGGCCGCGGGCTACGCGGGTCGCCGCAGACCGCTGCACCGGGCGGCGCGTGCCGACGGGTTCTTCCCGGTCGAGCTGCGGCACCCCGACCAGCTCGCGGAGATCGACGAGACGATCCGCGGCCTGCGCCCCGATCCCACGGCGCCCTACGACATCGCGGTGCCCCTGCCACCCGGCGCCGATCCCGCCGCGTACGTCGCCGCCGGCGCCACCTGGTGCCTGACGGAATTCGAACCGGAGGCGATGGCGCTCGACCACGTGCGCGGAGTGCTCAGGGACGGCCCCGCCGTCCCGGCCCCGGAGGAGGTCGCATCCTCATGACCACCGCGACGCGAACGGCGGCCCCCAGGGCGCGCGGCACGGGAAGGGACCCGTCGTGACCGAACGCATGATCACGGTACGAGGGGTGCGGCTGTGCGCCGAGTCCTTCGGCGACCCGGGCCGGCCGCCGGTGCTGCTGATCATGGGGACCGGCGCCTCGATGCTGTGGTGGGAGGACGGCTTCTGCCGCGAGCTCTGCGAGGGTGGAAGGTTCGTCATCCGTTACGACCATCGCGACACCGGCCGGTCCGTCACCTACCCGCCCGGGCATCCGGGCTACGACTCAGGCGACCTCGTCGAGGACGCGGTCGGTGTGCTCGACGCCTTCGGAATCCAGGCGGCGCACCTCGTGGGGGTTTCCGCGGGAGGCGCCCTGGCGCAACTGGTGGCGCTCGATCATCCCGGCCGGACCGGCACCCTCACCTTGATCAGCACCACGTTCGCCCTGCCCACCCCTCGCGGTCGCGATCTGCCCGGGCCGGCCCGCGAGTTCGCCGGGTTCCCGCGGGCGGCACGGCCCGGCCGGACGGACCACGAGTCGGCGATCGACCACCTGGTGAGCCACGCGAAGATGCTCACCGGTGGCCGTCGGCCGTTCCCCGAACAGCAGGTCCGGGAACTGGTGCGAGCCGACACCGGCCGCGCGCGCGACCCCGCCTCGGCGCGGAACCACGACCTCCTCGAGGACGCGCCGCGGGAGCGTCCGCCACTCGCGAGCATCCGGGTGCCGACGCTGGTGGTGCACGGTGCCGCGGACCCGATGTTCCCGCTTCCGCACGGACACGCGCTGGCCGAGGAGATACCGGGCGGCCGGTTACTGGTCCTGCCGGACTCCGGCCACGGCGTGGAACGCGCCGACTGGCCCGTCCTCGCCTCGGCGATCCTCGAGCACACCGCCGGTTAGTCCCGATGCCGGTTAGTCCCGATGCCGGTTGGTCGAGGGCCGTGGGCGGGTGTCGAACCCGGGCCGGTCAGGACGGTGTTCGCGAGGCCGCGTCACGCGACGGCGGTCCCCTCCAGCTCGACCATCAGGTCGGGGATCGCCAGCCGTACCACCCCGAGCATCGTGGTGGACGGTGCCACCCCGGCGGCGCCCAGCCGCGACGCCAGCACGCCGTAGTGCTCGAAGAGCCGATCGACGTCGGTGGTGTGGACGTTGAGCCGGACGAGGTTCGCGAGGGACATGCCGGCCTCGCCGAGCACGGCCTCCAGGTTGTCGAGGCTCAGCGCCAGCTGCGCCGCCATGTCACCGGCATGCTGGGGTTTGCCGTCGCCGCTCATCGCGGTCTGCCCGGCGCAGTACAGGGTCCGGGTGTGCCCGGAGACGATCTCACCCTGGTTGTAGCCCAGCTCCACCGACCACGCCCACGGGTTGACCGCCGTTCGCTCCATCGCCACATCAGCTCCATTCGATTCGTCGACATCACGTACGTCGCCCGGCCCGGTAGCCACCGTCTTCGTCGTGATGTCGACAAGCCTCCCGGCAAATCACGACATCCTGTGTCGTGTATTTCTGTAGGGTTTTCGTATGCGTGCCGACCGGTTGGTCTCGCTGGTGCTGCTGCTGCGGCAGCACGGTCGGCTGTCCGCGGCCGCGCTGTCCCGCGAGCTGGAGGTTTCCACCCGCACCGTGCTGCGCGACATCGAGGCGCTGTCCGCGGCCGGCGTCCCGGTCTACGCCGAACGCGGCCGGCACGGCGGTTTCGCGTTGTTGCCCGGTTTCCGGACCGAGCTCACCGGGCTGAACCACGACGAGGCCCTCGCCCTGCTGGTCGCCGGATCGCGGCGCGGCGCACAGGCGTTCGGCCTCGGCTCGGCACTCGCTTCGGCGATGCTCAAGGTGGTCGACGCGCTGCCGGAAAGCTATCGGGACACCGCGGCCGGCGCGGCCGGGCGATTGCTCGTCGACCCGGAGACCGACCTGCTCTCACGCCGGCTGGCCGACGAGGAGGTGTCCGACGCCATAGCGGCCGAGGTCCTGCGCGCGGTGTTCGCCGGACACAAGCTGCGCATCCACTACGCGGCCGTGGACCAGACCCCGCGGTGGCGCACGGTGGACCCGATCGGCCTGGTCACCGTACGCGACCGGGGCTACCTGCTGGCCACGAGGTCCGGCGCGGACCGCACCTACCGGCTGTCCCGGATCCTGGCGGCCGAGGAACTCGACGAACCCGCACAGCGACCGGACCGGGTCGACCTGGACCGGGCCTGGCAGGAACGCGGCACCCGGTTCCGGACCGGCGGCGACCAGGTCACCGTGCTGGTACGGGTGGACCCCGCGCGGCGGGAGGACCTGGTGGGCACCGCGCTGGCCGTCCTCTCCGAAGAAGCCGGTCCGGACGGCCGGCTGCGGCTGGAGGTGACCTTCCAGGATCCGAGACACGCCGAATGGGCGCTGTGGCAGCTCACCACGAACGCGGAGGCCCTGGCCCCGCAGTGGCTGCGCGACTCCCTGCGCGACCGCGCCACCGCGATCGCCACCCGCTACGGAGTGCCGTCCTGAGAGGTGAGGTGGAGAAGCAGCCGGTCCCGCGCCCCGGAAGCGACGGTCAGTCGGCCGGGCGGTAGTCCAGGACGATGGCGCCGGAGCTGAAGGCCGCGGTGCCGGCCAGCTTCCAGGCGGAGGTGGTGACGCCGTCGGGGAACAGCCGCTTGCCGGAGCCGACCACGACCGGGTGCAGGAAGAGCTTCAGCTCGTCGATGAGCTTGTGCTCGATCAGGTAGGCGACCAGCTCGCCGCTGCCGTAGATCAGCAGGTCCTGGCCCTGCTCGGCCTTGAGCTTGGCGACCTCCTCGGCGACGTCCCCCTCGATCACGGTGGCGTTCCACTCGGGGTCGCGCAGGGTGGTCGAGGCGACGTACTTGGGCAGGCCGTTCATCTGCTCGGCCCCCGGCGTGCCCTCCATCTTCGGCCAGGCCTGCGACATGCCGTCGTAGGTCTTGCGTCCCAGCAGCAGCGCCCGGCTGGCGTGCAGCTGACCGCTCTGGAACCTGGCGTGCTCGTCGTTCCAGTACGGGCCGGTCCAGGCGGGCTCCTCCACGACGCCGTCCATCGAGATGTAGATGACTGCGACGACCTTGCTCATGATCTGCTCCTCGGAGGTGGCGGCCCGTCCGGCCCGCTGTTTCGATGTGCCTTCAGCGTGGCGGAACCCGTTTACGGATTGTTTACGGCTTCCGCTCCACCGGTCGCGCGGATCCGGCGACCCCGGCCCCCGGGCGGCGGAACCCGCACGAGCGTGGCCGCCGTGCCGGGCGCTCGCCGGGCGATCCGGGCCGGGGCCGGTCAGGCCATGTCCCAGAGCAGGCGGTAGTAGGCGATGCGCTCCGGGTCGGGAGCGATCCCGTACGCGTCGTACACGACGCCGTCGTAGCCCGGCTCGTAGTTCCACTCCATGCTCCACACCGCGACCGCGAGGTCCGCCCACCGGTCGGCCACGCCGAGCGAACCCAGGTCGACGTGCGCGGCGAACGTGCCGTCGTCGTGCAGCAGGGTGTTGGGGACGCACGCGTCCCCGTGGCAGACGACGAGGCGGTCGACGGCGGGCGGCTCGCCGATGCGCGCCCGGGCCTCCGCGAGGTCCAGGTGCCGATGCTCGGGAAACCGGTCGGCCGGCCCCTCGCCGCCGGCGATGCGCTCGTCGGCACGGACGAGCCGCCGGTCGACGCTCCAGTCGTACGGGCACAGGTCGACGGGCAGGGCGTCGTGGAGCAGGCGCAGCCCCCGGCCGATCGCGGCCGCCGCGGTCACCGGGTCGACGCTCCACCGGGGATCCACCGCCGAGAGGCCGGGAACCGCCTCCGTGACCAGCCACGCGCCGTCGGCGTCCGTACCGTGCTCGACGACCCGCGGGACGGTCACCCATCGCCGCGCCCAGGTCAGCCGCTCCGCCTCGCCGGAGAGGTCGATCTCCGGGGTGCCCGCGGAGACCCACTTGACGTATCTGGTGGCACCGTGCCCGCCTTCGAGGCGGAACGTCAGGCCGCCGAGCTCGTTGCGCCACACCGGGGTGACGGTGTCATCGCCGGCGAGCGCCGCGACGACGCCGGGGACGGCCACGGGGCCGGTCGGGATCTCTGAGATGACAGGACGGCTCATGAGAACCTGATCCTCCTGGCAGAGCGGTGCCGGTGACAAACGGGTTTCCGAACCGGTGAAGGCCCCCGGAGAAGCCGGTGCCGGGAGCGGCGCGAAGCCCGTTCCATGATTCCGGCTTTGACCGCTCTTAAGCTGCGGCGCCCCGGGGGTGGGTAGGAAGAGGGGAGTTCTCGGGCGCACGGGTCCGGGTCTCTCCCCGAACATCGCGAGGAGGACCTCATGAGCACGCGACCACAGCGGGCGACGGCGCCCGTCCGGGTGCCGGCCGGTGCCTCCGCCGAGGGGGACGGCATCGTCGTCGGTGCGGGCCCGGTCACCGTTGACGTCTACGTCGATTTCCTGTGCCCGTTCTGCAAGACGTTCGAGCAGACGTCCGGGCCGGCACTGAACGGGATGGTGAGGGAGCGGGCGATCAGCCTGGTGTGTCACCCGATGGGCTTTCTGGACAGGTTGTCGACCACCCGGTACTCCTCCCGCGCGTCGGCGGCCTCCGGCTGCGCCTCGGACGGCGGGAGATTCGTCGAGTACACTCGCGCGCTCTTCGCCGGCCAGCCCCCCGAGGAAGGACCGGGACTCACCGACGACGAGCTGATCGAGCTCGGCGGCCCGGCCGGGCTCACCGGCCCGGCGTTCGGCGAGTGTGTGCGCGACGGCGCCTACCTCGACTGGACCGCCTACGTGACGCGGAAGGCCATCGAGCGGGGGGTGAGCGCCACGCCGACCGTCCTTGTCGAGGGCACACCCGTGCCGGCGACCCCCGAGGCGATCGTGGCCGCCGTGACCGCCGCCGCCCGCTGACCCCGCCCCTGGAGGGGCCGGCCCTCGCCCCCGATCACCGGGGCTCGATGCCATCCAGGATGGAAAAGGCGATTCAATGCTGAAATAGCATAAACTTGCTTCGTGGACGTCCTTGGCGCCTGGAGAGCGTTCGTCAACGTGAGCGATCGAGGAAGCTTCACGGAGGGTGCGGCGGCCACGCGCGTGCCGCAGTCGGTCGCGAGCCGCCGGATCGCCGCCCTGGAGAAGCACCTCGGGGAACGGTTGTTCGATCGGTCGTCACGCGGGGCGATGCTCACGCAGTTCGGCCGCGACATGCTTCCGTCGGCGAAGCGTCTCGTCCGCCTGGCCGACGACATGGAGCACGAGGCGGAACGGGCCAGGCTCAATCCCCTGCGTCTCGCCGTTCCCGACATCTGCACCGTTCGCGACCTCGCGCACCTCGGCGCGGAGGCCCGCGGCAACGACATCCACCTCGACTTCCATGCCGCCGCCCCGGCCGAACGGGCGGAACTCGTCCGATCTCGCGAGGTTCGCGCCGCCCTCACGGTGACACCGCCCGGCGACGCGACCTGGTCCGTACGGCTGGGCCTCGCCGGCGCCACGGATCTCCCGGTGGCAGCCGTCTACGTCGAGACCCTCCGGGCCGGCCGCGCCGCGCGGTCGTCGCGAAGAAGCCGGATCTGGATCCAGCCCGAGGACGACGTCCCTCACATCCGCGACCGGATGTTCCGGATCCGGGACGCCGTCGGCCTCCAGCCCGCGCAGGTCGTCGTCGCGGCCACGCTCGCCTCCGCCGCGGCGGAGGTCTTCGGCTCGGCGGATCTCCTCCTGTGCTCGGTCCGGCAGGCCGAGGAGCTCGGACTACACTGGCGCCCGATCGGCGAGGTCCACCTCGCCCGCGGCTTCGAGGTGTCGGCCGCCGTCGGGGACGACGCGGAGCGCATCAGGACCCGGCTGTGGCACGCGATCGCCCGCTGTCTCGGCGCGCGCGAACAGGACGGAGGGACGCCATCAAGGTCGAGAGCCTGATCCGCGAACTCCGGCGAACGCTCGACGACGCCGGGCTGCGCGGATCGTTCCTCGTCCGGGACCTGCACTCCGGTGACGAGGTCGGCATCGAGCCGGACCTCGAGTTCCCGATCGCCTCGCTCGTCAAGATTCCGCTCGCCATCGCGACGCTCGAACGCATCCGGAGGGGCGAGCTCGACGCCTCCACGCAGATCCTCGTGCGGCCGGGCGGGATCGTCACTCCGGGGCCGACCGGGCTGAGCAGGTTCCGGCATCCGGCCAGGATCGCCGTCGACGACCTGCTCTACCTCAGCACCTCCCTGAGCGACAACACCGCGGCGGACGCGCTGTTCGCCCTCACCCCGCCCGCCGAGGTCTCGGCGGTGCTGCACGGGCTGGGGCTGCGCGGCATCACGGTCCGCCACACCATCCAGGAACTCGTCGAGACCCCGATGGAACGCCTCGACCCGGCCGACGCCCACCTCGCCCACTTCCTCGCCATCGAAGCGGGGACGGCCGGGCGGGGGCATCGGATCCCGCAGCTCGACGTGACGCGCGCGAGCTCGGGATCCGCGCGAGCGTTCATCGACCTCCTGCGGGCGCTGTGGACGCCGTCCGCGATCGACCCGGGCGTCGCCGAGCGCGTGCGGGGCCTCATGGCCGACAACATCCTGCGGCACCGGCTGGCACCCGATTTCACCTCCGACGCGTCGAAGTGGTCCTCCAAGACCGGGACGCTTCTCAACCTCCGCCACGAGGTCGGCGTCGTCGAGCACGCCGACGGCCAGGTCTTCGGCGTCGCCGTCCTCACCGAGTCCCGCGTGCCGGCCGCCAGCCAGCCCGGAGCCGAGGCGCTCATGGCACAGGTCGCGCGCGCACTCCGCGATCGGTTACGCCACATGTGAGCCGCCGGACCCCGTGTGCCCGGGCACACGGGGTCCGGCGGATGCCGGACGGCCGGTCAGGGGTTCTTGACGATCGGCTCCTCGGCCGGCTTGTGGTCCGGCGCGCCCGCCGGTCCCTGGTCCGGCTTGACGATCGACTCCTCGGCCGGCTTACGGTCCGGCGCGCCCGCCGGTACCCGGTCCGCCTTGTGGTCCTGCTTGCCGGCCGGTAGCTGCTCCACCTGGTCGGCGGGCGGGGCCGTGACCGTCACCGGGGTGCCGAAGTCCCCGAAGTCCAGGACGTTTCGCTGGCCGGTGTCGCCGAAGACGACCTCCAGACGCCGGACCCGCCCCTGGTCGTCCACGTTCACGGCTCCGGTGATCTCCACCGGCCCGCCGGCGACCCCCTTGAGACCGGGATCGTCCGCGCCCTCCAGCGAGAACGTGAACCTCTGGCCGGTCCAGCCCTGGCCGGAGGCGGAGCCGTCCTCACGGACCTCGGTGGCCGAACGGAGTCGTTGCAGGGCCGCCTGGGGGTCCAGCGGAGCGAGCTTGACCAGGGCGACGGCCTGCGGAGCGCTCCTCAGCTCCGCTTCGACGCGCGGAGAGACCATCCACTTCGCATCGCGCTGCTGCCGGACGTACATCAGGTCGCCGACGAACCGGGTTTCCGCCCCGTCGCCGGCCCTCGTGATGACACCCACGCGCTGGGCGGGGTCGAAGGCACCGTCGAACGTCTTGGCACCGCTGGTGCTGTGAATCCGGTAGCTCTCCCGGCCGGTGTTCTCGGCCGCGGCGGCCACCTGGGCCTGCGCCGAGGACTGGCTCGCGGGCAGGAGCAGCGCGACCATCCCCACCGCCGCCGCGGCGGCCAGCGAGGCGATCGGGGCCAGGACCCGGGCCGGGCCGCGCCTCGGCGCCGCCGGTGCCGGTATCGCCGGCATCGCCGGCATGAGGTCGATGCCCGCCGGCCGATCCTCGGTGGCCCTGACGAGCAGTGCGCGGAGTTCCTTCTCGTTCATGAACGGCTCCTCGTGTCGGTGTCTCACCGGATCCCACTCCCCTCCGCCTCGGTTCGGTTGACCATCGTGTCCGGCGAGATCATCCGGCGCATCGCCCGCAGACCGCGGTGCGTGTGGGTTTTGACCGTTCCCGCCGAGCAGCCCATCAGCTCGGCGACCTCCGTCTCCGGCAGGTCCACGAAGAAGCGCAGCACCAGAGCCGTCCGCTGCCTGACCGGCAGCCTCGCCAGCGCGTTCCGGACCTCCTCGGCCACCGCCCGATCCTCCCCCACGTCCCCGGGGCCGGGCAGATCGGGCAGTTCGGCGCGCGGGATCTCACGGCGCCATCGGGCACGCCACCAGGATCGATAGGTGTTGACCATGATGCGGCGCAGATAGGCGTCCGGTTCGCTGCTGGTGTCCAGCCGGTGCCACACCCGGTACAGCTTGCCGAGGCAGGACTGCACCAGGTCCTCGGCCGTGTGCCAGTCGCCGGTGAGCAGGACCGCCGTTCTCAGATGGTGGTCTCCCCGATGTCGCACGAAGTCCGCGAAATCCGCGTCCACCCGGTCTCCTCTCGTCGGTGAAAGCCACCCCTGACACTCCCTGAGCCACACCCCGGGTTGACCGGAAGGTCATGGAGTATCCAGAAATTTCCGCTAGGCGCGGCAATCACCCCGAGCAAGCGGCCCGGCGAGCGCCGGCATCGCTCCCCCGGCGACAGCGAAACCGCCCCGGCGGGACGGTTTCGCCGTCGCCCCTCAGGCTCGGAAGGACCCTCGGTTCACCCGCCGGCCGTCCCGGCCACGACGGGTGCGGACGCGTCCGGCGCCTTCGCCGGGTCCTCGGCGGTACCGCCGTGGGAACGTTCCCGGCCGGGGGAACGCTCGGCCGGGGTGATGCCGCACAGGTCGGCGACGGTGTCGAGGGGGACGTCGGCGGCGACCGCGCGGACCAGCAGGGTCTCCATCCCGCGCAGCAGCGCGTACACCGTGGTGCGGGGCAGGTAGGCGGTGTCGGCCAGCAGGTGGAGCTCGCAGGCGTCCCTGGCCTGACCGGTGATGAACTGGACCGTGGTGGCGTCCACGTGCTCCCAGGAGCCGGCCGGGGAGAAGGTGGTCCGCGCGGTGAGGGCGGCGATCGCGGCGGGATCTCCCGGCGGCTCCACCGCGGGCAGGTCGGGCCAGTCGCCGCCGCCCCGCGTGTCGTTGAAGTAGGCCGACAGGTCGATGGGCCCGCCCCGTTCGCGGCCGAGATCCTCGCGCATCGCCATCAGCCTCAGCGGTTCGTAGAGCGCGTGGCGGTAGGCGGTCAGTGCCTGCCGGTGCCCGGCCCGGGTGGCCCCGGCCAACGTGCCGCCGGGCGGCACGTCCAGCGTGAAGATCCCGTCTTGCGCGGCCGGGCCCACCAGCACACCGATCCGCGGATCATGCCGGTTGGCCGCGATGAGCTGCATCACCACCCGCCGATGCCCGGTCAGCGCCGACAGCAGCACCGCGCTCGCCGTGGTCAGCACACTGGCCGAACTCACCCGCCAGCGCGCCGCCAGCGCCTCCGCGGCCACCCCCAGCGCCACCGACTCCATCCGCACCCGGATGAACCGCGGCTTCTCCGCCACCGCCGGCGGATAGTCGAACATCGACCGCGGCGCCTCCTCCAGCACCGCCCGCCAGTGCCGAAACGCCCGCTCCCCCCGCTCGGCCCCCGCCCCCTCCCGCTCGAAGAACGCCTGATCCATCGGCTGCCACCCCGGATCAGATCCCTCGGTCCCGGCCAGCAGCGCACGCCAATCGGCCGCCAGCAGATCCAGCGCACCCCCATCGGCCGCCAGGTGCGACACCCCGAACGCCACCGCCCGAGGCCGCCCCTCCACCGTCACCACCGCGCACCGCACCGGCAGCCCACCCGCGTAGTCGAACACCTCCGCCGCCAACCCATCGGCCACCTCCCTGGCCACCGCCATCGGCCGGACCCGCCCGCCCACCTCGACGATCTCGACCACCAGCCGCCCGCAACGCGCCACATGCTGCACCACGCCGTCGACGCCCGGCCGGAAATTCGTCCGCAACGTCTCGTGCCGCTCGAACAGCCGCCGCACCGCCCCCAGCACCACATCAAGATCACGCCTGCCGTACACCGGCAACGCCCAGGGCATGTTGAAATAGGGATCATCGTCACCCCGCCACGTGGTCAGCCGCCAGATCGACGCCTGCCCCCAGGTCAGCGGAGCCACCCCACCCCGCGCACCGGCGAACTCCACCACGACCGCACGCCGCGGCAGCTCGGCCACCACCACTCCCGGCCCGTCCGGCGGCCCTACCCGTGCCGCCGGGGCCGGATCGTCGATCCCGGCCCGGGCCAGTTCAAGATCAGATCGCGGAGAAATCACGCCGTCGGAATCCACGCCACAAGGCTGATCTTCCCGAACCATGGTGTCAACAGGTGTTTCGGCAGCTGGACCGCCGTTTTGCCCCTGCGGGACCCGGGTCTTCGCGCGGGCCCGAGGGTGCCCGGCCATCCGGCGCGAGAGGCGATCGATCCGTCCCGCGCGGTGTTCCCGCGACCGGCGCGAGAGGCGGCCGATCCGTCCCGCGCGGCATCGCTGTGAAGAGAGATTATGGTGTCCTGGGTGAGCCATCCGCCGCATTTGGGGAGATATGTCCGATTTAAAGGTCGACAGCGCACCGGCCGCTCCTGTCACCGTGCTGCTCGTCGAGGACGACGCGGTGATCCGCAAGACGGTCTCGATGGCACTGGAGCGCTACGGCTACGAGGTGTCCGTGGCCGGCGACGGCCTGACCGGCCTGGAACTCTTCCGGGACGGGCGGCACGATCTCCTGCTGCTGGATGTGATGCTGCCGAGCCTGGACGGCATCGGGCTGTGCCGCAGGATCAGGGAGTCCAGCACGGTCCCGATCCTGATGATGTCCGCGCGGGGTGACGCACTGGATGTGGTGTCGGGCCTGGAGGCCGGGGCCGATGACTACGTCGTCAAGCCGGTCGACACGTCCGTGCTGGTGGCCAGGATCCGCTCGCTGCTGCGCCGGGCCACCTTCGCCCCGGCTGCCGGGCACGCGCCGGAGCCCGTCTCCGGCGGTGACTTGGTCTTCGGCGATCTGACCATCGACACCGGCGGCCTGGAGGTGCTCCTGGCCGGTGAGCCGGTCACGCTGGCCCCCACCGAGCTGCGGCTGCTGCTGGAGTTCGCGGCGCATCCGGGAATCGTGCTGGACCGGCACACGCTGTTGCGCGACGTCTGGGACTACGGGTGGGACGGTGACAGCCGCGTGGTCGACCTGTGCGTGCAGCGGCTGCGCAAGAAGATCGGCGCCGATCGGATCGAGACGGTCCGCGGGTTCGGCTACAAGCTGCGGCGCTGAGATGGGACACGCCGCCGCCCGGCCGGCACGCGGGCTGCCGAGCTGGAGGTCGCTGCGCTGGAAGATCGCCGCGCTGGTGACCGTGGCGTCCTGCGCGGTGGCGCTGGCCGTCGGGGTGCTGGTGCATCGGAGCACCCTCGATCGTTCCATGGACCTGGGCAGGGAGCAGGCCCTGACCGCGCTGGTGTCCGCGGTGGAGAACCACCGGCGCCCGGGCGGCGCGTGGAGCGGCGAGCCCGACCCGTCGCGCGTCCCGCCCGCGCTGCTCCAGCAGGTCAGGAGCACCGGGAAGGCCGGCACCTGGTACGACGACCGTAACCCGGACATCCCCTGGATGTGGGCGGCCGAGCCCGTCGGCGACCAGGTGGTGGCCGTACAGATCGACATGGGCGTCGAACTGCGCAGCAGGCAGGCGCTCGACCGGCACATCGTGATGGCCGCGCTGGCCACGCTCGGGGTCGTCGTACCCTCCGCGGCGCTGGCCGCCGAGCTGCCCAGCCGGCGGCTGAGACGGGTGGCCAGGACCGCGCGACGTATCGCGGACGGCGACCTGGACGCCCGGACCGCGGAGGGCGGCCGGGACGGTGACGAGATCACCGAGATCTCGGCCACCGTCGACTCGATGGCCGACAGCCTGCAGGAGCGGCTGCTGAGCGAGCAGCGCTTCACCGCCGACGTCGCCCACGAGCTGCGCACCCCGCTGATGGGCCTGGTCACCTCCGCCGAGTTGCTGCCGGAGGGTGAGGTCACCGACCTGGTCAGGGACCGGGTGCGGGTACTGCGGGCCCTGGTGGAGGACCTGCTGGAGATATCCCGCCTCGACGCGGGCACGGAACACGCCGATCCCCGGCCCGTGGCGCTGGGCGACGTCGTCGAGGACTGCCTGGCCAGGACCGGGCTCCAGGCGCGGCTCACGGTCACCGGGGCCGCCGGGGACACCGGGGCCGAGACCGACCCGCGCCGCCTCGACCGGATCCTCGCCAACCTCGTCGCCAACGCCCACCGCCACGGCCGCGCGCCGGTCGAGGTCACCGTGGACGGCACGACGATCGTCGTGCGCGACCACGGTCCCGGATTCCCCGGCGTCCTCCTGGCGGAGGGACCGCAGCGCTTTCGCACCGGCACGGCCGAACGCGGTCGCGGCCACGGCCTGGGACTCACCATCGCCCTGGGCCAGGCCCAGGTGATCGGCGCCACCCTCACCCTGGCCAACGCCGCGGACGGCGGCGCGGTCGCCACGCTCCGCCTTCGAGACCCCGAAGGCTCCTGAGGTCTCCGCGTTTCCCGCGGCCTCTACGGCTTCCGAGGCGATGGGCGGCCTCCGGGCTGATACACACCCGATGCACAGCTGAGCGGCCCCGGATACGCGGTCCCGGCGGCACGGACATCTGCACCGCGCAAGGTGGCCGGTGCGCGCGACCGTCGCGCGCCCGTCCCCCGGAGGTGCCGCCCCATGCGCTCTGCCCGTACCCGCGGTGTCCCGGAAGAAGCCCATGGTCTGCCGGGAGAAGCCCGCAGCACGGCGGGAGAGGCCCGCGGTGTGCCGGGAGACGAAAGGCCGGAGCGCGCGCTCTGGGCCGACGTGGCCAAGGGCGTGTGCATCCTGCTCGTGGTGCTCTGGCACGTCGTCGTGAAGCACTACCTGCGGATCGACTGGGGGGTGTCGCCGCCGATCCCGGGGGCCTGGGGCGCCCTGACCGAGCAGTTGCTGCCGCTGCGCATGCCGCTCTTCTTCACCATCTCCGGCATGTTCGCCGCCGGAGCGGTGGCCCGGCCGTGGCGGGTCGTACGCCGCTCGAAGGTGGGCCGCTTCCTCTACCTCTACGCGGTGTGGCTGCTGATCCACACCGCGGTCCTGGCGCTCGTGCCGTCCTTCGACACCGCCCGCGCCGACGACGTCGCCGACCTGCTGGCCCAGCTCACGATCACCCCGTCCAACCTGTGGTACCTCTACGCGCTCGCCCTGTACTTCGCCCTCGCCAAAGCCGCGCGCCGCGTCCCGGTCGCCCTGGTGCTGGGGGGAGCGCTGGCGCTGTCGGCCGTGGCGTCGACCGGGCTGCTGGAGGCACCGGGCAACCGTGCCGGCCTGTACCAGAACCTCGTCTTCTTCCTCGCCGGGCTGTACTTCCGGCCGTACGTCGAGCGGCTGGCCGCCACCGCGGGCTGGGGACGACTGGCCCTGACCGGCGCCTGCTACGCCGGGTGCCTGGCGGTGGTCGCGATGACCGGCTCCCGGGCCTGGCCCGGTGTCTGGCCGGTGGTCTGCGCCGTCGCGACGGTCTTCGGCGTGACGGCCGCGGCGCTGCTCGGCCGCCGCGCCACGCTCGGGAACGCGCTGGCGAGGTTGGGACGCCGCACCCTGCCCGTCTACGTCATCCACATGCCCCTGCTCGCGCTGCTGCACCTGGCTCTCGTGCCGCTGCTGTCGACCGGCATGGACGGCGGGCTGCGGATCGTGCTCGCCGTCGTCGAACCGGTCGCCCTGACCGCCCTCGTGATGTGGCTGTGCCTGACCCTCCACCGGCTGCTGCTGAGGCTGGGCGCCACCTGGCTGTTCGATCTCCCCGGCCGCGGCTCGCGAGCGGCGGGGTCGGCAGCGTCGCCGTCCAGCTCGGACGGGCGTACGGCGCGCACGTGACCGCACTCGCCGGCGCCGGGAACCTCGACTTCGTGAGAGACCTCGGCGCCCACGAGATCTTCGACTACGCAACCACCAGCCCGGCCGACCTCGACCCCTTCGACGTCGTTCTCGACACCGCGATCGGCACCGAACTCAGCGCCTTCCACCGGCTCCTGGCGCCGAGAGAACGGATGGTGACGATCACCTTCGATTCCCGGCACATGCTCTCGTCACTGTCGTACATCCTCACGTCCACCGTGTTCGGCTCGCGGCGCGTGAGGTTCAGCGTTGTCTAGCGAGGAACCCTGGGCGTTCACGCCCGGGAGGAATCGCTTCCCGGTCCCGGGGTTGTGAACGTCTGGTCGTTGGTCCGGGCGTTTCTGGTTTTCGATGTACTTCTTGATGATGCTCAAGGGTGCACCGCCACAAGGGGGGCGGCGCAGGAGGACGGCGACCGGAAATGGCCGCCCCACGGGGGCGTGTGGACGTGGGCGGAGTACTCCTTGCACGGCAGGCGGGCACAGAGGCCCCCTGAGGGGGAGTTGACCAGGGTCGAGAGGGCGACCTTGGGCGGGGGTGGGGGTGGACGAGCAGGTGCACCCGGTCGGGCACCTGGTCGTGATCAGTGTTGAAGGCGACGAGCGGGGTGCCGAAGCCATCGCACACCCCGATCATGATTTCCGCGCAGGGGCGCAGGGGCGTAGTGGTTCGTCGGTGAAGACGTCGCGCCGGTATCTGCCGATAGGTGGGGATGCAGGCCGGATGCGCGTGCGGTGCGCGGACAACGGTTCGCCCCCGGGTGAATGCCGGAGTCGGGTTCTCAGGTCGCTGACATGGACCGAACGTTATTGTGGGCGAGGTGAAGCTGGTGGTGCAGGTGAGACTCCTGCCGACGCCCGAGCAGGCGGCGGCGCTGGAGGCGACCCTGCGCGCGGTCAACGAGGCCGCGAACCTGGTCTCTGCGGCGGCGTTCGCCGGCGGCGTCAGAGGCGAGTACGCGCTGCGTAAGATCACCTATGGTGAGCTGAAGGCCGCCGGGCTGGGAGCGCAGGCCGCCCAGCATGTGATCAAGAAGGTCGTCCACGCCTACGCCACGCTGCACGCCAACGTCCGCGCCGGGAACCTGGGAGCACCAGGGTCACCGCGCCGCCTGCGCGCGCAGTCCAAACCGATCGTCTTTCGCCCCGGCGCGGCGCAGCCGTTCGACGACCGCTGCCTGTCCTGGCAGCTCGACGCGCGCACGGTGAGCATCTGGACGACCGCCGGGCGGTTGCGGGGGGTGGCGTTCACCGGGTCCGCCGAGCAGATCATGACCCTTGCCGCGTATCGGCGGGGCGAGTCGGACCTGCTCACGCGTGACGGGATGTGGTTTCTGATCGCCACCTGCGACCTCCCCGACCGGCCGCTCACCGTTCCGAACGGATTTGTGGGGGTGGATCTGGGGATCGTCAACCTCGCGACCACCAGCGGCGGGACTCGTCACAGCGGCAAGGGCTTGAACGCGGTCCGCCATCGCCACCGCGAGCTGCGCCGCCGCCTGCAGGCCAAGCAGACCAAGTCCGCCAAGCGGCTGCTGAAGCGGCGCCGCCGGGCCGAGGCCCGCTTCGCCGCCAACACCAACCACACCATCGCCAAGCAGATCGTGACCGAGGCAGAACGCACCGGATGCGGGATCGCCCTGGAAGATCTCCGGGGTATCCGTGAGCGGGTACGGCTTCGCAAGCCCCAGCGGGTCACGCTGCATGCGTGGAGCTTCCACCAGTTGGGGAGCTTCATCGCCTACAAGGCCGCCCGTCAGGGCGTCGCAGTTGTTCACGTCGATCCGGCCTACACCTCGCAGGCCTGTTCCTGCTGCGGGCATGTGGACAAGAACAACCGGCCTGATCAGGCGACCTTCTTTTGTACGTCGTGCGGTTTCGCTGAGCACGCCGACGTCAACGCGGCCCGCAACATCGCCTCGCGCGGTGTGGCGGGCTGGGCAGTGAGTCACGCTGCCGACGACGCGGCCTGAACCGTCGAACCCATCGACGGCGAGGAGCTGCAAGCTCGATCGTTTAAGACCGAGAAGCTGACCGGCAACCCCACCCACCGGCTCTTCGCCGACCTGACCCGGCTGGTGGAGAGCGGGGACCTGCGGCCGGTCGTCGACACGATCCATCCCCTCGCCGACATCGCCGAGGCCCACCGGGCACTGGAGGCCGGCGGCGTACGCGGCAAACACGTCATCCGCATCGGGTGAGCGGAAAGGCCCCGCCGCCGGTGCCGGGCGCGGCGGGGACCTTCGACGACGGGACCTCCGGCGACGCGCGGTCAGGCGCGGCGCAACCCGACGTACTGGAGCTCGGCGAAGGCGCCGACCAGGAGAGCCTGGGCGAGGACGAACGCGACGCCCAGCGGATTGGGATCCACCCAGCCGGTGAACAGCAGCAGGACGCTGTCCACGGCCCACAGCGCGTTGACGGCGATCAGCGTCCAGACGCCTCCCCTGGGCGGCACCGGACGGCCGGCGAGGTAGGCGACGAACGCGGTGAACGGCAGCAGCCCGATCCCGGCCCAGCGGAGCAGCGGCTCGGGCAGGGCGAGCAGATCGGCCAGCGGGGCCGCCGCGACGGCCAGGCCGAGCGCGAACCCTCCGGTGAGGAGGGCGTCCGTCCACAGCACGCGGGTGAGCAGAGGGGTACGGGAGGTGAGCGTGGTCGTGCTCATCGATGTCTCCTTCGCCGAGGATGCGGGCTTCCGGCTTCGCGGAAGGCGTCGGGGCTTCCGACACGCTCAGCACACCGCCTCACCCGCTGCCATCTGCAGACATGGCACTGCCATTCACTGCCAGTTCTCCCGGCGAAGATCATCCGCGACGAGTTTGGCCGCCGCGTTCTGCCAGTTGTAGAGCGTGCGTTCGGGAACCTCCCGGACGAACCAGTCGAACGCCTGCCGCTCGGCGGCGGCGAGCCCGCCGCGGCCGGCCCCGCGCCGGTAGGGACGCAGCCCCCGGACGTACGGGAAGTACAGGACGTTGTAGAACCGCCACTCCTCGCTGGTGCCGAATTCCCCTTCGCGGGGCTTGAGCCGCTGGATGCTCTCCAGCAGCAGGTGCTTCAGCTCTGCGGCCCGCTCCAGCGGGCTGTCACCGGTGACCCGCGCCCCGATCACCGGCAGGTTCGCGAGCGGGCTGCTGGCGAGCTTGCCCAGATCCCCGTAATTGGCCAGGGCACGCCGCGTCAGCCGTACGAACTCGGCCTCGTCCGGCGGCGGCGGACCCTGCTCGCGACGCGGCAGCGCCTCGGACGTCTCGCGCAGCTCGGCCCGCTCGCGGCGGATCCGCGGATCACCGGGAAAGGCGATCCGGTCCAGCGCCCGGTGCACCGGACCGGCCAGCGTCTGTACGGCGACGGCCACCGCGATCACGCCGAACAGCAGCGCCGAGAGGGCGGGCGCGGGCCCGCCGAGCGCGACGGCCAGCGCGACCTGGCCGCCGGACGCGACGGCCACGACCGCCGCCCCCAGCAGGGACCGCAGCATGTCGCGCCAGAGCGCCTCGCCCGCCTGGAACGCGCTGGACATCGCGATGGCCACGCCCAGCAGGACCATGTCCACGTCGACGGCGATGACGGAGAGCAGGCCGGGCGGGCCGAACAGCGGGAACATGAGCAACGCGGCCCCCAGCCCGAAGAACAGCGTGGCGACCGCCGCCAGCCACCCGGCCCGCGGCGGCCTGGCCCGCACGAGCAGCACCAGCACCCCGGCCAGCGGCCCCAGCAGCAACACCCCGCTCACCACCCGCGCCGCGAGGTCCCCTCCCGATCCCGGTCCGGACGCCACCAGCCACGCGAACGCCACGAGCGTGAGCGGGACGAGCCCCCTGGACCAGGCCCGGTCCAGCCGTTCGCCGCGGGGAACGAGGGTCAGCACGGCCCCCGTCCAGAGCAGCGCCGGCAGGTGGACCAGCGTGGTCTCGACCGCGCCCAGGACCTCGGCCGCGGGCCCGGGTACCGCGGTGAGCACCTGGGCGATCGCGAGCGCGGCACCGTAGGCCAGCAGCCCCAGCCCGGCCCGCCGCGGCCCGCGCTCCCGGGGATCCCGCGCGATCACGTAACACCCGAGCCACCAGGTGAGCCCGAACACGGCCGCGACAGCGAAGAGCATCCCGCCCCCCTTTCCGGCCGCGAGCGTATCGGCCGCGCGTTCCGGCCCTGTCACCAGGTGAACCGGAATCCGCGCGGGATCGCCGGCGAGGGATGGCGGGTCAGGCGTCCGCCCGCCTGAACGGTTTCGAACCCGGCGGACGCCTTTACATTGTAGATTAAAAACTTTCCGGAGCGGTGGGCCCTTCCTCCCGGGAGCTCAGGAAGTCCAGGATCGGCAGGGTCTGCCCTCGCAGGAGGTGCCCGGCGCCGGGCAGCAGCCGGACCGTCGCGTGCGGCACGGCGGCCTCCAGCCGCCGCCGGGTGTCGCGGGAGTCCAGGAGCGCGTCGCGCCCGCCGACCGTCACCAGCACCGGCATGCTCAGGCGGCGCAGGGTGTCGTCGTCGAACACCGGGATTCTCTCGCGGCGGGGCCGGAAGTGCCCGTGCACGAGCATCGCGTGCTCGCCGTACGCCCGCATCGGCTCCGCCGAGGGCGGCGGAGGTTCCGGGGACGTCGCAAACGCCGAAGACACAGCAGACGCCGAAGATACAGCAGACGCCGGGGACGCCGGGGACGCTGCCGGGCCAAGGACCAGTCTCATCGTCCTGCCCCTCCCCCACCGGCCGAACGGCATCAGCAGCAGCGCCAGGAGAAGCACCCCGTACTTCTGCTTGCCGATGCCGCTGGGGCACAGCAGCGCCAGGCGGGCGACTCGTCCGGGGCGCCGCGTCGCGTAGTCCACCGCCAACCAGCCGCCGAGCGAGGTTCCCACGATGGAGACGCGCCGGACGGCGAGGGCGGCCAGCACGTCGTCGAGCCACAGCGCGTGGGCGTCGGAGTCCAGGGCGGGCCGCGAGGGGGCGCTCAGGCCGGGCTCGCCGATCGTGTCGACGGCGTACAGGCGCAGGTGCCGCGACCAGGCGGCCACGTCCTCCATCCACATCGCGCTGCTGGCGCCGGAACCGTGCAGCAGCAGCACCGGCGGGGCGTCCCGGGGCCCGCAGGCCACGACGAAGGTCTCGCCCTGCCGGGTCGGCACGCGCAGGTGCTCGGCGGGCACCGGCCAGCGCTCCAGCAGCGCGCGGCAGCTTCGCCCGACGGCACGGGCGCCTTCCTCGGAGGTGTAGACGCCGTTCACGGCCTCTCCTTGGCGAGCATGTCGATGACCTTGAGCAGCTCCGCGGTGCCGTCCAGACCGCCCAGCACGATGATCTTCATGCTGGCCCTCTCCTCGTCGTAGACGACCTCCACGCGCAGGCGCCCCTCGTCGGGGGCACCGCCCGCGGCGAGGGCCATGAGCGTGTTGCTCAGACGGCTCATCGCCTCGAAACCGATCGCGTCGATCTGCACGATGCTGGACACCTCGACGTGCCGCCGGCGCCCGGCCGTCTCACCGGCGGGCGGTGTCACCGGGTGGCCGGTGAAGGCCTCCAGGTCCTCGCGCGCGATCCGGTACTGCTTGCCGATGCGGACGGCCTTCAGCCGCCCGTCGCGCACGTAGGTGCGCACCGTCTTGGCGTGCAGGCCCAGCAGGTTCGCCACCTGTTCGACCGAGTAGGGCTGAGACACCAATTCCCCCGGAAATCCTTTGATTTCCTCTAAAGTACCTCACCATGGGACAGAATAGGGAGTGATAGGGAATGAAAGGGAAGTTCAGGCTTCGTCTCACCGGATCCGCGACTCGATGCCGTCCAGCAGGCAGTCCAGCCCGGCGGTGAACACCGGGTCCCAGTCGTTGCCGATCGGGGACCCGTGCGCGGCGAGGGTCGGATACAGCTCGCGGCGCGCCAGCACGTGCAGGTCGGCGGCCCGCTTCCACTCGGCCTCGCCGTACCCGGCCCCGGCGACCTGCATCGTCACGGAACCGATGACGTAGTTGGCCAGGGCGTACGCGGCGGCGGTCAGACGCGGGCCGGTGAGACCCGCCCCCGCCAGCACGGCGTGCAGGTGTTCGGTGCGGGCCAGGACGTTGGGGCCCAGCAGGGGGCGGTCCAGCGCCCTCACCGACCACGGGTGGCGCAGCATGGTGGCGCGCCACTCGGCGATCAGAGCGGTGACGTCGTCACGCCACGCGCCCTGTGGCCCCGGCGGGACGGGCACCTCGCCGAACACGGCGTCGAGCGCGAGGTCCAGCACGTCGTCCTTGGTCTCGACGTGCAGGTAGAGCGTGGTGGCGGCGGTTCCCAGCCGCTCGGCGAGCCGGCGCATGGTCAGCCGGTCGGCCCCCTCCTCGTCCAGCAGCTCCACGGCCGCCGCCACGATCCGCCCGAGGGTGACCACCGGCTCGGCCCGGCCCGCGCGCGGGGGGCGCAGCCACACCCCCGGCGCCGCCTCACCGCTCTGGCGCCGCGTTCTCCTGCCCGGCGTAGCGCTCACGCTCCTCCGATCCCCGCCTCGTCCACTCCGGAGATCTTAATGGCTTGAGAAGCGGGTCAATCAATGTTCATAGTGTATGACCAATGTTCTAACTGCGGTTTCTCTCCACCACCAGGGAGACTGCCGCCTTCGAGAGGACGCGACCGTGGGACATGTCGAGGCCGACGAGCTGACCTACGTGCTGCCGGACGGGCGGCTGCTGCTCAACGAGGTGTCCTTCCGCGTCGGCGACGGCGTCACCGCGGCACTGGTCGGTCCCAACGGCGCGGGCAAGACCACCCTGATACGGCTGATCGCCGGCGACCTCACCCCCTCCGCCGGGCGGATCACCGCGTCCGGCGGGCTCGGCGTGATGCGCCAGTTCATCGGAGGCCTCCGCGGCGGCCTGACGGTACGCGAGCTGCTGCTGGCGGTGGCCCCGGAACGCGTGCGCGCCGCGACCGCCGAGCTGGAGCGGGCCGAGCGCGCGCTGGAGGAACGCGACCTGGAGGAGACCCAGCTCGCCTACGCCCGCGCCCTCGGCGACTACGCCGACGCCGGCGGCTACGACCTCGAGGTCACCTGGAGCGCCTGCACCACCTCGGCCATGGGCGCCGGCTACGAGCGGGTGGCGGGCCGCGACGTCGGCACGCTGTCGGGCGGCGAGCAGAAAAGGCTCGCGCTGGAGGCGCTCCTGCGCGGCCCCGACCAGGTCCTGCTGCTCGACGAACCCGACAACTACCTGGACGTCTCCGGCAAGCAGTGGCTGGAGGAGCAGCTGGGGGCCACCCGGAAGACCGTCCTGCTCGTCTCCCACGACCGCCGGCTGATCGCCAACACGGCCACCCGCGTCATCACCGTGGAGTCACGCGGGGTGTGGACCCACGGCGGGAACTTCGCCACCTACGCCCAGGCCCGCCTCGACCGCAACGAGCGCCTGCACGAGCGCCGCCGCCGCTGGGACGAGGAGCACGCCCGCCTCAGGAAACTGGTCCACACCCTTCGCCAGAGGGCGACCAACAACGACTCCGTCGCCTCCGCCTACCGGGCCGCCCAGACCCGGCTGGGCAGGTTCGAGGAGGCGGGCCCGCCCGAGAGCGCGCCCAGGGAGCAGAACGTCCGGATGCGCCTGAGCGGCGGCCGTACCGGCAAGCGCGCGCTCACCTGCACCCGCCTGGAGCTGACCGGCCTGACGGAGCCGTTCGACATCGAGATCCACTACGGGGAGCGGGTGGCGATCCTCGGCCCGAACGGCTCCGGCAAGTCCCACTTCCTGCAGCTGCTGGCCGAAACGGGGAGCGGCGCGCCCCCCCGGGTGCCGGCGTCGCCCGCCCCGGCACCCCCGCCGGTACGCCACCGGGGCACCGTGGAACTCGGGGCCAGGGTCGTGCCCGGCCACTTCGTCCAGACGCACGCCCGGCCCGACCTCGCCGGGCGGACTCCCGCCGACATCGTCACGACCGCCGGGTCGCTGACGCTCAACGACGCCATGGCCGCCCTCGCCCGCTACGAGCTCGCCCCCGCCGGCCGGCAGCCCTTCGAGACCCTCTCCGGCGGCCAGCAGGCACGCCTGCAGATCCTGCTGCTCGAACTGTCGGGAGCCACCCTGCTGCTGCTCGACGAGCCGACCGACAACCTCGACCTGGCCAGCGCGCAGGCGCTCCAGGACGGGCTCGCCTCCTTCTCCGGCACCGTCCTCGCCGTCACCCACGACCGGTGGTTCGCCGACGACTTCGACCGGTTCCTGATCTTCGGCGCCGGCGGGGAGGTCCGGGAGTCCGCCGAGCCCCTCTGGCAGCCGGAGCGGACCCGCCGCGCGCGGTGACGGACGGGCGGCGTCCGATTCCTACAAGACGGCCGGGCCGGTCACCCGGCAGCATGGGACACCATGAGTGACAGCATCCTCGACACCGCTCGGGCCTTCGTCCTCCGCGAGGGGCGCCTGCTCGAACGCCGCCTGTTCGCCACCCTCTTCCAGGGGGCGCCCGCCACCGGGGTGGTGGACGCCCTGCGCGGCCACCGGAACGCGGACGGCGGCTTCGGCCACGGTCTCGAACCCGACAAGCGCTGCCCCGACAGCCTGCCCATCGACGTGGAGATCGCGTTCCAGACACTGCTGGCGGCCGGTGTGCCGGCGACCGGCCCGCTGGTGCCGGAGGCGTGCGACTGGCTGGCGACGGTCGCCGCGCCCGACGGGGCGGTTCCCCTGTCCCTGCCGGTCATGGAGGCCTATCCGAGGGCCGTGCACTGGTCGGAGTGGACCTACACGCCGGGGCTGAACCCCACCGCCGGGCTGGCCGGGCTGCTGCACCGGATGGGCGTGGAGCATCCGTGGCTCACCCGGGCCACCGACTGGTGCTGGTCGGCACTGGAGAAGGGCTTCCCCGAGGACGCGCACGCCATGTCCGAGACGCTCGTCTTCCTCGAACACGTCCCGGACCGCGATCGGGCCGAACGCCTCGCCGAGCGGGTGCCCGAGTGGCTTCCCGAGCTGAAGTGGTACCGGAGCGATCCCGCGGACCCGGAGTACGGGGTCACCCCCCTGCACCTCGCCCCCCACCCCGGCAGCCGCTGGCGCCGGCTGTTCACCGACGAGGTGATCGAGGGCCACCTCGACCGGCTGGCGGCCGACCAGCAGCCCGACGGAGGGTGGGCCATCACCTGGGAGCCTCCCGGCGCGGCCGCCACCCTGGAGTACCGGGGGGTCGAGACCCTGCGGGCCCTCCAGGTGCTCAGCGCCTACCGGAGGGTGCCGTCGAGCTGACGGGGCGGCGGGCGGTGGCGAGACGACGGGCCTGCGGGACGTCCCCGCGGCCCGTCACCCGGGGACGTGCTCACGAACCGGCCCGTCGCCCGAGGGCACGCTCACGGATAGGCCCCCGGGCGGGCGATCATCAGGACGACGACGCCCGCCCACAGCAGGTTGTAGATCCCGGCGACCATGGACAGCCCGCGCAGGCGCCCGCCGTCGTCGGGCACGGCGAGCGCGTCGCGTTGCTCCGGATATATCCGCAGAGCCAGCAGGCCGCCCGCGAGCGCGGTGAGGGCGATGGAGACGAGGATCCACCCCTCGCCCATCCGGCCCTGGACGAGGGCCAGGACGATCCCGACGACGGGCACGACGACGCCGAAGACGCCGTAGACCCGGGTGATGCGGTGCAGCGCGACGGCCACGGCCCGGTTCCGCTCCCCGGAGCCCTCCGGGGGCGCCGGGGCTTCCGGGGGGAAGCCGGCCTCGGCCCCCATGGCCGGACCCGCGGGAACGCCGGCGGCGACCGGCGCGTAGCGGGGGAACAGGCTCGTCGCGACGGCCGAACCCCCGACGAACACGATGCCGGCGAGCACATGGATCGACAGCAACACGGCTTCCACGGGTTCTCCCTTCCTCACGACCTTCAGGCAGGCTGAAGCCTAACACGGAAGCTTCAGCCAGACTGAAGCTGAAGGGAGGGGACGTGACGCACGGGCGCCGGGCGGGTGGATCAGGGCGTGGCGGGACCCCCGAACGCGGCGCGTACGGCACCGGCGACCTGCCGCTGGATCGGATCCGCGGCGGGGCCGAACAGCAGGTCGTCGACCTCGGCTATCGCGCCCGCCGCCGCGTCGAGGAGGCGCGCCCCGTCGGGCGTGATCTCGATGGCCGACGCGGAGCCGGCGCGGGCGGTGTTGTCGCGCACCAGCCCGGCGCCGGCGAGCACCTTCACCGCGCTGTGGACACTCTGGACCGTCGTGCCGGACATGCGTGCCAGGTCGCTGAACGACACTCCGGGCACGCCGGCGATGTGACCGAGCAGACCGAGCCTGCTGACCGTGAGATCGAGCGGCGCGAGGGCGGCGTTGAGCTCGGTCTCGATCCGGCGCGCCAGCGTGAGCAACACGATGGAGACGCTGGTCGCGGGCGGACCGGGACGGCTGTTCTCGATGGTCACCTCCCCAGTCTCCCGCACCGCGGAAGTACCGGGCCGTCACCGGCGGCGCGCGGCGCGTACGGCGGGCGGGCGCCACCGGTGACGGCCCGGCGAGATCCGCCCGTGCCCGGCCCGCGTCGGCCCGCACACCGCCCGGCCCGCACGCCGCCCTTCCGGCCGGTGAAAACAGGTGGCAGGCCGGCCGGGAGCGGTGCCAGAGTGCCCGGGTGACCGTACCTCGCGTTGATCTACTGATCCGGCAGCTCGACATCGCATGGGCGCTGTTCGAGTACCACCTGAAGGACCTCGACGACCAGGCCTGCCTCTGGGAGCCCGCGGCGGGCTGCTGGACCGTCCGGCCGGACGGTCAGGGCCGCTGGGTGGCCGACTGGGAGGTGCCGGAGCCCGATCCCGCGCCGGTCGTCTCCATCGGGTGGCTGACCTGGCACATCGGCTTCTGGTGGACGACCACCCTCGGACACTGCTTCGGATCCGGGGCACCCGCGCGCGAGGAGATCACCTGGCCGGGCGGCACCGCGGCCGCGGCCGACTGGTTGCGCGGGTTGAGGGACGACTGGCGGGCGGCCCTGCTGCCGCTCACCGACGCCGACCTCGACTCCACCGACAGGACCGCCGGCCTGCCGTGGGGACGGGAACAGAGGCTGGTGGACATAGCGGGCTGGGTCACCGTCGAGCTGACCAAGAACGTTTCCGAGATCGGCCTCGTCCGCCACCTTCACGCAGCGCGGGACATGTCCTTACGAGATGCGAACGTCGTCGCCGCGCCTCCTTCGCGCGAGCGGGGACGGGGATAGCGTCGCCGCATGAGGACACTGGTCACCGGCTCGGCCGGGTTCATCGGAAGCCACGTGGTCGAGGCCCTGGAGAGGGCCGGGCACGAGGTCGTCGGTTTCGACTCGCGGGCGGGCGGCGGGGATGTGCGCGACGGCGCGGCGCTGGACCGCGCGCTGGGCGGCGTCGACGCCGTGGTGCACCAGGCGGCGAAGGTGGGGCTGGGAGTGGACGTGTCCGATCTCCCCGACTACGCCTCGGTGAACGTGCTGGGCACCGCCACGCTGCTGGCCGCCATGGCGCGGCACGGTGTCGGGCGGCTGGTGCTGGCCTCGTCGATGGTGGTGTACGGCGAGGGCGCCTACGACTGCGAGGCCCACGGCAGGGTGCGGCCGGGGCCCAGGAGCCGCGACGACCTCGACCGGGGAGAGTTCGAGCCCCGGTGCCCGCGCTGCGGGCTTCCCGTGACGTCCGCCGTCATCGGCGAGGACGCCCCGGCCGACCCGCGCAACGCCTATGCCACGACCAAGCTCGCCCAGGAGCACCTGGCGGCGAACTGGGCGCGCGAGACGCGCGGCGCCGCCGTCGCGTTGCGCTACCACAACGTGTACGGGCCCCGGATGCCGCGCGACACCCCGTACGCGGGGGTGGCGGCCATCTTCCGGTCGGCGCTGGAGGCGGGCCGGGCCCCGCGCGTGTTCGAGGACGGCCGGCAGCGCCGGGACTTCGTGCACGTGCGCGACGTGGCCGCGGCCAACCTCGCGGCACTCGGCGCCCTCGGCACGCTCGGCGCCCTCGGCGCCTCGGCCCCGGGAACGCTCACCGCCTACAACATCGCCAGCGGGGAGCCGCGCACGGTCGGGGAGATGGCCGCGGCGCTCGCGGACGAGCGCGGCGGCCCGGCGCCCGTGACCACCGGCGAGTACCGGCTGGGCGACGTGCGCCACATCGTCGCCGGCTCGGAGCGCGCGCGGACCGGACTGGGTTTTCGCGCCACGATCCCGTTCGCGGACGGGATGAAGGAGTTCTCCACCGCCCCGCTCGGCTGACGGTGAGACTGACGGTGAGGATGCGGACGAACGCCTCCAGGTGAGGCCCGGCTCATCGTCCGGCCGACCGCGGCGCACCGCCTTCGGCGAGGAGCGGCGCCGCGCCGGTGGCGCCCGGTCACCACGGGGAGATGACGAGTCCCTGCAGCAGGAGTCCCGTCAGTGCCTGGGCGGCGAGCCATCGCCGGCCGGGGGACCGGACGGCGGCCAGGACGATCCAGACGGCATAGGGAACCCAGATGCGTTCGACCTCTCCCCTGGTCACCCCGCTGACGTCGAGGGCGAGCACGGCCACGATCGCCGCCGCGACCAGGGCGCGCACGCCGCCGGGGGTCGTCCGCACCAGGCCCGCGGCGGTGGCCGGGCCGGTCAGCAGCGCCAGCACGGCCAGATTCGCGACCAGGAAGTAGAGGTAGGGCCGGGCCGCGCCGGGGTCGGCGGCCCACTCCGCGTGAGTGGCGAGCACCCCCGAAGGCCACAGGAAGCCGCCCGCGGCGAACGCGGCCGTGACCGCCGCCACCCCCGCCAGGCAGGCGATCGCGGCCGCGCGGGAGATCCGCGTGACGACCGCGGCGACCACCGGGATCAGCAGGTAGGGCACGAGGCCGTAGCTGAGGTACGGCAGCGCCCCCAGCAGCACTCCCGCCGCCGCCCCGCAAAGGACGCGTGCCCTGCTCCCCGCGCTCCCCGCGCTCCCCGCGCTCCCCGCGCCCCCGGACACCAGCAGGGCCACGCCCCAGGCGCCCACCCCCGCGAAGAGGGCGTCCATGCTCGTGGCGATCCAGACCGCGGCCGGGCTCAGCGCGAGGTACGGCAGCGCGAGCCGGGCCGTCTCCTCCCCCGCGAGCCGCCGGACGGTGACCGCGACGGCCACGACCGCCGAGCAGCCGACCAGCACGACCAGCACCGCCGCCCAGAACGGACCGGGCAGCCCCACCCTCGCCAGAGCCCAGAGCACCAGCACGGGCAACGGCGGGTGCCCCCGCACATGGGTGGGATAACCGGGAAGCCGTTCGGTGAAGGAGGCCAGCCAGCCCAGCGGGTCGTCCCCCACGGCGGGCAGCACGGCCGCGTACTCGTACGGACCGGTGAACGGCCTGGCCAGCCCCTCCCCGGAGACGGCCAGCAGCACCGTCCACGCCAGGGCCGTGCCGTACGCCACGAGCAGGGCCGCGCCGAAACGCGCCCGCGCGGTCAGGGCGGGCAGCACGGCGACCGCGAGAACACCGAGGAGCAGGGGCGGCAGGAGCGAGATCGACGGCGTGCGGAAGTGCCCGTGCAGCGGCGGCAGGTGGTCGATGGGCAGCATGCCCAGCGCGTGCAGAACGGCTCCGGCGGCGAACGCCGCGGCGATGAGCGAGCCCCACAGGACGAGCGCCGGCCCGCTCCGGCGACCGCCCGGACCGGCGGCCGCCCGCGACGGCCCGTCCGCCGCACGCGAAGCCCTGGTCTGCTGCCGGAAGTGCTTGATCACCCTCCTACATTAGGTACGAGCGGCGTTCTTCCCGGGACACGTCACTACTCCGTAAGGGTTGGCGGGCCCCGCCGACTTTAACGTCGCATGCATGAAGATCGATGTGGTGCTCCCGAGCCTGGGCGGGGAGACGGCCCTGCCGCGGGCACCGGAGCGCATGCCTGACGGTTGCCGGCCGATCGTGGTGGACGACGGGTCCACGGACGGATCACCGCGCGCGGCCGGGACGGGGGCGGTCCGGCGGCCGGGCGACACGCCGCCCGCCGCCCGCCGGGAACGGGCGATCCGATGATCGGGCAGCTCTACGAGAGATCCCTGGCGGGAGCCGCGATCGAGATGGAGTACGCCGACGGCCGGATCGCGCCGCTCGACGCGGTCCGCTGGCTCGCCCCGATCGACGGGGACGAGGCCATGCTGTCGCGGTGCGCCGCCCCCACGCTGGACGTCGGCTCCGGTCCCGGCCGCCTCACCGTCGCACTCGCGCGGCGCGGCGTCCCCGCGCTGGGCGTCGACGTCGCCCCCTACGCCGTCCGGCTCACCCGGCGCGCGGGAGGCCGGGCGATCTGCCGGAACGTCTTCGACGAGTTGCCCGGCCCCGGCCGCTGGGCCACCGTGCTGCTGGCCGACGGCAACATCGGCATCGGCGGCGACCCCGACGCCCTGCTCCGCCGGATCCGCGAGCTGCTACGGCCCGGAGGCGAGGTCGTCGCCGAGGTCCAGCCGCCGAGCGCGGCGGGCCGCGTCGAGCACCTGCGGCTGCGCGGCCGCGGGCTCGCCGGCCCGTGGTTCGGCTGGGCCACCGTATCCGTCTCCGACCTGGGAACCCTCGCCGGGCGCAACGGTTTCTCCCGCGTGGAGTCATGGAAGGAGGCCGGGCGATGGTTCGCAAGCCTGCGCTGATGGAGAAGGTGGCGTTCACCAGCGCGCTGCGCTCGGAGGGCGTGGCCGCCCGGCTCGGCGTGCTGCTGGGGATCAGCTTCACCGTCGCCCTGGCCACCGGCCTGTTCAGCCACTTCCTGCAGCATCCGCCTCCCTGGCTGAACTGGCCGTCACGACCCGTCTGGCTGTACCGCGTCACCCAGGGCGTGCACGTCATCGGCGGGCTCGCCACGATCCCGCTGCTGCTGGCCAAGCTGTGGACGGTATACCCGAAGCTGTGGCAGTGGCCGCCGCTGCGTTCCGCCGCGCACGCGGCCGAGCGCGCGTTCGTCCTCCTGCTGGTCGCCGGTTCGCTGTTCCAGCTCTTCACCGGGCTGCTGAACGTCGCCTACACCTACCCGTGGTCGTTCTTCTTCACGACCGCGCACTACTGGACCGCGTTCGTCGTCTACGGCGCTTTGATCATCCATGTCGCCACCGAATGGTCCAAGGTCCGCCGCTCCATCCCCGTCCCGCTGGAACCGGACCGCCGCCGGTTCCTGCTCACCGCCGGCGCCGCCTCCGGCCTGACCGCGCTGCTCACCGTCGGCGAGACCTTCACGCCGCTCGAGCGGCTCGCCGTGCTCGCGCCGAGGAACCCGGGGATCGGGCCGCAGGGCCTGCCCGTCAACAGAACCGCCGAGGAGGCCGGAGTCGGACCGGCGGGCGCCGAGTACCGGCTGGTCGTCGACGGCGCGATCCGGGCGGAGTACTCCTACGAGGAGCTGCTGCGGCTGCCGCAGCACACGGTCGAGCTGCCGATCTCCTGCGTCGAGGGCTGGAGCGCCTCCGCGCACTGGACCGGCGTGCGGATGAGGGACCTGGTGGCCGGTGCCGCGCCGGACGCCGTGGTCACGGTGGAGTCGTCCGAGCGTCCCTCCGGCGCCTACCGGGTCAGCGAGCTGCGACCGCCCCACTGGAACGACCCGCTGACCCTGCTCGCGCTGCGGGTCGACGGTGAGACGCTCCACCTGGAGCACGGCTACCCGGCCAGGCTCATCGCGCCGAACCGGCCCGGTGTCATGCAGACCAAATGGGTGAAGAGGGTGACGGTCTCATGAAGGTGGCCGGTTACGTCGCCGGGATCGGGCTGATCCTGCTGGGGTTCACCGGTCTCCTCGCCGACGCCGGCCAGACCCGGCCGTTGAGCTGGGCGATGTGGTTCGGCGGCCTGGTGATCGCACACGATCTGCTGCTCGTGCCGCTGATGCTCGCGGCGGGGCTCCTGGTACGCCGGATGCGGTGGCCGTACCGGGCCGCGACGGTGATCGGCGCGCTGATCACCGTCGTCGCCCTGCCCGTGGTCCTGGGCTTCGGCCGGCGGCCCGGCAACCCCTCCCTGCTGCCACTGGACTACGGGGTGAACCTCCTCGGTGTGCTCGCCGTGATCGCGGCCGGCGGACTGCTCGCCGACCTGCTCACCCGTGTCCGTGAGAGGCGCGTCCGTGAAGCGCGCCGGGCGCCCCGCCCGCGCGGCTGAGGAGCCGATGGGAGCGCCCCCTCACGACCGCGTCCCCGCGTCGCCGGGACCGGGGGGCGCTCAGGTGCGAGGGCCGAGATACATCCCGCCGCTGACGTCGAGCACGTGGCCGGTGACCCAGCGGCCGTCGTGGGAGGCCAGGAACGCGACCGCGTCGGCGATGTCGGCGGGCAGGCCGATCCGGCCCAGCGCCGTCAGGCCGCTCATGAACTCCTCGACGCCGGGATCCTCCAGCAGCGAGGCGTTCAGGTCGGTGAGGGTGGCGCCCGGCGTGACGGTGTTCACCGTGATCCCCCGCGCCCCCAGCGCGTTCGCCAGGGTGAAGCCCATGGTCTCGACGGCTCCCTTGGTCATGGCGTAGGAGGTCTGGAAGGGCGTGGCCACCCGGGTGCTGGCGGAGGAGACGGTGATGACGCGCCCGCCGTCGCGCATCAGCGGGAGGGCCCGCTGGATGATGAAGAACGGCGCCTTCACGTTGACGGCGAACAGATGGTCGAACCCCTCGGGGGTGGTCTCCTCGATCGGCCCGGCCGGCGGTCCGGCCGCGTTGTTGACCAGGATGTCGAGCGGCTGTCCCGCCAGGCCCTCGCCCAGCCCGGCGAACAGGGTGTCCACGTCGCCGTCGACGCCGAGTTCGGCCCGGATCGGGAAGGCCCGCCCACCGGCCTTCCCGATCTCGGCCACCGTGTCGTTCGCCGCGCTCTCGTTACTGCCGTAGTGCACGGCGGTCAGCGCGCCGTCGGCGGCGAGCCGCCGGGCGATGGCCCGGCCGATGCCGCGTGAGGCTCCCGTCACCAGTGCCGTCTTGCCGGTCAGGCTTCCCATGCGAAGGCTCCCTCGTCGGTGTTGGTGCGGCCAGCCTCCCCGGCGGCGCTGACCGTCCGCGCACCGAACACCGGCCGTCACGCACCGGGTGGTGCCGGCCGGAGCAGGGCGAGGACGTCCTCGCAGGTCATCGCCGCCCCCCGTTCGAAGGCCGCGGCGTACCCGTCCGATCCGATCCGGTCCCGGGCTCCGGCCGCCACCTCGGGTCTCGCCACGTCGCCGGCGCCGCGTACCGCCACGGGTCGGGCGCCGCGTACCGCCGCGGCCGCGCCCAGCAGCAACGCGGCGCGCTCGGCGTCGCCTTCGAGCAGGGCGAGACCGGCGGCGCCCGCGACCGCCTCGGCCGCCACCGGACGGTCGCGGTGGCGGGCCGCGACCTCCAGCGCCCGGGACAACCGGGATCGCGCCCCGGCGATGTCCCCCTCGGCCTCGGCGATCCGGCCCAGCCCGATCAGGGCTCGCGACCGCGCCTGCCCGGCACCCGCCGTCGTGGCGGCGTCCCCGTCCGGTGCCGGTTCGAAGTCCAGTGCCAGCTCGAAGAGACGCCGGGCGCCGGGCAGGTCGCCGCGCAGCCGCGCGACCTCGCCGAGCCCGCAGCGCGCCCCGGCCACCGTTTCCGCGGTGCCCGCCGTACGGGCCAGTTCCGCGGCGCGTTCGTAGTCGAGGTACGCGGCGGCGAGGTCGCCGCCCGCGCGGATCGCCCCGTACGCGCGCCGGCACAGCAGGTCCGCGGCGGCCCCGGCGGCGCCGAGCTCGCCGAGCAGCGCGAGCGCCTCGTCGCTCAGGGCCGACGCCCCGGCCCGATCCCCCCGCCAGCCGGCGATCTCGGCCAGCCGGTCCAGCGCGTTGGCGGCCCCCCACCGGTCGCCGATCGACCGGAAGCCGTCGAGTGCGCGCAGGAACGCCCCCTCGGCCTCGGCCGGCTCGCCGCCGAACAGCCGCCGGTGCCCCTCGCTCAGCCGTCCCAGCGCCTGCGACCACGGGTCGGGGCCGAGCAGCTCCCGCGGGATGGGGACGGGGGCGTCCGCGGGCACCATGGCCATGGAGTACAGGAGGAGAAGGTGCGGGCGCCGGAGCGGGCACCCGCGGGAGAGGATGATCGACTGTGCTCGTTCCAGACCGGGGGAGCCGGTCGGCGCGGTGTGGACGACGCACAGGACGTACTCCTCCACCAGCTCGGGCAGCACCGAGGTGCCGGGCGCCTCGACGAGCGCGGCGGCCGGCGGGGCGCCCTCGTCACGCAGGCCGCTGAGCCACCAGTGCCACGACAGCGCGGCGACCAGCCGCACCCCGAGGACGGGGTCGGCGCGGACCGCCCAGCGCAGCGCGGCGTGGAGGTCGGCGTGCTCGGCGGTCAGCGTGGCCGTCCACTCCAGCTGCGAGGCGCCGCGCAGGTGGGCGTCGGCGGTCTCGGCGAGGTCGTGGAAGTAGGTGGCGTGCGCCCGCCGTACCGCCTCCCGCTCGCCGGCCTCGGCCAGCCGTTCGGCACAGAACTCCCGTACGGTGTCCAGCATGTGGTAACGACCGCCGTGGGCCTCCACCAGGGACTTTTCCACCAGGCTGGTCATCACGCCGGTGGTGTCGGGCACACCGCAGACGCCGGCGGCCGTCTCCAGGGTCGCGCCCCCGGCGAAGACCGTGAGGCGCCTGGCCAGCAGCCGCTCCCGGGCGTCGAGCAGGTCCCAGCTCCACTCGATCATCGCGCGCAGCGTCCGGTGCCGCGGCACGGCCGTACGGTCGCCCCGCGACAGCAGCCGGAACCGGTCGTCCAGCCGGTCTGCGGCCTCCTCGACCGTGAGCGAGCGCAGCCGCGCGGCGGCCAGCTCGATGGCCAGGGGCAGGCCGTCGAGAGCCGCGCAGATCCGCGACACCGTCCCGACGTTGCCCGCGTCCACCACGAACCCCGGACGCACCGCGGCGACCCGGTCGGCGAACAGCCGCACGGCGGCGTGACCGAGTGCCTCCTCGGGTCCCGCCGCGGGCCCGGGGAGCGCGAGTGGCGAGACCGGGCACAGCGACTCGCCCGTGATGCCCAGCGCCTCCCTGCCGGTGGCCAGCACCCGCAGCTCCGGGCACGCGGCCAGCAGCCGGTGGACCAGCCGGGCCACCTCGTCGAGAAGGTGTTCGCAGTTGTCGGCGACGAGCAGCATCCGGCGGCCCTCCAGCTCCGCGACCAGGCGGCCGAAGGGGTCGGCCGAGCCGGGGAGCAGCCCGTACTCGCGCAGTCCCAGCGCCAGGCCCACCGCCTGCGGGACCCGCGTGCCGTCGCCGAGCGGGGCCAGGTCCACGAAGCACACCTCGCCCGGCTGCCGCCGGGCCACCTCGATGGCCAGCCTGGTCTTGCCCACCCCGCCGGGCCCGGTGAGCGTGACCAGGCGCGCCTTCTCCAGGAGCTCGCCGATCGTGGCGCGCTCCCGCTCGCGTCCCACGAAGCCGGTGAGCTGGGCGGGCAGGCTCGTGAGGGGCGGGCGGGCGTCTCGCAGCACGGCCAGGTGGATGTTCCCGAGTTCGGTGGACGGGTCCGCGCCCAGTTCCTCGGCCAGGGTGCGCCGGGCGTCCTCGAACACCCCGAGCGCCTCGGCCTGCCGGCCCGAGCCGTGCAGCGCCCGCATGAGCTGGCCGCGCAGCCGTTCCCGCAGCGGGTGCGCGTCCACCATTCTCCGCAGCTCCGCCACCATCCCGCGATGTTCGCCCAGGGCGAGTTCGGCCTCGGCCCTGTCCTCGAAGGCGGTGACCCGCGACTCCTCCAGGCGAGCCGCCTGGCCCTCGGCGAACGGCGCGCCGGACACATCCGCCAGGGCCGTGCCCCGCCACAGCCCCAGGCCCTCGCGCAGCAGGGCGGCCGCGCGAGGGTGGTCACCGGCGGTCAGCGCGCGACGGCCCTCGCGGGCGAGCCGCTCGAACCGGTGCGCGTCGACGCTCTCGGGATCGGCGACGAGGCGGTAGCCCGCCGGATGGAACTCGACCCGCGCGCCGACGGCCCTCAGCCCGCGGCGCAGCCGTGACACCTGGGACTGCAGGGCGTTCGCCGCACCGGGCGGTGGCGCCTTCCCGTACAGACCGTCGATCATCCGTTCCACGGTGACCACCCGGTCCGCGTCCATCAGCAGCAGGGCGAGCAGCGCGCGCAGGCTCGGCCCGCCGACGGAGACCAGGTCTCCCGCGTCGGACCGCACTTCCACCGGGCCGAGGACACCGAACAGCACACCGCAGATTGTCCCCCACTCGTCTCCCCCCGGGGATCGGCCGGATTCGAGTCTCAACGCCGTGGCGGCCGTGGACGAGGGACCCGCGCCACCCTGGACCGGCGCGTCCTGCACCGATCAGGACGGGAGGCCGATCGGCGGCGAGTCCGGGAGGGGGGTCGCCGCCGCTCGGTGTACGGGCCGCAGGTGCCGGTCGCGCGGCTACGCGCTTTTGCCGAACACGATCCGGGTGCGGATCCTCTGCCCGGGGGCCGGGCTCCTGGTCTCCCCGTTGACCCGCACCCGGACCTGACCCACCTGGCTCCCCGGCGTGCACGGGCAGCCGAGGCCGACACGCTGGATCAGCAGCGGCGTGTTGCTGGGATCGAACCGGGCCGTACCCGGGTAGTAGGCGACGACGCGGTACACACCCGTGGAGAGGCTCGACATCGTCAGGGTGGCGACGCCGTCCACGAGCAGGGCCCTGCCCAGGGTGACCCCGTCGGTGGCGAAGGTGACCCTGCCCGTGGGGACGCTCCCGTCCGCCGCCGTCACCGTCGCGGTGAAGGTGATCGGGCCGCTGTCGTTCCCCGCGCCGCAGGTCGAGACCATTCCGCTCGTGGTGGCCGTTCCGCACACCGCGGACGCGGGCGAGACGACCGTGCCGGGATCGGGACTCGGGCCGGCGTCGCTGTAGGCGACGGCCGCGGCGCCGGGGACGGCGGCGACCCCCATCGAGACCAGGGTCGCGAGGATCCCGGCCAGCCCAGAACGCACCATGTTCCGCACCGCCACACGAGATCGATTGGCATATATCATAATATCGTTCTTTTCTTTGGGTATTATGCCGTCCAGACGCATTGGGATGATGCGCCACGCCTTTCGACATTACTGATCCGCGGCACAACACTCTCCATATGACATACCGACAGATCCCAGCGGAGAAAATTCATCCACGACGAATAACAAATCGCCCGGTGAAGCAGGATGATTGCGAATGAAGGCGACGTCCAATGCGTTCCCCGGCCCGGCGGCGCGCTCTTCGCGCCCGCCGCGGGGGCCCGGCCCCCGGGGACGGGATACGCGCGGAACCGGTGCGCCGCGCGGGTCCCTCAACGCTTGAAGATCAACCGCCACGGCATCAGGGCCGACTCCAGTTGCACCCGGAGGCTCATCTTCGAACTGCCCGCACGGCGGTCGGAGAAATGGATCGGGATCTCGACGATCGTCATCCCCGCCCTGGCCGCCCGGTAGTGCATCTCCACCTGGAAGCTGTAGCCCCCCGAGGAGATCGCGCCGAGGTCCAGAGCGGCGAGACTCTCCGCCCGCCAGATCTTGAACCCCGCGGTCACGTCCCGCAACCCGACGCGCAGGATGGTACGGACGTAGAGGTTCGCCCACCTCGACAGGGCCCGCCGCCGCAGGCCCCACTCGGCGGCCAGCGTCCCGCCCGGCACGTACCGGCTGCCGATCACGCACGCCGCCCCCGTCGCCAGCGCGGTGTCGAGCAGGCGCGGCACGGCGTCGACGGGATGCGAGAAGTCGGCGTCCATCTGCACCACGAAGTCCGTCCCGGCCGCGAGGGCGGTCTCCATGCCGTCGACATAGGCGCGCCCGAGCCCTTCCCTGACCCGCCGGTGCACCACGCCGACCCGGCCGGGATGCGCGGCGGCCAGCTCGTCGGCCGCCTTCCCCGTGCCGTCCGGGGAGCCGTCGTCGACGACCAGGACCCGCAGGCCGTCAAGCGGCAACGCGAGCAGCGCCTCCGTGATCGGCGGAAGGTTGTCCACCTCGTTGAACGTCGGGATCACGACGGTGACGGTGGCCATGTTCGAGGTCAGGGCCTTCCGGGTTCGATGGTCGGATGTTCTCACCGCGGAACGGCGCGGCGTCCCCGTCCGGTGATCTCGAACACCGGAAGCGGCAAAGATCACCCCATGCTAGCGGCCGGCGGGGCGGCCGCGCCGGTCTCCTCCGAGATGGAGGAGACCGGCGCGGCACGGCGTACCGACGGCGGTACGAAGGGAAAAATCCGTTGCACGAGTATCAGGGTGACGTATCCTAAAGAATCGTCCATTAGTCATGGAACCGGGCAGTGACCGATATCGCAAGGACATCATGCGGGCACAATCCGTATCGGCCGATCAACCCGTGGAAATCAGCTGCGACGAGTCCGGCTCGGAGGGCGAGAAACTCATCGGCGGGAACACCGATGTCTTCACCCACGCCGGCCTGTGCCTGGACGTCGAGTCGGCGGCGCGCTGTATTCAGGGAATACGGGACAGGGGCCCCTCTCCGACAACGGAATACAAGGCGAACGTCCTGCTCCGCGAGAAGAACAGGCCCGCCCTCACGTGGTTTCTCGGGCCGTCGGGGCCGATCCACGGGAAAGCCCACGTGCATCTGACCGACAAGACGTTCCTCGTCATCGGCAGACTCGCCGGACTGCTCGCCGGGGAGACCGCTCACGCGCCGGACCCGGGCCCGCGACGGGACCGGCAGGCCGGTGCCATGGCCGCCGTCCTGTACCGCGAGGGCCGGCGCACGTTCGGGCACGAACGGTGGCAGACCTTCCTGGAGTCGTTCAACGACCTGATGCGCGCCGGGAACGGCCGGGGAGCGGGGACGTCGGCCGACGCGTTCTTCGACATGGTCGACGTCCTGTGCCTCACCGGCGCGGGGAGCGAGACCGGCGAGATCATGGGACTGCTCCGGCGGGCCAGACCCCGGGTGGAATCGTTCCTGACGCGGCTTCTCGACGATCCGCGGGTGATCCCGACGCTCGATCCCCTGATCCCGGCCATCGTCCGGGCCGTCGACTTCTGGGGTGAGGGCACCAGGCCCGTCTCGATCGTCCACGACCGGCAGACCACGCTGACGGAGGAGCGCGTCGCGCGGATCAGGGAGATGCTGGGCGAGCCACGGCCCGACGGTCTCCCCTGGTCGCCGAGGAGCCGGCTGGCAGGCCTGAGGTTCGTCGCCTCGCACTCGGACGCGCGGATCCAGGTCGCCGACCTCCTCGCCGGAGCGGCGAGGAAGATAGCGTCGGACGAACTCAACGGCCGGGGCGACGCGGAGCTCACCGCCCTGTTGCGACCGTACGTGGACGCGTTCTCGATCTGGGGAGACGACCGGAGCTGGTCCCTGCTGGAGTCCGCGTCCGGCACCCGGTCATGAGCCCTCGCGGGCTGCCCCGCACCACCCCTCGCGAACCGACGTCACCCGGCGCGCGGAGCGCGGACGGCACGGAAACGGAAAAGGTCCGGCCGTTCCGCCGGGGACGCGCGGCGGAACGGCCGGACCCGCGCCCGCTCACCTGTCGTACGGTGCGGGCACCTGCCCGGTGCGGCGTGGTCAGGTCTGCAGCTGGGTGCAGACGGACTTCACCTCGGTGTAGGCGTCGAGGGCCTGGTGGCCCATCTCGCGGCCCCAGCCCGACTGCTTGTAGCCGCCGAAGGGCAGGGCGGCGTCGAAGACGTTGTAGCAGTTGATCCAGACGGTGCCCGCGCGGATCTTACCGGCGAGGGCGTGCGCCTTGGAGATGTCACGGGTCCAGATGCCGGCCCCCAGCCCGTAGTCGGTGGCGTTGGCCTGCGCGGCGATCTCGTCCAGGTCGGAGAACGGTGAGGCGACCACCACCGGCCCGAAGATCTCCTCCCGGACGACCTTCATCTCCGGGCGTACGTCGGTGAGCACGGTGGGCTGGACGAAGTAGCCCCGCTCCCCGTGCCGGTTGCCGCCGGCCAGCGTCTGGACGCCCTCCTCGCGCCCCGAGTCCAGGTAACCGGTCACCCGGCGCAGCTGCTCGTCGGAGACCAGGGGACCCATCTGCGTGTCGGGTTCCAGGCCCGGACCGAGCCTGATGCCCCGGGCGATCTCGGCGACGCCTTCCACCACCTGGTCGAACCGGTCGCGCTGGACGAACAGCCTGGATCCGGCCACGCAGCACTGGCCGTGGTTGAAGAAGATCGCGTTGGCCGCGCCCTGGATGGCGATGTCGGGGTCGGCGTCGTCGAAGACGATGTTGGGGCTCTTGCCGCCGAGCTCCAGGGTGACCTTCTTCAGGTTGCCCGCCGCGGCGTGCACGATCAGCTTGCCGACCTCGGTGGAACCGGTGAAGGCGATCTTGTCCACGCCGTCGTGCGCGGCGAGCGCCGCACCGGCGGTCTCGCCGTACCCGGGCAGGACGTTGACCACGCCGTCGGGCATCCCGGCCTCGGCGATCAGCTCCGCCAGCCGCAGGGCGGACAGCGGGGTCTGCTCTGCGGGCTTGAGGATCACCACGTTCCCGGTCGCCAGCGCGGGCCCGAGTTTCCAGGCGGCCATCAGCAGCGGGAAGTTCCACGGGATGATCTGGCCGACCACACCGACCGGCTCGCGCAGGGTGTAGGCGTGGAACGCGGCGCCCGGCATGTACGGCACCGACAGCGCGATCGTGTTGCCCTCGATCTTGGTCGCCCAGCCCGCCATGTAGTGGAACAGGTCGGCCGCCAGCGGAACGTCCGCGGCCCGTGCCACGGCCACCGGCTTGCCGTTGTCCAGCGATTCGAGCTGGGCCAGTTCCTCGGCGTGCTCCAGGATCAGGTCACCGATCCTCCAGATGATCCGGCCCCGCTCGGAGGCGGTCATCCGTGACCAGGGCCCCTGCTCGAAGGCCTTGCGAGCGGCACGCACCGCCCGGTCGATGTCCTCGGCGTCGGCTTCGGCGACGTGCGACAGGGTCTGCCCGGTAGCGGGGTCGGGAGTCGCGAAGGTCCTGCCGGACGCCGCGTCCACCCACTGCCCGCCGATGAACAACTTGTGGGGGGTGGTGATGAAGTCCTCGACGCTCTTTTCCAGGGTCACCGTCATCAGCGTCGGCTCCCTTCCTGTTCAGAGACGCTGTGCCGGGCCGTGCACCCGCCCGCACCGCGGAACCGTCCGGGGTACGCCGACGCTCGGCCCGATGAACAATTCCTCCCAATCAGACTACGGACGAAGTGAGAGCACAAGGACCGTCCTCCGCACGCCGTCGTCTTCTCACCACGATCCCGGCCGCCCGTGCCGGCGAGCGGCTTTGGATAGCGGCAGTATCCAACAATAGGATAGTGTCACTATCCAAATAAGGGATACGCCGATGTCCGCATTCGTCGTTGAAATCGTTCTCGTGGTCGCCACGCTGGGCTTCCGCGCCCTGGGCGCGTTCGGCGTCCGCCGGTTCGCCACCTGGCCCGCGAGCGCGGCGCACGGGATGGCCGTCATGCTCGTCGTCACCGCCGCCGCGCATTTCGTCCCGGCGGGGGTGACCGTCATGCCCAACCACGCCGACCTGGTGCGCATGGTGCCGCCGATCGTGCCGTTCCCCGGCGCCGTGGTCTACGCGACCGGCGTGCTGGAACTCCTCGGCGCCGTGGGACTCGTGGTCGCCACGACGCGCCGGGCCGCCGGAATCAGCCTGACCGCCCTGTACGTGCTGCTGCTTCCGGCCAACGTCTACGCGGCCGTCGCCGGCGTCCCCTTCGGGGGCGGCGAGGCGACGCCCCTGTGGATCAGGATCCCGGAGCAGATCCTGTACATCGCGGTCGCGCTCTGGGCGGCCGGCTCGGCCGGCACGACCCTGGCGCGCCGCGCCCGGACCTCGCCGCGCTCCCGCGCCGGGAGCTCGGAGCCGGCGCTCCGCTGAGAGTCCGGCGTCCCTCCCGGGTACGGGGCCCGGCGAGGGCCGTACCCGAGCGGGAACCCGGGCCCGTGCCCGAGCGGGCAGAGGCCGGGAGCGACACGGTCATCGGCCGGACTCCCGTGCGGCTCGCGCCCACCGCTCGCGGCGGATCCCGGGATCGACCAGAACGCAGTCGCCGCACATGCCGCCGCCGGGCAGGCGGTAGAACAGGCAGCAGCTACGCCGGGCGAAGGCGGGATGGCCGGGAGCGGGTTCGGCCAGCTCGCCGGTGCCGCGCAGCAGGCCGGTGTCCAGCAGTTCGCGGCCCAGCGCCACGGCCTTGGCGGCGAGTCCGGGGCGGCGGCGGCCCAGTTCGAGGAGGGTGCCCGCCAGCGCGGAGGCCGCGTTGCCCCACAGCAGGCCGGGGGCTGTCGGCACGACCCGCCGGACCGTCTCGGCGAGCGGCTCCAGCAACCCGGTCACCACGGTGCGGTACAGCGGCCCGGCGATCCGCGCGGGGCCGCGGACCTCCCACCCTTCCAGGCGGGCGGCCCGCAGCGGCAGCGGGCCTTCGGCCACCGACCGCCAGTGCACGTACCGGGGAGCCAGGTCGACGAGCAGGTCGTGGGCGACCGCGGCGCCGAGGGGCGGCGACCAGAAACGGGCGGCCAGGCCCTGGAAGAGGATGGAGGCGGCCACCCGGGTCTCCGCGGTGCCGAGCCGCCCGGCCGTGTCCGTGATCCGGGCCTCCACGGTGGCGAGGTCGGCGAGCAGGTCGGTGAGCGGCCGCCAGCCGGGCTCGCGGGGAACCGGCCCGAGATCGAGACCGAAGTAGCCCCCGGCGGCGGCCACGTCCGCGACCGCCGCGGCGACCACGGCCGGGGAGGCGGGAAACGGTCCCGGCGCCCCGGGCCGGACGGACGGCACGGCGACCACGTCCTCTCTGGAAGAGCTGGAAGAGCCCGGGGAGACCCGGGGCGGCTCAGGACGACTCGTGAACCCAAAACCCGTGAACCCAAAACCCGTGAGACCAAGGCTCACGAACCCAAGGCTCACGAACCCGAGACTCACGAACCCGAGACTCGTGAAGTAAGGGCTCGTGAATCCGGGAAGAGCCGGGGAAGCTCAGGGAGAGCCACCCTCACTCCCATGTTCACACAACAACCCCGCTCCCCCTCACTCGTCGCGGAGTTCCTCCGTCCGCAGCGTCCGGCGCAGGATCGGCCGGGCGGCCCGCGCCACCAGCGTCGCGGCCAGCACCCCGATCCCCACCATGAGCACCGCCCGGGCGGCGGCGACGGCGAACGCCTCCGGCATCTCGCGGTAGGTGTCCCACAGCGACGAGACGAAGACTCCCACCCCCGCGACGGCGGCCACGACGCACACCGGCAGCGCCGCGATGAGCGCCTGCCGGGTGAGGACCCGGCCCAGCGCGGGACCGGGCACGCCCGAGGCGGCCAGGGCCGCGAACGAGTGCCGGTGGTCCAGCAGGTCCTCCGCCTGGTGCACCACGAGGGCGGCGGCCGAGGTGACCAGGGCGACCAGCAGGGCGAGGTCCACGAGCAGATAGGCCACGACCCGGGAAGGATCGAGATCGCCCCGGACAAAAGCGGGCCCCTGCTGGACTCCGACCACGGAGCCGAAGAACACGGTCAGCCCCACCACCGACAGCGCGCGGGCCCATCCCCGGGGGTCGGCCTCGACCATCCGGGCGGCCAGCAGGGTCTCCGCCGACCCGGTACGGCCGCCGACCCGCCGGGCGGCGGCCCTGATCAGCCACGCGGCGCCGAGGACCAGGCCGAACAGCAGGAGCACCATGCCTGCCGTTATGGACAGCACCGCGGCGTACGGCCCGCCGGGGAACTTTCCCTTGCCGACGAGCCCGGCGACGAGCAGCCCGGCACCCACCGCGACCAGCACCAGGTCGCGCGCCCGGGGACCGGCCGGGGGCGTCCGCCGGACCACGCCCAGCGGGGAGGTCACCACGTGCCGCCCCGCCATCAGCCCGGACAGCGTCCCGGCGAGCGTCACCGCGACGAGGATCGCCACGATCTGCGCCGCCGGGACCAGGGGCACCGCGCCCTCCAGCGCCCCCGCCAACGCCAGGTTCGCCACCAGGTACAGCGCGATGCCGGACACCCCGCCCAGCAGGGCCCGCCACCCGCTCTCGTAGGCCCCGAGCAGGCGCACCTCGCGCGGCGTGGCCCCGGCCAGCCGGAGCGCGGCCAGCCGCCGCTCCCGCGTCGCGGTGGCCAGGCGGCTCACCTGGTGGACGAAGGCCATCGTGGGCACGACCAGCAGGGCCAGCGCCAGCGCGGTGAGCAGCCGCGCGTCCCGGCCGGAGAAGAAGCCCAGGTATTCGATCCGCGTCTCGACCAGGAAGCCCTCGGGGTGTATCGAAAGGCCGAGGCCGAACGCCAGCAGGTTCGCCGCCACGCACAGCAGGAAGGTCGCGAGCGCCGCCCCCGCGGCCATCAGACGCCCCCGTACCCGCTCGCGCCGCGACCCGCCCCTGGCGAGCATCCGCATCACGGCGATCACACGGTCACCCCGGACAGCCTGCCGTCGCGCAGCGCGACCTCCCGGTCGGCGTAGGCGGCCACCCGGTTGTCGTGGGTGACGATCACCAGCGTGGTGCCGTCCGCGCGCGCCGTGCCGACGAGCTCGTCCATCACCCGCTCACCGGCCAGCGAGTCGAGCGCGCCGGTCGGCTCGTCGGCGAAGACCACCCGCGGGCCGGTGACCAGAGCGCGGGCCACGGCGACCCGCTGCAGCTGGCCGCCGGACAGCTCGCCGGGCCGCCGGGCCGCGCAGCCGGCCACGTCCAGCCTCTCCAGCCGGGACCGGGCGGCCAGCATCGACTCCTGGCGTCCGTGCCGGTTGAACAGCAGCGGCAGCGCCACGTTCTCCTCGGCGGTCAGCTCGGGAACCAGCCTGCTCGACTGGAAGACGACACCGAAGCTCTGCCTGCGCAGCTTCGTGCGGTCGGCGTCGTCGAGAGTGTCGACGCGCCGCCCGTCGAAGTGGACCTCCCCCGACTCGGGACGGATGATCCCGGCCAGGCAGTACAAAAGCGTCGACTTGCCCGAGCCGCTCGGCCCGGTGATCGCGACGATCTCCCCGTCACCGATCTCCGCGGACACGCCGTCCAGCGCGACGGTCCCGGCGAAGGTCTTGCGCAACGCGCGTGCCTCAAGCATCCATCTCCTCCTTAAGATCCGCGAGTCGTTCCATGGCCGTCTCGATCCAGCGCAGGTCGGCGTCGAGGTGCTGGAGCGCGTAGTCGGCGGCGAGCACCTGCGCGGGCGACCCCGAGGCCCGCTCCGCGGTGAGCTCGCGCATCCGCGCCAGATGGGCGGCGCGCTGCCTGACCAGGTACCCGTCGGCGGCGCCACCGGCGACGATCGCCACCACCACGCGCGAGACGAGCGCGCTGGAGACGTGCGGCGCGGGCGCCTCCACCTGTTCCAGCCACCGGGCCAGTTCGGCCAGGCCCTCCTCGGTGATCGCGTACACCGTGCGTTCGGGGCCGCCCTCCCGCACGGTCTCCGCCACCTCGGCGAACCCGTCCCGCTGCAGGCGCTGCAACGTCGCGTAGACCTGTCCGTACGCGAGCGGCCTGGCACCCGGCAGGCGCTGGTCATGCTCGCGTTTGAGCTCGTACCCATGCTTGGACCGCTCGGCGAGCAGCCCGAGCATGACGTGTCCGGTAGACATGATCGCGACTATACATCCGATATATACACCAAGTGAATAGTCGGACGTCGATCACCCGGCGTCGCGGGCGCGGCGTTGCCTTGGCGCGTCGGTGGCACTACGGTTGACCTCGTGACTGCCGGGTCGGCCTTTGGCCAACAGCGAGTAGGGCACCCGGCCGAGGCGTGAGCCCCGGGCGGGCCAGAGGCCCACCCTTTCCTTCCTTCCGCGCGTTCAGCGCGACGTTTCCCGTGGCCCCCCATGGTCTCCCGTGGTCTTCGTTCCACGGTCTTCGCGTTTCCTGTGGCCGCCACGTTCCGCGTGACACCCACGTGCTCTCCCGGTGCCGGTCGTCGACGACCGTCGCCGATCCAGCGCCACCCGCGAACCGGCACCGGCCGGTCGTCCGGCGCGCCTTCCCTCCTTTCCCGCACCACTTTCCCGCACCACGGTCGCGGTCGCCCCGTGGTGATGTCGTCATGCCCGCGAACAGCCCGCGGGACCATCGATCCTGGAGAAGAAAACAGAGAATGCCGATCGAATTCAACCAGCAGGTCATCGAGGAGTTCCGCGCCAACGGCGGGAAGGTCGGTGGTCCCTTCGAGGGAGCCCGGTTGCTCCTGCTGACCACCGTCGGGGCGCGATCCGGCGCCCGGCACACGACCCCGCTCGGCTACCTTCCCGACGGCGGCGAGCGGGTCCTGGTCATCGCCTCGGCCGGTGGCGCGCCGAACCACCCCGCCTGGTTCCACAACCTGGTGGCCGACCCTCTCGTCACGGTCGAGGACGGCCTCTTCACCTACGAGGCACGAGCCGTCGTCCTGGAGGGCGCCGAACGCGACCGCCTCTTCGCCCGCGCGGCCGAGGCCGACCCCGGGTGGGCCGACTACCAGGCCAGGACGACGCGCGTCATCCCCGTGGTCGCCCTTCAGGGGGTCGACAGCGGGCCGCCGAAAGCGTCGTCGGCGGGCGAGACTCTCAAGCTGGTCCACGACATGTTCCGGCGGGAGCTCTCCCTGATCCGCAAGGAGGTCACCGAGTCGGGTGCCGGCCTGGGCGCCCAGCTGCGGGTGAACTGCCTCACCCTCTGCCAGGGGCTGCACAACCACCACACCGGCGAGGACATCGCGATGTTCCCCTTCCTCGCCGGACACCACCCCGAACTCGCCCCGACCCTGAAGCGGCTGGGCCGGGAACACGAGAGGATCGCGGTCCTCATCGAGGAGTTGCGGGAGATCCTCTCCACCGAGGGCGCGGACCCCCCGCTCGTGCTCGCCGAGGTCGAGCGGCTCACCGACGAGCTCGAAAGGCACCTGACCTACGAGGAGGAGCAGTTGCTCCCGGTCCTCGGCACGTAGGCCCCGCCGCCCGCGTACCGGCCACCGCCACCGGTACGCGGGTCACCTGCCGACGGGACTGGCCCGCACGTGCATTCGCTCGCCCTGCAGCCCGAACAGGCCGAGGAGCTCGACCGGCTCAGGACCTGCGGCGGCCCACCCGTGCGGGGTGCGGGTGTCGAACTCGGCCACCTCGCCGGCGCTGAGGACGAGGTCGTGCTCGCCCAGGAGCAGCCGCAACCGGCCGGACAGGGTGTAGAGCCACCCGTAGCCCTCGTGCGCCCGCTGTTCCAGCGGCGCGTTCCCGTGCGGCCTGCCCGGGATTATCTGCTTGTAGGAGCGCAGGCCGCCGAGATGGCGGGCGAGCGGCACGAAGGTCATGCCGTGCCGGGTGAAGGAACGCATGTGCACGCGGGGGTCACCGGTCGCCGGCGCGCCGACCAGCTCGTCCAGCTGCACGCCGTACGCCTTCGCCAGGGGCAGCAGGAGCTCCAGGGTCGGTTTGCGCTGCCCGCCCTCCAGGCGCGAGAGGGTGCTGAGCGAGATCCCGGTCGTCTCGCTCAGCTGGGCGAGGGTGGTGCCGCGGGCACGGCGCAGCGCCCGCAGCCGCGGGCCCACGGCGGTCAGCACGCTCGCGAAGGTGTCGTCTGCCATGCCTCTATTTGCTGTTCCGGCAAGGAATTTTGTCAACTTCCGGGATGGGGGCGGACTATTTGCGGTGAACGGAGGTATCACACATGACCGAACGAACGGAACAGACGGTGACCGCCCCCTCGAACGGGGAACGGCGCTACGAGGTGGTGGTCGTCGGCGGTGGCGCCGCCGGATTGAGCGGGGCGCTGACCCTGGCACGGGCACGACGCTCGGTGCTGGTGATCGACGCGGGCCGGCCGCGCAACGCCCCGGCGGCCCACGTGCGTTCCTACCTGACGCGCGACGGCGTGCCCCCCGCGGAACTGCTGGCCACGGGACGCGCGGAGGTGACCGGCTACGGCGGCGAGGTCGTGAAGGGCGACGTCGTGGCGGCCGAGCGGCTGGAAGGCGGGGACTTCCGCGTCGTCCTCGAAGACGGGTCCTCGGTCGTGGCGGACCGGCTGCTGGTGACCACCGGCCTGGTCGACGAGCTGCCCCGGGTGCCGGGGCTCGCGGAACGATGGGGGCTCGACGTCCTGCACTGCCCGTACTGCCACGGCTGGGAGGTGCGCGACCAGGCGATCGGCGTCCTGGCCACCGGACCGTTCGCGGTCCACCAGGCCCTGCTGTGGCGGCAGTGGAGCGAGGACGTCACCCTCTTCCTGCACACCGCGCCCGAATTCGGCGCCGAGGAGCACGAGCGGCTCGCCGCCCGCGGCATCGCCGTGGTGGAGGGACGGGTGGCGGCGCTGGAGGTGACGGACGACCGGCTCACCGGCGTACGCCTGGCCGACGGCCGGGTGATCTCCCGCCAGGCCGTCGTGGTGACCCCGCGCTTCACCGCCCGCTCCGGCCTCCTCACCGGCCTGGGTCTCGAGACGACCGACCAGGAGATGGGCGGGCACGTGGTCGGCAGCCACATCGCGGCCGACCCTTCCGGGGCGACGGCACTGCCGGGGGTGTGGGTGGCCGGAAACGTCGCCGCCCTGACCGAGCAGGTCATCGGCGCCGCCGCCGCGGGCGTGCGCGCCGGCGCGGCGATCAACGCCGACCTGATCGCCGAGGAGACCCGCCGGGCCGTGGCCGCCCGCCGCGCCGCCGACCGGCACGGGCACACGCGGGAGGGCACCCCCACGAAGGACGACGCCATCCCGGAGGAGGAGTTCTGGGACCTTCGCTACGGTGAGAGCGACCGGATCTGGAGCGGGAACCCCAACGTCATCCTGGTCCGCGAGATCACCGGCGTGGAGCCGGGCAGCGCCCTGGACCTGGGATGCGGCGAGGGAGCCGACGCGATCTGGCTCGCACAACGGGGATGGCGCGTCACCGCCACCGACATCTCCGGCGTCGCCCTGGAGCGCGCCGCCCGGCACGCCGCGGCGGCGGACGTCGCCGGCCTCGTCGACTGGCAACGGCACGATCTGGGATCCTCCTTCCCCGACGGCGTCTTCGATCTCGTCTCCGCCCATTTCCTGCACTCCCCCGGCGACATGCCGCGAGAGAAGATCCTGCGGACCGCCGCCTCGGCGGTCGCGCCCGGCGGGACGCTCCTCGTCGTCGGGCACGCGGGGTTCCCCGCCTGGGAGCACAATCCCCATCCCGACGTGCACCTGCCCACCCCGGAGGAGGTCCTGGAAAGCCTGGAACTCCCGGACGGGGAGTGGGAGGTACTGCTCTGCGAGGAACACGACCGGATCCAGAACGACCCCGACGGGCGGCCCACCACCCGCAGGGACAACGTCCTCAAGGTCCGGCGGATGAAAGGCTGAACGGCCGGGCCCGCCGGGCCGGGTTCCGTACAGTGAGTACGAGCCCCCGGAACCCACCTAGATCGTGACTTGTGACGGCACGCGGAATTCTCCAGGGAAATCTTGCGCGAGGATGTCGAGAAGGCGGCCGCGGCTCCGACACCTCGGTGACCGGCCGAACCGAGACCGGCAAGCACCGAGGAGACACGAGCATGCGGCCCATGAAGACGAGCACCCTGAAGGTGCCCGGCGCGACCCTTCACCACGAGATCCGCGGCTCGGGCCCGACTCTTCTGCTGATCTGCGGCGGGGTCTACGACGCCGCCGGATACGCCGAGCTGGCCCGGCGGCTCGCCGACCGCTACACGGTGGTGACCTACGACCGGCGCGGCAACTCGCGCAGCCCCCTGGACGGGCCGCCGGAGCCGCAGAGCATCGAGACGCACGCCGACGACGCGCACCGCGTGCTGGTGGAGGCGGGCGTCACCGCCGACGATCCCGCGTACGTCTTCGGCAACAGCTCTGGGGCGATCATCGGCCTGGAGCTGGCCGCCCGCCACCCCGAGCAGGTGCGCGTCCTGGTCTCCCACGAGCCGCCGCTCTTCGAGCTGCTGCCCGACCGCGACCGCTGGCGCGGCGTCGTCCGGGACGTGGAGGACGCGTTCGCCAAGGAGGGCGCCGGGGCCGCCATGCAGGCCCTCTCCGCCGCGTTCGCGGCGAGCGACGGCGAGCGGGCGGAGGATGCGCGGGTGGAGAGCGAGCGGGCGGAGGGTGACCCGGCGGCCGAGGGGCCGGAACGCATCCCGGGAGGCGCGCAGGCACCGCAGGGGGCACCGGACCCGGAAACGATGGAGATGCTGGCGCGGCTGGAGAGGAACGCGGAGTTCTTCATCGGCTACGAGGTGCCGCCGTTCTCCCGGTACACCCTCGACGGCGCGGCGCTCAGGGCGTCCTCGGTGCGCGTCGTGGCCGCGGTGGGCGAGAAGGCGGAGGGCGAGCCGCCGTACCGGGCCGCCGCCGCCGTGGCCGGCCTGCTCGGCACGCGGCCCGCGGCGTTCCCCGGCGACCACGGGGGCTTCGGCTCCGAGCCCGAGGCGTTCGCCGCCAGGCTCCACCAGGTGCTCTCGACCACCTGAGAAGTCCCGCGCGGCGGTCGCGTCGCCGTCGTGCCCGGCCCTTCGACGGCGACGACCGGCCCGCACGGCAGGACGCCTGGCGCGACGGCACGGCCGGCACCGGCAGGCACAGCCGATGCGGCCGATCGTGGCAGTTCGGCCACTCGATCGCGGCTGATATCGGCCGAACAGCCGATGCACTGGATTCCGCCGCCGGGAAATCCTCGGGAAGCGCGCCGGACGGCGCGCTCACGCCCCCGGCCCATCCCTGGAGGATCCGTTGACATCGCCCGTCACGACGCGCGTTCTGGTCTGCTGTGCGATCACCACGCTGATCGGCGGCCTGACCGCCTGTTCGGTGAACGCCGGGAACGCGCCCCCCGAGGAGAAGACCTTCGCCTTCAGCGGCAGGACGCTGAACGTGAAGTCGCACGAGATCCCGACGGACCTGGTCGCCGCCGACCGCGAGGACGTCAAGGTCACCCGCTGGTTCGACGCCAGGGCGGGCAGCTCGAAAACGCTCCGGTGGGATCTCAGGGGCGGCGTCCTCGATCTGGAGGCGGGCTGCACCGGGCTCGCGCTCTGCGACGCCCGGTTCAGGGTGGAGGTGCCGCGCGGAGTCAAGGTGCTGCGCGACGGTCGCAAAACGGATCTTCGAGGGGGTGGTTGACGGCGTCCGCCCGCGCGACCCCGGGCACCGCGAGCCCGAGGTGACGTCGCACGGTTCTCCCCGCCCCCGGGACCGGGCGTCTTCCGGACCTTCGCTTCCGGACCTCCGTGGAAGAAGGTCACGCGAAGATCGCCTGAGCGAGGGCGAGACCGAGGAACACCGCCCCCAGACCGGCGACGACGGAGGCGACGACGTTGGTCACCGCGAAGAGGATCGCGCCGCTCTCGGCCAGCCGCAGCGTCTCGTAGGAGAACGTCGAGTACGTGGTCAGCGCCCCGCAGAACCCGGTGCCGAGCAGCAGTTGCACGCCGGTGCCCACCGCGCCGGACAGCGCCGCCCCGGTCAGGACGCCCAGGACCAGCGAGCCGGCCACGTTGACGGTGAAGGTCCCCCAGGGGAAGACCGTGTCGTGGCGGGCCTGCACGGCCCGGTCGGTCAGATAGCGCAGCGGTGCCCCGACGGCACCGCCGAGCAGCACCGGAAGCCAGTTCTGCGGCCCGCTCACGCCGGCCGCCCGCCCCGGTGGCGAACGACCTCGACCTCGTCCAGGATGGCCAGCCCCTCGGTGAGGAGGTCGTCCAGCTGTGGCAGGAAGGCGCGGATCCGCTCCTCGGTGTCGACGATCGTGATGGCCACCGGCAGTTCGTCGGCCATCGACAACAGCCGGCTGGTGTGCACGATCGAGGTGGTGCCGAAGCCCTCGAGGCCGTGGAAGACCGACGCCCCGGCCAGCCCGGCGGCGTGGGCACGGTGCACGATCTCGGTGTACAGGGGTCGGTGGTGCCAGGTGTCGGTGTCGTCGACGAAGATCGTCAACCGCAGCGCCCGTCCGGCTGGAATCATCGCGCTCTCCTCCTCGCGCTCCTCGTTCTCGCTGTCCTGGTCGTCCTCGTCGTCCTCGTCGTCCTGGTCGTCCTCGTCGTCCTCGTCGTCCTGGTCGTCCTCGTCGTCCTCGTCGTCCTCGTCGTCCTCGTCGTCCTCGCCAGGAGCCGGCGGGTGGTCCACGTGCCGGCCACCACCGCGGCCAGCGCCGCCAGGACCGTCGCCGCCAGGTAACCGAACGCCAGACCGGGCCGGCCGGCGGAGACCAGGCGCTCGATGTCCAGGCAGTAGGTGGAGAAGGTGGTGAAACCCCCCAGCACGCCGGTGGCCAGGAACGGGCGTACCCAGGTCGGCGCGGCCCACGCCTCGGTGAGCACGACCAGGAGAACACCGATGAGCAGGCAACCGGCCGCGTTCACCGCCAGCGTGGTCCACGGGAAGGAGCCGGCCGCGGCCGGCCACAGCAGGATGGCGCCGTAGCGTGCCCCCGTACCGATCGCGCCACCGGCGGCGATCACCGCCAGGACCACGCGATGGGAGCGACGCGACGCGCCGCGCGCACCGGCCGCACCGGCCGGACCGGGTGGATCCGCGTCGGGGTCGATGGGCTCGATCGCCACCGTGAACCTCGCCTGGTTCGTACGCATGCCTCTCCCCACACGTGGTGGGTGCCCGGAACGGCTGGGCGGGCACGACCTGTCACGGGTAGGGACCGTTGGCGGCAGCGGGTGCCGCGGTCGAGTGCGGCGGGCCCCACCGCCGCAAGGACCCCGGCATCGGCGGGACCCTCGCCACCCAGCCTAGCGCGGCCGCTTCACGACCACCTGTGCGGCCACTCTCCGGAACCCGTGACCGCGGGAAACGTGGCGGACGCGCGGTTCCGGGAAACGCGCCTCGATGGAGCCTGTCTCCGATCATGAGCCCGTCCCACGCTCCCGGCGGCCGCGTGACGGCGGCGATCGTGTCCGATGTCAGCCGCCCGTCCCGGCGTCGCCGGCGGTCACCCGGTTGCCGAACTCGAAGGAGCGGGCGTGGACGCGCCGGCCGATGGGCTCGCCGTCGCCGAGCAGGGCGAGCGCCTCCTCGTCACCGCCGGCGGTCGTCGCCAGGAAGCGGCGGCCGTCGGCGTCGAGCCGCCCGATCACGATGCCGACGCGGGTGCCGTCACGCCGGTGCCTGACGGTGTAGGTCTCGATCGTGCCCCGGCCGTCGGCCCGGACGGCCTGCCGGACGGCGGGCCAGACGTCGATCTCGGCCTGCAGCGCGGCGCTGCGGTCCTGGCGCCACCCGGCGGGGGTGGTCGAGTAGACGCCGACCGAGTACTTGCTCAGCATCCCGCCGTTGGCCCCCACCATGCCGTACGAGCCGGGCCTGGCGCGGAGCCGCTGGACGATCTCGGCTATCGCGTGCGCCGAGTAGTTGTTGCCTGCTCCGCCGAAGAAGGGCAGGCCGCCGGTGACCGTCAGCCCGCGCGGGTCGTCGGCGGCCAGGCCGAGGCCGTCGCAGATGTTGGAGACGGCGATCGGGAAGCAGCTGTACAGGTCGATGGCGTGCAGGTCCTCCGCCCCGATGCCGGCCAGGTCCAGGGCGTGTCCGGCGGCCATGACGGAGGCCGGCCCCGCACCGAGGTCCGCACGGTCCATCAGGTCGCGCTCGCGCAGATCGGCGTGGCCGTGCAGGAAGACCCGTCTCTCCTCGGGGACGCCGAGACGCCGGGCGTCGGCCACGGACATCAGCAGGACGGCCGCCCCCTGGTTGACCTTCTCGCGCGCGACGAGGTAGCGGGTGTAGGGCTCGGCGATGAGCCGGTTGCCCTCGGTCGGGGTGACCAGTTCCTCGGGGCCGCGCTCGACGGGGGCGGCGGCGTGCGGGTTGGCGGCGGCGACCTTGGTGAAGGGGGCGAACAGCGCCCCCATCCCGGCCGCGTACTCCTGCCTCGTCTGCCCGAGGCGGGCCCGGCGCGCGTTGTCGAGCAGCGCGTACTGGCTCGGCGCGCCCGCCAGCCCGTGCGCGGCCAGGAACGGGGAGACCATGCCCTCGAGCCCGTAGCCCCGGTCCTCCAGATCACCTTCGGCCGTCTCCGCGAAATCGGGCCTGTCCTCGGCCCCTGCCAGGTGCCGCACCGTCGAGATGGCCTCGGACCCGACGACGAGGGCCACCCGCGAGGATCCCGCCGCGATCGTCGCGGCGAGCTCGTTGACCAGGTGCTGGGGCGCCTGCCCGCCCGCCACCTCCAGGATCGCCCGGCCGGGGTCCGCTCCCACCCGGGCGGCGACGGAGCGGGGGTAGTTGGTTGACCTGCCCAGCGGCGCCGGGACGCCGGGCGCGGAGATCTCGAACTGGCGCACCCCCGCCACGGTGTCGACGGCGGCGGCGACCCGTGCGGGGTCCGCGCCGGTGTCGGCGAGAGCCTCGCGGACCGCGGCCGCCGCGAGCTCGACGGGCGACAGCCGCCGGTAGCCGGGCTCGCCGATCCGCTCGGACGACTGCCCGACGCCCACGAGCACCGGCGTGCGGGGGTCGAGGCCCTCGAAGGTCATCTTCACGCTCCAGCGGATTCGGGAATGGGGTCCGTCACCGCCCCGGACGGATGATCGTCCTGGTCACCCGCGAAAACCGATGTGAACAGGCGAGATTTATAGATAAATATCGTCCTTAAACAGGATGGAGCGTATCCCCGCGTTCCGAGGCCGGGCAAACACCGGAACAGCCCCCGCGGCCGGCGTTCACCCCCCTCCCGAAGCGGCCCGCCGTCCGCGTGAACATCTCGCCCAGGCCCGCCATCCGCACGCGAAGTTCCTCGGCGGTCACCGTACTCGACATACGGCCAGGCCACTCGACCACGAAATGGTGTTGCGGTACCGGGCGGGACGGCGCCAGACATGGAACAACTGTCCGATATATGACCATATGACCGAAAAGTAAAGAAAATACGTGTTTCAGTAACAATATAGTAATAACAAGTGCTTTACAGCGCCTGTCCAGAGGTGATCGTATTCGTCCCGATCGCCAACTACGGAGGCAATGTGAGGCTCCCTACCCCCTGGAGCACTGCGGCATCGTTCGCCGCAGCCCTGGTCGCTGTCATGGTCACCCCGGTGGTGGCCTACAGCGCCGCTTCACCCCCCACGGTGACACCGGCCCCGGCCGGCGGCGCGCGACCCGCGCCCGTCACGGTAACGCTGATCACCGGCGACAAGGTGAAGGTGACACGGAGATCCGACGGCCCCCCCTTGGTGGACGTCGTACGCGCACCGGGCGCCACCGGCTCGGTGCGCGTCGCCACCGAACGCGGGCACACTTACGTGTATCCCGACGAGGCCGTCGCCTACGTCGCGACCGGCCGGCTCGACAGGCAACTCTTCGACGTGACCCAGCTCATAGACCTGGGCTACGACGACGCGCGCAGCAGTGAACTCCCTTTGATCGTCACCCACACGAAAGACTCGGCTGCCCTCAGGGCCGACCGCCCGCCGCTGCCGGGAGCCGAGACCACTCTGAGCCTTCCCTCCGTACGCGGCGCGGCGGTCCGCGCCCGCCGGGCGGAGGCCACGACCTTCTGGTCGGCCCTCACCGGCGCCGGGCAGCCGCCTTCGGCCCGGGCCGAAGGCACGCCGAAGGCCGCGGTGACGCCCCGGTTCACCGCCGGCATCGACAAGGTGTGGCTTGACGGCAAGGCGAAGGCGACCCTCGCCGACACCACGGCACAGATCGGCGCCCCCGCGGCCTGGGCCGCGGGGGGCACGGGCGCCGGGGTCCGGGTCGCCGTCCTGGACAGCGGGGTCGACCCCACCCATCCGGACCTGGCGGACCGCGTCGTGGCCTCCCAGAGCTTCGTCCCCGGCGAGGAGGTCGTCGACCGGAACGGGCACGGCACCCACACCGCCTCCACCCTGTCCGGCACGGGCGCCGCGTCCGGCGGCAAGGAGCGGGGCGTCGCCCCCGGCGCCGACCTGGTGGTGGGCAAGGTCCTCGACGACACCAACTCCGGGCCGATATCCGGCATCATCGCGGGCATGGAGTGGGCGGCGCGCACCCAGCGCGCCAAGGTGATCAGCATGAGCCTGGGGGTCGGCGTCTGGCACACCCAGGACGATCCGCTGAGCCAGGCCGTGAACCTGCTGAGCGCCGAGACGGGCGCGCTCTTCGTCATCGCCGCGGGCAACAGCGGGCAGAGTCCCTACAGCGTCAGCGCGCCCGGAACGGCGGACGCCGCGCTCACCGTCGGCGCGGTGGACGCCTCCGACCATCTCGCCGGCTTCTCCAGCGCCGGCCCGCGCACGGGCGACGACGGGCTCAAGCCCGACCTGACAGCTCCCGGCGTGGACGTACTGGCGGCGCGCTCGCAGTACATGAACGGAGGCGAGGGCTACTACCGCGTGGAGAGCGGTACCTCCATGGCGACGCCGCACGTCGCCGGGGCGGCGGTGCTGCTGGCCCAGAAGCACCCGGAGTGGACCGGGCGGCAGATCAAGGACGCTCTGATGAGCACCAGCGTGCCGACCCCCGACTACACCCCCTACCAGGCCGGCACCGGCCGGCTGGACGTGGCCGCCGCCTACCTGCGGGACCAGATCGTCGCGACCGGATCGGTGGACGCGGGACTCGTCCCGTGGTCGCCCGGTACGCAGCGGCAGCCGATCAAGCGGGAGATCACCTACACCAACACCACGGGCAGCCCCCTCACCCTGGAGCTCACCGTCGCCCCCGGCGGTTCCCCCGCGCGGGCGTTCACGCTCGCCGCCGACCACGTCACGGTGCCCGCCCGCGGGACCTCGACGGTCGGCGTCACGGTGGACCCGGACGGGCTCGCGGCGGGTCAGTACGCCGCCCAGGTCAGGGCCCGGCACGCATCCGGTGACGTGCACACGGCCGTGGGCGTCGCCGTCGAATCCGAGAAGTACGACCTCACCGTGCGCCTGAAGGACCGCGCCGGCCGGCTCGTGAACGGCGATGTCGAGATCAGGGGCGCCGACGGGACCAGCGCCTTCATGTGGGTCCAGGACGGGACGCTCACCAGCCGCTTCGCCCCCGGCTCCTACACGGTCCTGTCCTTCCCGGACGTGACAGGTCTGCACGGACCGAACTCCCTCGGTCTCGCGGTGCTGGCCGCTCCCGAGGTCGACCTGACGACCGATCGGGAGGTGGTGCTCGACGCCTCGCGGGCACGCCAGGTGAAGGTGGCGACATCCCGGCCGAGCGCCGTGGTCGACAGCCGGCTCGACATCTACCGCTCCTTCACCTCGAAGGAGCCCACGCCCCAAGATTGGGGCGCCCTGCGAGAGACGATCATGCCGTCCGCCACGTATGACAGCCTGTGGGCCCTCCCCACGCAGGAGAAGGTGAAGCAGGGCAGCTTCGTCCTCACCACCAGGATCCGCGCCGAGCAGACCCCGCTGCGGATCACCTACCCCGGCCACCACCTCGACGGCACCCTCGTCCAGCCCGGTTCCCGTCCGCTGCCGGACGGCACCTCACGGCTGGACGCCGTCTTCGCCGGCACCGGCTCACCGGCCGACTACGCCGGCCTGTCCGCCCGCGGCAAGGCCGTGGTCATCCGCGGCGGCGCCGTGGCCCCGGCGGATCAGGCAGCGGCGGCGCACGCCGCCGGCGCGGCGCTGCTCCTGGTGGTCAACGACGGCGCCGGCCGCGGGAGCGACTGGTACGGCGCCCCCGACGCCGTCTCGACCGGCCCGCTCCCGGTCGCCTCGCTGACCATGGACGAGGGGAAGGCGCTGATCGACGAGCTCGCCGCGGGCAGGCCCGGGGTCCGGCTGACGGTCGAGGCCCACCCCGCGCCGAAGTACCTGTACGACCTGGTCGACTACCACATCGGGCAGGTGCCCGAGGACCCCTCCGCCAAGACGGGTCCGCGTGACCTCGCCCGGATCGATCTCGACTTCACCCCGCCGCCGGGGAATCAGGTCACCGAGTCGCGGGTGGACTACCCGCCCTACGAGTACTACTCTGCCTTTCCCTTCGCCCTGAAGCCGGTCGCGCCGGGGCGGCGTACCGACTGGGTCTCCGCCGGGGACGGGGTCAAATGGCAGCAGAACACCGTTCTGGACGGCTGGGGAACGTCGAAGACCGACATTCTGTCCTACCGGCCGGGCAGCGTCCAGCAGGACCGCTGGTACGGCCCCATCTACCGGCCACGCATGATCGGCAGCGACATCCCGTACCGCGGCGAGAACGGGCTCAGCGCCTACATCCAGGGGTTCGGCGACGCGGGAGCCGCGCACAGCGGCGGGTCCGGCCAGTCGCAGAGGGCCACGATGTACCAGGGCGACAGGCAACTGGTCCGGGTCGAAGGCTGGCCCAGGCTCAACGTCGGTGAGCTGGCACCGCAGCAGCTGCCGTACCGGCTGGTGGTCGAGACCGAGAACGACGGCAGGATCAACCCCTACTCCACCGCCACCCGGACCGAGTGGCGCTTCACCTCCGGCGCCCCCGAGGAGGGGGTGCGGGCCGTCCCCCTGGTCCAGCTTGACTACGGGACGGACCTGGACGCCGCAGGCCGGGCGAAGCGCAGAACGGACCTCTCCATCACACCGGTGGTACTCGGCGGCGACCCCGCCCGGGACACGGTCTCCACGGTCGAGCTCGAGGTCTCCTACGACGACGGCGCCGGCTGGCGGCGGCAGAGCCTGAAGGAGAGGAAGGGCACCTGGCGGGCGTCCCTGGACGCACCGCACCGAGCCGAACACGTATCCATCCGCGTCACCGCCGAGCAGCGCAACGGCGGTGGCGTCACCCAGACCATCACCCGCGCCTTCGGTCTCGAGTAGTCCCGGCCGCAGGATGGGGCGCCGCCGGCAACCGACCGGCGGCGCCCGGGTCATGAAGGATCCCGGGGACCGGTCGCGCCGTATCACGAGTGGAACCGGTCCCCGTTCGGTACGAACGGCATCAGCCGAAGGCGGCGGCGTTCTCCCGTACCCACTCGGCGAAGGTCCTGGCCGGTTTCCCGGTGACCTTCTCCACGGTGGGGAGCACGGTGTAGCCCGCCTCGGGCGGGTTGGTCCGCATGGTCAGGAAGAACTCGACGTCCTCGTCGGAGTAGCCGGTCCGGCGCCACTCCGCGACGACCTCGTCCCCGGTGAGCTCGATGTAGCGCACCTCACGGCCGAGGACGTCGCCGATCACGCGTACCTTCTCCGGCGGGGTCAGCGCCTGCGGACCGGTCAGCCAGTACTCCTGACCCGCGTGGCCGTCGGCGGTCAGCGCGGTCGCGGCGACCGCGGCGATGTCCGCCTCGTGGATCATGGCGCTCCTGGCGCCGGCGAACGCCTCGCGGACGACGCCCTCGTCCCGCACGGACTCCGCCCACTCCAGGGTGTTGGACATGAACTCCACCGGCGCCAGGTGGGTCCACTCCAGGCCGCCGGCCTCGACGGCCTCCTCCAGCGGGCTCTTCGTCACGTCCCCCTTGAGCACCGTCACCTTGCGTACGCCGCCCTTCCTCGCCAGGTCCACGATCTCGGCGCCGTTGGTCAGCGGCGCGAAGTCCTCCCCGCTGAAGCCGATCAGGTGCGCGGCGTCGACACCGGAGAAGGCCCCGGGCAGGGTCGCGGTGTCGGCCAGGTCGCCCGCCACCACCTCGGCGCCCGCGGGGAGGTTCGCCTTCGCCGGGTTCCGGGTGAGGGCGCGGACCCGGTGTCCCGCGGCCAGCAGCTGCTCGACGAGGGGGCGGCCGACGGTGCCGGTGGCGCCGGTCACGAGAACGGTCATCGGATTTTCTGTGGTCATGGCGCAGACGTTAGGAGCATTCGCGGTCAACTCCTGTCCGCGATAGATGGAAAAATCACCTTATGTTGGGAACTTCGGCTCGGCTGCTCCGCCTGCTGGCGCTGTTGCAGGCCCACCGGGACTGGTCGGGCGCGGAGCTGGCCGGGCGGCTGGGGGTGAGCCCGCGGACCGTGCGCCGCGACGTCGACAAGTTGCGGCTCCTGGGGTATCCGATCAACGCGACCGGTGGCGTCGGCGGCGGCTACCAGCTGGCCGCGGGCGCCTCGCTGCCCCCGCTGCTGCTCGACGACGAGGAGGCGGTCGCGGTGGCGGTCGGGCTGCGGACGGCGACCGCGGGCGCGGTCACCGGCATCGCCGAGACCTCCGTACGGGCGCTGGCCAAGCTGGACCAGGTGCTGCCCCCGCGGCTGCGCTACCGGGTCAGCACGCTGAGCTCGGCCATGGTGACCATGCCGATGCCGGGCCCCACCGTCGATCCCTCGACGCTGACCGCGATCGCCTCGGCGGTGCGCGACCACCGGCGGCTGCGGTTCGACTACGTCTCCCACGACGGTTCGGAGAGCGTGCGGGACGTGGAGCCCTACCGCCTGGTCAACGGCGGGCGGCGATGGTACCTCTTCGCCTGGGACGCCGAGAGGTCGGACTGGCGCAGGTTCCGCGTCGACAGGTTGTCCCCGCGCGTCCCCACCGGCCCCCGCTTCGCTCCGAGGCCGCTTCCCGCCGACGACCTGGCCGGGTACTTCGCCAGGGGCATGACCACGGACCGCCACCGCTACCGGGCCGTGCTCACCATGCACGGCTCGGCCAGGGCGGTGGCCGAGGAGGTTCCCCCCACCATCGGCGTGGTGGAACCCGTGGACGACGACACCTGCGTCCTGCGCATCGGCTCCGACAGCCTCGACCATCTCGCGGTCTGGGTGGCCGCGTTCGGCTTCGAGTTCGAGGTCCACGAGCCGCCCGAGCTGGTGGAGCATCTGCGGACGCTGACCGCCCGCCTGCACCGGGCCGCGTGGCGGGACTCGTCCGGGACGCCCGCGTAACTACTGTTTGTAAACTTTCCTATTGACAAGCCTCCTGCCCCCCGTGTTTGATCCGATTTAATTTAAGAGCTGAAGTTATCGGGGCGCTCCTTCGAGCCGATGGAAAGGATCCCGGGTCCGTCACCTCGCGTACGGGCCGGCGGTGCCCGGCGCCAGGGCGCACGCACCGCGGCACAGGAAGAGAACACCACAGAGAAGAGCCACCGTGACCTCGCAGCACCCCCCACCGCCGCTCCCGGGCGCGGTCGCCGCGCCGGCACCCGCCACCACCGGTTCCGCCGGGGCACCGCCCCGGCGAGCCCGTATCTCACCCGCGTCACGGCGGGACTCCAGGAGGACCGGATGAGGCACATCCTCATGGCGCTCGCCGTGGTCGCGGCGTTCCTGGTCGTGCTGCCCGGCACGGCGCAGGCCGCCCCGCCGGCCGGGCTCACCACCGTGATCAGCCGCAACAGCGGCAAGTGCGTGGACGCGCGGGCCGCCGCGACCGCCAACGGCACCGTCGTCCAGCAGTACGCGTGCAACGGCACGACCGCCCAGCTCTGGCGGTTCCAGCCGACCAGCGGCGGGTTCCACCGGGTCAACAACGGCAACAACGACGCCCAGGCGTGGGACGTCACGAACGTCTCCACCGCCGACAGCGCCCCCGTCCAGCTCTGGTCGTACTCCGGCGGCAACAACCAGCAGTGGCAGGCCGTGGAGGAACCCGGCGGCTTCTACCACTTCGTCAACCGGCACAGCGGCAAGTGCCTCGACGTGCCGGGCGCCTCGACAGGGGACAGCGTGCAGCTCCAGCAGTACACGTGCAACGGCACGACCGCCCAGTCCTTCAGCCTGGGCAGTCCGCCGCCGACCGGGAACAACCCCGACCTCGGCCCGAACGTGAGCATCTTCGACCCGTCGACGCCCACCGCGACCATCCAGGCCAGGCTGAACTCGGTCTTCAGCCAGCAGCAGACCAACCAGTTCGGCGGCAACCGCTTCGCCCTGCTGTTCAAGCCCGGCTCGTACTCGGTGGACGCCAACATCGGCTTCTACACGCAGATCGCCGGCCTCGGCCTGTCCCCCGACAACGTCACCATCAACGGCGCCGTGCACGCCGAGGCCGACTGGTTCCAGGGCAACGCGACCCACAACTTCTGGCGCGGCGCCGAGAACCTGTCGGTCACCCCGCCCTCGGGCACCGACCGCTGGGCGGTCTCGCAGGCCGCCTCGTACCGGCGGATGCACCTGCGCGGCAACCTGCAGCTCGACGACGGCGGCTGGTCGAGCGGCGGCTTCATCGCCGACTCGAAGATCGACGGCCAGGTCAGGTCGGGCTCGCAGCAGCAGTGGCTGTCGCGCAACGCCGAGTGGGGCGGTTGGACCGGTTCCAACTGGAACATGGTGTTCGTGGGCGTCGACAACCCGCCCGCGGGCAACTTCCCGGACCCGCCGTACACCAGGGTGGCGACCACGCCGGTCGTGCGGGAGAAGCCGTTCCTGTACGTCGACCAGGCCGGCGCCTACCAGGTGTTCGTGCCGGCGCTGCGGACGAACTCCGTCGGCACCACGTGGACCGGCGGCAACCCGGCGGGCACCTCGATCCCGATCGATCAGTTCTTCGTCGTCAAGCCCGGCCACACCGCGGCGGACATCAACGCGGCGCTCGCGCAGGGGCTGAACCTGCTGTTCACCCCCGCCGTCTACCACCTCAACGACACGATCAGGGTGACCCGGGCCAACACCGTCGTGCTCGGCCTGGGCCTGGCCACGCTGATCCCCGACAACGGCGTGACCGCGATGACCGTCGCCGACGTGGACGGCGTCAAGGTGGCCGGGCTGCTCATCGACGCGGGCACGACCAACTCAGCCATGCTGATGCAGGTCGGCCCCGCGGGATCGTCGGCGAGCCACGCCGCCAACCCGACGTCGCTGCACGACGTGTACTTCCGGGTCGGCGGCGCGGCCGTCGGCAAGGCCACCCAGAGCCTCGTCGTCAACAGTGACAACGTGATCGGCGACCACCTGTGGATCTGGCGCGGCGACCACGGCAGCGGCATCGGATGGAACAGCAACACCGCGGCCAACGGGCTGACCGTCAACGGTGACGACGTCACGATGTACGGCCTGTTCGTCGAGCACTACCAGCAGCACCAGACCGTCTGGAACGGCAACGGCGGCCGGACGTACTTCTACCAGAACGAGATGCCCTACGACCCGCCCAACCAGGCCGCCTGGATGAACGGGAGCACGCAGGGCTACGCCGCGTACAAGGTGGCCGACTCGGTCACCACGCACGAGGCGTGGGGTCTGGGCAGCTACTGCTACTTCAACGTCAACCCGGGCGTCGTGGCGGCCCGCGCGTTCGAGGTGCCGAACACGCCGGGCGTCCGTTTCCACAACATGGTGACGGTGTCACTCGGCGGCGTCGGCACGATCCGCAACATCATCAACACGACGGGCGGCCCGTCCAACTCCGGCACCAACGAGGCCAACCTGGTCAACTACCCCTGACCGGATCTCCTGCCGCGTTCCGGGACCGCTTCGAGGTCCCGGAACGCGGTGTCCGGTCCCGCGGGGAGATGGCCCCAGGACCCGACCGGTCACTCAATGTCATTAAATGTCACGACTCGTCACGGACCGCCGCGAGGTGCGCGAGGCACAGGTCGGGCTCGGCGAACGGTTCGAGCCGGTCCACGGTCACCGGGGAGCCGAGTGCCGTCATCGTCCCCCGCATGAGCCCGAGGTGCAGCGGGCAGATGACCTTGCCCTGGGTCTCGACGAGATCGAGGAACGGGCAGTGCCGCAACCCGATCTGCTCGCCGTCACCCGCTGATCGCTCCTCGGGGGCGAACCCGATGTCGTCGAGCAGGCTCACCAGCTCGCGCACCGCCTCCTCCCGCGTGGGATCGGCCGCCGGAGCCGGCCGGCCCGCCGCCAGGGCGACCCCCCACGCCCGTCCGGCCTCGATCGCCCTGGCGGCGGGTTCCGGGCCGGAGGCCAGGCTGCCCGCCAGGATCTCGGCCAGCACGCGATAGTTGCGCGGCCCGGCGAGATCCATCCCCGGCCGCGCCCGGAACACCAGCGGCGGCCGGCCGGGACCGGCCGGCGCCGCGTGAACCCGCTCGATCCGGCCGGTGTCGGCCAGGGCGTCGAGATGGAACCGCACCGTGTTGGGATGGACGTCGAGCCGCTCGGCGATCTCGACCACGCCCAGCGGCGCCTCGGACTCGCGAAGCATCGCCAGGATGAGCCGCCGGCGGCCGGCCGGCGGCGGCGTGGGCTGTTCGGCGGCCCGCGCGGACGCCGCACCGCCCGTGACGTCATCGGTCCCGCGCGGCTTCCCTGGCTCGGCCATGGCCGGCTCACCTCCCCTGCGGCAGTGCCGCGACGCGTTCGTCCGGGTGGACGCGAAGACTCCGGCCGCCATCGTAGACGCGGCCGGCCGGGCACTCCCGCGCGAACACCCGGTCCCGGGGGCCCGCGCGAGGGAGCCCTATCTCACACTCCCCGAGGTTGAGTTTACACAAAAAGTACTTGTATAAATAGAGGCGACGAGAGGGAAACCGCGTCTGACCAGGAGCTGGGCGCATCCGCCCACACCCACTTGAAGATCATCTAGTAGTTGGAGGACCTGTGCTTTCCCCAGATTCGGCCGTGATCGTCCGTGCCACCCTGCCGGCGGTCGGGGGCGCCATCCAGGACATCTCCGCGCGCTTCTACAAGATGATGTTCACCGACCACCCCGAGCTGCTGCGCGAACTGTTCAATCGCGGCAACCAGGCCAACGGCGAGCAGCAGAGCGCGCTCGCCGGGTCGATCGCCGCCTTCGCCACCATCCTGGTGCAGCGCCCCGACGACCGGCCGGACGCGATGCTCGCCAGGATCGCCAACAAGCACGCCTCGCTCGGCATCGCCCCCGAGCAGTACGAGGTGGTCCACAAATACCTCTTCGCCGCCATCGCCGAGGTGCTCGGCGACGCCGCCACCCCCGAGGTGGTGGCGGCCTGGGACGAGGTCTACTGGCTGATGGCGAACGCGCTCATCGCCCTGGAGGCGGCTCTCTACCGCGACTCCGCGGCGGAGGGCTGGCTGCCGGCCACGGTGCTCGAACGGCGGCGCGAGACCCCGGACTCGGTCTCCTTCACCCTGCGGCCGCGGATCCCCCTGTCCTTCAAGCCCGGCCAGTACGTCAGCGTCGCGGTCACCCTGCCCGACGGCGCGCGGCAGATCCGGCAGTACAGCCTGTCGTGCGCCCCCGAGCGGGACGACTGGCGGATCACCGTCAAACGGGTACGCGGCGGCGACACCCCCGAGGGAGAGGTGTCCAACTGGCTGCACGCCAACGTCCGGGCCGGGGACGTGCTGACGGTCTCGGCGCCGTTCGGCGACCTGACCCTGCCCACCGACGGCCCCCCGCTGCTGCTGGCCTCGGCGGGGATCGGCGCCACCCCCATCCTGTCGATGGTCGAGCACCTCGCGGCGAACGGCTCCACCCGCCAGGTCACCGTCGTCCACGCCGACCGCAGCCCCGCCGACCACGCCCACCGGGAGGAGCTCGGGCAGCTGGTCGCCGCCCTGCCGGGCGCCACCCTGCACCGGTGGTACGAGGAGGTGGGCGACTGCTCCTGCCGGCCGGCGCCGAACGTCGGCCAGGTCGACCTGAGCGGGATCGACCTTCCCGACCCCGTGGTCGCCTACCTGTGCGGGCCGCTGCCGTTCATGCGCGGCGTGCGCACCGAGCTGCTCCGGCGCGGGGTGCCCGCCTCCGACATCCACTACGAGGTGTTCGGGCCCGACCTCTGGCTCGGCCAGAACTGATCGGAGGCCTCGGCTCGCCGGGCGCGGTGTCCGGACCGGTTTCCTCCCGCACATGACGAACGAGCCCCTCCCCGGGCGGGGAGGGGCTCGTCGACGATCAACGGTTACCGCGCGCCGGGGCCGTAGTAGCCGCCCAGCTTGTCGCGGTAGTCGGGCTCCCTGTAGGTCGCCTCGTCGAACTCCGGCGCGTCCTTGATCTCCTGCTTGGTGCGCGAGACATAGATCTTGCGCTCCTGCGGATCAATCTGGTGTACGGTGCCGGCCGGCAGTACGACCTTCTTGCCGAAAATCCAGAATCCGGTGTCGACGACGATGTAGCTTTCACCCACCGCGTTGCTCTCCTCGTCCACCGAACCGATCTTGCCGTCGGTGGCCTCCACGTCGAACCCCACGAGATCCAGCGTCTGCTCGCCACTGTAGGCCTCGGGGCGGTAGCTCCACACGTTCTCCGTCATGGCGTTTCTCCTCGTCAGCGAAGGTAGGACACCTGCCTCCTACCCGTCGCCTCCGGGCTAAACGGGCCGCGGGGGAAGGGCGGCCGTCCCGGGGAGGGCCCTCGGCGGTCGCGTCGCGCCTCCCGCCGAGGTCGGAGGCCGGACCGCTACCGCCGACGATCACCGTAATCATTTCCCGGCGAAGTACTCCGCCACGATCCGGGTGTGCAGCGGGAACGCCAGCTCTCGCGGCCCGTCGATCAGCAGCCACTCCGTCGTCTCGGCCGTCGGCACGACCGGCGGGAGGTCCGCCTCTCCGGTCCGCGGCCCCAGGGCGAAGACCAGCACGGTGCCGTCGGGAGCGCTGAGCACGTCGAGGAGCCGCACGCCGTCCGCGTCGACGACGACGCCCGTCTCCTCGCGAAGCTCCCGTACGGCCGCCTGCTGCCAGGACTCGCCCATGTCGACGAAGCCGCCGGGCAGGGCGAGCCCGCCCCGGTGCGGTTCGACGTCACGACGGACCACCAGCAGGCGGTCGTCCACCGGCAGCACCATCACCGCGACCGGCAGCGGGTTGAGGTAGGAGGTGTTCTCACAACCGGAGCAGGTACGCGGCCAGGACTGGCCGGGGGCGAAGGCTTCGCCGCAGAAGGAGCAGTGCGAGTTCCTGATCATCACGATCGCGAGACTAGACCAGGACGATGCGTTACCTCATGCTTTCACCGCTCCTGCCGGGAATCGGGGTCAAGGCCCGGCCCGGCGCGGCGTCCCCTTCGCGCAGGGGGCAGACTTTCCCGCGTGAAGCGAATCCTCATCATCGGTATCGGCGCGGGAAACCCCGACCACCTCACCCTTCAGGCGGTCAAGGCCATCGCCGCGGCCGACGTGTTCTTCATCCTCGACAAGGGGGAGGTCAAGCACGACCTCGTCCAGCTCCGGCAGGACCTCGTCGACGCGCACGCCCGCGCTCCGTACCGGCTGGTCGAGGCCCGCGACCCCGACCGGGACCGGACCACCCCCGCGTACGCGGGCGCGGTGGAGGAATGGCGATCGCGCCGGGCCGACATCTACGAGCGGCTCGTCCGCGACGAACTCGGCGACGACGAGACCGGCGCGTTCCTCGTCTGGGGCGACCCCTCCCTCTACGACAGCACGCTGGCCATCGTCGAGGAGGTCCTCGATCGGGGCACGGTCCGGTTCGAGTACGACGTCGTGCCCGGTATCAGCAGCGTGTCCGCGCTGGCCGCCCGGCACCGCACCAGCCTGACCCAGGTCGCACGGCCCCTGCACGTCACCACGGGCCGCCGCCTGTCCGAGGAGGGGCCCGGCGGGTCCGACGACATCGTCGTCATGCTCGACGCCCGCCACGCCTTCACCTCCCTGCCCGACCCCACCGGCTTCGAGATCTACTGGGGCGCCTACCTCGGCACCCCCGACGAGATCCTGGTGGCCGGGCCGGTCGCGGAGGTCGCCGACCGGATCCGCGACGTCCGCGCCGAGGCCCGGGAACGCAAGGGCTGGATCATGGACACCTACCTGCTGAGGCGGGTTCCTCGCGCGGAGCGCCCCGGGCCTCCCTCCTGAGCCGGAGTTCCCGGCGTGCCGGGTTCTCGCGGGAACCGGCCGCCGTCGGAGGCCACCGTCGGAGGCCGCCGTCGGAGGCCGCCGCTCTCACGGGTGCCCCTCGGGGCGGTGGCACACCTCTGCTCCCGGCACTCCCGGCTCGCCGTGAACGTGTTCGCACCGGGCATCGGCTCGGGTAGTGTTGCCCTCCAGCAATGGACGTGATCGAGGAGGTGAGACCCATTACCGCTGTGTCAGGTCGGGTGCTCCCGTCTCACGGCCGCGTGGTCCTTCCGACCTAGGTGGCCGAGGGAGCCCCAGCGGCATCCCGAAAGGCTCCAATGTCGGCTTCACCGTCATCTCTCTCCCAACCCGTCATCGTCACCAGGCTGCGGGCCGCCGGCTGTGTCTTCGCCGAGGACGAGGCACGATTGATCATCTCCACGGCGCGGACGCCGTCCGACCTCGCCGCCATGCTGGACCGGCGGATCGCCGGTCTGCCCCTCGAACACGTTCTCGGCTGGGCGGAGTTCTGCGGGCTGCGGATAGCGGTGGACACCGGGGTCTTCGTTCCCCGCCGCCGTACCGAGTTCCTCGTCCATCAGGCCGTCGCCCTCGCCCGCCGGGCCGCCCCCTCCACTCCCCTCGGCCCCGAAGAGCTCACCGTCCCCGCCGGTCAGGTCCCCGACCGGCCACGGATCGTCGTCGATCTGTGCTGCGGTTCCGGCGCGGTGGGCGCCGCGCTTGTCGCGGCCCTGGGCCGGGTGGAGTTGCACTCCGTCGACATCGACCCCGCCGCGGTGCGCTGTGCCCGGCGCAACATCGACGCCGCCGACGGCCTGGTGTACGAGGGTGACCTCTACGGGCCGCTGCCCGCCACGCTGCGGGGCCGCGTCGACATCCTGACCGCCAACGCGCCCTACGTGCCCACCGGGGCGATCGGGCTGCTGCCCCCGGAGGCCCGCGAGCACGAACCGCGGGTGGCGCTCGACGGTGGCGCGGACGGGCTCGAGATCCAGCGGCGGGTGATCGCGGCGGCGGCACTGTGGCTGGCACCGGGCGGCCACCTGCTGATCGAGACGAGCGAGCGCCAGGCGCCCGAGACCGCGGCGGCCTTCGCCCGCAACGGGTTGATCCCGCGGGTGGTCGAGTCCGGCGAGCTGGACGCCACCGTCGTCGTCGGCACCATGCCCGCCCTCTGTCCGCCCGGTCCGGCCCGCGATCAGGGGATGGGCGGGTTCGGGTAGGGTTCACTGGTGAAATCGCTGTTCACAGCCATTTTTACCGGCTGTGGACAGCGCGGCCGCCCGGCACAGGAGGTCCCGCGCATTGTCCGAGAGACGCGAACACGCAGCCGCCTCCCCCGCGGGGGAGCGCGCCGATCTGCGCGCCGACTGCGAGAGCTGCTTCGCGCTGTGCTGTGTCGTGCCCGCCTTCTCGGCCTCGTCGGACTTCGCGATCGACAAGAAGGCCGGGCAGGCCTGCCCCAACCTGCGGACGGACTTCCGCTGCGGCATTCACACGCGCCTCAGGGACAGGGGCTTCCGGGGCTGCACCGTCTACGACTGCTTCGGCGCCGGGCAGAAGGTCTCCCAGGTCACCTTCGGCGGGCAGGACTGGCGGCAGGCGCCGCGGACCGCCGCGCGGATGTTCGAGGTGTTCCCCATCATGCGGGATCTCCACGAGCTGCTCCGGTACCTGACCGAGGCGCTGACACTGCCGCAGGCCCTCCCCATCCACGGTGAGCTCGGCCTCGCCCTGGAGGAGACCGAACGCCTCACCCGCGACACCCCCGACGCTCTCGTACGGCTGGACGTGGCGGCGCACCGGCAAAAGGTCAACGCCCTGCTGCTGCGTACGAGCGAGCTCGTCCGCGCCGGAGCCGGGCGCGGGAGGAAGGACCGCAGGGGCGCCGACCTCATCGGGGCCAAGCTGAGAGGCGCCGACCTGCGGGGTGCCAACCTGAGGGGGGCCTATCTCATCGGGGCCGACCTCAGGGGCGCCGACCTGAGGACGGCCGACCTCATCGGAGCCGACCTCAGGGGCGCCGACCTCTCGGGCGCCGACCTCACCGGGAGCATCTTCCTGATCCAGTCCCAGCTGGACGCGGCGAAGGGTGACGCCAGGACCACGCTGCCGCCGTCACTCACCCGCCCGGCTCACTGGTAGTCCCCGCACGCACCTCACCCGGCGGCGGCCGGCCGTCACTCACCCGGCCGGCTCACCGGTGACCGCCGTCGCTCCCCCGACCGTCCCGCCGGCGGCGCGCCGGCCGCCGGTTCCGGGGAACCACCAGTTGCGGTCGCCGAGCAGTTCCATCGCCGACGGCACCAGGACCAGGCGGACCACGGTGGCGTCGATGAGCACGGCGGCCGCCAGGCCGACGCCCAGGATCCGGAGCGGCCTGTCGTCGAACGTGCCGAACGCGGCGAACACGCAGAACATGATCGCGGCAGCCGCAGTGATCACGCGTGCCGTCGCCGCCAGCCCTTCGGTGACCGCGCGGCTGTTGTCACGGGTGCGGGCGTACTCCTCCTGGATCCTGGAGAGCAGGAACACCTCGTAGTCCATGGTCAGCCCGAACGTGATCACGAACAGCATCATCGGCACCCACGCGTCGATCGGCCCGCCGGTGCCCAGGCCGAGCACGTCCCACTGGAAGATCGCGACGACCGCGCCGTAGGAGGCGCCGATCGACAGCAGGTTCACCGCGATGGCCTTCACCGGCACGACCAGGCTGCGGAAGACCGGCACCAGCAGCGCGAACGAGGCGAGCAGCACCGCGCCGACCATCCAGGGCAGCCGGTCGAAGGAGTGCTCGGCGAAGTCGACGCCCGCCGCCGTGGCGCCGGTGACCAGGACGGGGGCGGGCAACCCGGCGCGCAGCGCGTGGACCAGGACGGTGGTGGCCTCCTCCTGCGGGCCCGTCTCCGGTACGACCAGGGCGGTCCGCTCGTCCAGCACGGTCACCCCGGCCACGCCGGGCGTGCTCGCGGCCTGGGCGACCGCCCGGCCCAGGGGCTCGGCGGAGACCAGTACGAGCGGGCCCGCCGCACCGGGACCGAAGCCGTCGGCGAGCAGTTCGTGGGCGCGGCGGGTGGTGTCGGAGACCGGCCGGTTGCCCGCGTCCGACCAGCCGAAGCGCAGGCTCGCCGCGGGTAGCGCGAGCCCGAGGAGCAGCCCGAGCGCGAGGGCACCGGCCACGAGGGGGCGGCGCTGCACGGCCCTGCTCCACCGGCGGGCCAGCGGGCCGGTCGTCCCGCCGCGGTGCGGCAGGGAGAGCCGGTCGACGCGGGTGCCGAGAAGGCCCAGCAGCGCGGGCAGCAGGGTGAGGGCGGTGAGCATCACCATGAGCACGCCGCACCCGGCGGCCAGCGCGATGCCGCCGCCCAGCGAGGGGCCGAGGAACAGGATGCCCGCGCCGGTGATGATCACCGTGATGCCGGCGAACAGCACGGACCGGCCCGCGGTGGTCATCGCCCGCACCACGGCGTCCTCGACGGTACGGCACTCCCCCAGCGAGGCGCGGAAGCGGGTGACGACGAGCAGCGCGTAGTCGATGCCCACGCCGAGGCCGAGCATGACGGTCACGTACACGGCGAATCCCGGCGTGGGGACGACGTTCCCCAGCAGCGAGAGCAGGGAGACGGCGCAGACCACCCCGGTCACGCCCATCAGCAGCGGCAGCGCCGTCGCGATCAGCGACCTGAACGCGAGGAGCAGGATCACCGCGGCGGCCAGCAACCCGATGCCCTCGGTGAGACCGCCGGGGGTGAAGTCGGCGAAGTCGTCACCGGACAGCTCGGCGGTGAGGACGGGGGCGCCGGGAGTCGCGGGGGCGGCGGGGGCGGCGGGGGCGGGGGCGGCGGGGGCACGGAAGGCGTCACGCAGTTCCTTGAGCTTCGCGGCGCTCTCCTGGCCGGTGTGACGAATCGGGACGGTCGCGACGGTGCCGTCCGCGGAGACCTGCTCGTAGGGGGCTTCCCGCGACGGCCGGGACCGCGAGCCCTCAGCCGGTGGGACGGCGACCGTCACGCCGGGGACGGTGTTCATACGGGCGATCAGGCCGTCCACCGCCCGCCGTACCTCGGGGGCGCGCACGCCCGCCGGCGCGGACACCACGAGCCTGCCCTGGGGCTCGGCGGGGCGGTCGCCGAGCAGGTCGGCGGCCCGCCGGCTCTCCGAGCCGGGCAGTGCGAAGTCCTCCGTCGTGGCGCCGGGCGCGCGGGCGGCGCCCACGACGAGGACGGCGGCCAGGGCCAGCCAGGCGAGCAGCACCAGCCATCCGTGGCGGGCACAGAAACGGGCCGGGGAGTTGAGGAATGTCATGGTCCGACGCTAGGAACGGGCACCGCCCGCGGTCGTCCACCCTGCGCGGGCGACGCCCTGCCGCACCGGCGGTAGGGCCGGAACCCGGCGGGACCACCCATGGAAGCGGGCCGTCACCGCTCGGCTCGCCGGCGTCCTGCCCCACGTCACCCGGCCTGGCGACACCCCGGCCCGGTGACCCCCCGGCTCGCCGGTACCTCGGCCTGGCGACCGCCCTGGCTTGCCGCCCTGGTCTACCGCTTCCTCGGCAGGCCGGGACGGACCAGGCCGCACTCGTAGCCCAGGACGACGAGCTGCGCCCTGTCATGCACGGCCAGCTTCGCCATCATGCGGTTGACGTGCGTCTTCACCGTGGCGGGACTCATGTGCAGGCGCTCGGCGATCTGAAGGTTGCTCAGCCCCTCGGCGACCCTGGCCAGCACCTCGCGCTCGCGATCGGTCAGCGGCGCCAGCCTGGCCCGGCCGGGCGCGGGATCGGGCCTGGCCGTGAACTCCTCGATGAGCCGCCGGGTGACGCCCGGAGACAGCAGCGCGTCTCCCCTGGCGGCGACGCGTACGGCGTGGCGCAGCTCGGCCGGTTCCGCGTCCTTGACCAGGAAGCCGCTCGCGCCCGAGCGGAGCGCCTCGTAGACGTACTCGTCGAGGTCGAAGGTGGTGACCACGACCACCTTGGCGCCGCCCGCCGCCACGATCCTGCGGGTGGCCTCCAGCCCGTCGATCCCCGGCATGCGGATGTCCATCAGCACGACGTCGGGACGGAGTTCGGCGGCCAGCCGCACGACTTCGCGGCCGTCGGCGGCCTCCCCGAGCACGGTGAGATCATCCTCCACGTCGAGCAGGGCGCGCAGGCCGGCGCGGACCAGCGGCTGGTCGTCGGCGAGCAGGATGGTGATCATGCCGGAAGCCACGCGGCGACCTGGAACCCGCCCTCCGGCCGGTCGCCGACGACGAGCCACCCGCCGACCGCGGCCACCCGCTCCGCCATCCCCGCCAGCCCGTGTCCCCCGCCGATCCCGTCGTCACCCGCCCGCCCGTATCCGGCACGGATCCCGTCGTCACTCGCCTGCCCGTGCCCGGGGCCCGGCGCGCGCGGGCCGCCCGGCGGGGGCGTGCCGCTGCCCTGGCCGTCGTCGTCCACCTGGACGGTCACGCCGCCGGTCTCGAAGCTCAACCGGACCCGCGCCGTGCTCGCCTTCGCGTGCCGCATGGTGTTGGTGAGCGCCTCCTGGACGATCCGGTACGTGGTCAGGTCCACCGCCGGGGCCAGCGCCCGGCGTTCCCCCACGATCTCGAACGCCACCGGCAGGCCCGCGGCCGCGACCAGTTCCTCCAGCTGACCGGCGCCCGGCATCGGCCGCCTTCTCTCGGGCCCGTCCTCGCGCAGGACGCCGAGGACGCCCTTCATCTCCGCCAGGGCCTCGCGGCTGGCCGTACGGATCACCGACAGCGCCTCCCGGGCCGCCTCGGGGCCGCCGGAGCGGTCGATCGCCTCCGCGGCGACGGCGGCGTGCAGCGCGATCAGCGACACGGTGTGGGAGGTGACGTCGTGCAACTCCCTGGCGACCTTGAGCCGCTCCTCCCGCCCCCGCCCGAGCGCCATCTCCTCGCGGGTCCGCTCGGCCTCGACCATCCGCCGCTCCACCTCGGCGGCGTGCGCGCGCCGGGACCTGGACACCTCGGCGAGCTGCCCGACCACCACCGTGATGAGCGCCCACAGCAGCAGGCCGGTGAGGTTGTCGAGGCTCCTGTCGAGGAGCACGGCACCCGAGGGGACCGCCACGAGGAAACCCGTACCCGCCCAGCCCTGCACCCGGCGTCCCGAGGAGATCGTCGCGAACACCGCGATCAGCGCGGGGATCGGCCACAGCGCGTAGGCGTAGCCGAGGGCGAAGACGGCCGCCGCCGAGGCCGCGCAGACGACCAGGCTGAGCTCGGGCCGCTCGCCCAGCCTGACCAGTCCGAGCACGGTCAGGGCCAGCAGCGTGCAGCCGAGGGCGTCGAGCGGCCGGGCGCCGGGCTGGTTGCCGTAGGCCATGACCGAGGAGAACCCGACGACCACGGCCATGGCGGCCACCAGCGCGAACCTGCTCACTCCCCCACAGTAATCCGGCCCGCGGGCCGGGACGTCCACCCGTGGCGGTAGTCGCCTACCGCGAGGGGTGCACAGCCGGATGGCCCGGCCGCCCGCTTTCCCATGACGGCGGGTCAGCTCCTCACGGTGTCGGGCACCGCCGCCACGTAGCGCTCCTGCGTGCCCGGATGCCCGGCGAACCCGAAGAAGGCCACCGCCCTGCCGCTGCTCGCCGGGGTCCGGCCCGGCGGGGCGCCCGGTCAGCCCGCCGAGACCCTGAGGACGATCTTTCCTCGCACGTGACCTGTCCGGCTCAGCCGGAAGGCCTCGGCGGCCTCGGACAGGTCCAGGACGGTGGTGACCTCGGGGACGGCCAGGCCGCTCTCGATCATCCGTCGCAGCTCGTCGAGGTCCTCGGCGCTCGGCCGGGCGAACACGAAGGTGCCGCCGTGCTCCAGCACGCCGTCGTTGGCCAGCGAGACGACCCGTCCCCGCGCGTCCTCGCGCAGCAGCCCGAGGGACGACACCAGGTCCTCGCCGCCGTACATGTCCATGATCGCGGTGACCCCGGCCGGGGCGAGCGAGCGCACCCGCTCTTCGAGGCCGGGGCCGTAGGTGACGGGCTCGGCGCCGAGCTCTCGCAGGTGGTCGTGGTTGCGGGCCGAGGCGGTGCCGATGACGCGCGCTCCGAGGGCGGTGGCGATCCGCACGGCGAACGATCCGACGCCGCCCGCCGCGGCCTGCACCAGCACGGTGTCACCGGCCCCCACCCGCAGCGCGTGGACGAGTGACTGGTAGGCGGTGAGGCCGGCGATCGGGACGGTGGCCGCCTGCTCCCAGCTCAGGCCGGCCGGCTTGCGGGCGACGGTGCGCACCGGCGCGGCCACCCGCTCGGCGTAGGTTCCCCTCCCGATGGAGTCCTCGCGCACGTACCCGATCACCTCGTCCCCCGCCGCGAAGCCGGTGACCGTCGGGCCGACCTCCGCGACCACCCCGGCGACGTCCCAGCCGGGGATGACGGGGAAGTGGACGTCGAAACGGCTGTCCAGACGCCCGGCGGCCGTCTGCCAGTCGACCGGGTTGACCGACACCGCCCGCACGTCGATGAGAACGGACTCCGGGCCGAGTTTCGGCTCGGGGACGTCCGTCATCTCCAGGACCTCCGGCCCGCCGTAGCGCCGGTAAACGATCGCCTTCATCCCCTGGCCTTCCGAAGCGCGCGCCGGCCCGTGAGCAGCACGGCACCGTGGGTCGTTCTACAGCATCGAACAGCTCCTTTCAACGGCCCGGGTCCCAGGCCTGATCAGGGTATGCAGACAGGGGACGGACCGGGAGCCGCGAGGCGACCGGCCGATCCCGCGGACCCGTCGCGCCCATCGGAGACACCACGTGAGCATCCCCTTGCCCGCCTCGTTCGCCCACCATGTGATCGACGCCGACGGCGTGCGCGTCAACACGTACGTCGCCGGCGAGGGGCCCCCGGTCCTGCTGCTGCACGGCTACCCGCAGACGCATCTCATCTGGCATCGGGTGGCGCCCGTGCTCGCCCGCGAGCACACCGTGGTCCTCACCGACCTGCGGGGGTACGGGGACAGCGACAAGCCCCCCTCCACGCCGGACCACGCCCCCTACTCCAAGCGGGCGATGGCGCGCGACCAGCTGCTGGTCATGCGCTCGCTCGGCTTCGACCGCTTCGCGGTGGCGGGCCACGACCGCGGGGCGCGGGTCGGCCACCGCCTGGCCCTGGACGAGCCCCGGGCGGTGACCAGGCTGGCCGTGCTGGACATCGTGCCCACCCGCCACGCGTTCCGGCACGCCGACGCCGCGTTCGCGCTCGGCTACTACCACTGGTTCTTCCTCGCCGCGGGCGACGGCGTCCCCGAGCGCATGATCGGCGCCGATCCCGGCCACTGGGTCCGCTCCCACATGAAGGTCCAGCACGGCGGGACCTCGTTCGACCCGGCGGCCCAGGACGAGTACGTCCGTTGCTTCTCCGATCCGGCTGCCGTCCACGCCTCCTGCGAGGACTACCGGGCCGCCGCGAGCGTCGACCTGCGCCACGACGACGCCGACGCGGACGCGGGCCGGCGCGTGACCTGCCCCGTGCTGGCCCTGTGGGGCGAGCGCGGCTTCGTCGGGCGTAGCTACGACGTCCTGGACGTCTGGCGGCGGTACGCGAACGACGTGCGCGGCCAGGCGGTGCCCAGCGGGCACTACGTCCCCGAGGAGGTTCCCGAGATGACGGCGGAACTGCTCGGCTCGTTCCTCTCCGAGAGCCCGGTCACACCGGCGCGGTAGCGATGGGGGCGGATCGGTCAGACGTAGTAGCCCTCGACCGGGACGCGCGCCTCGTCGAACAGCGCGGGGCCCTCCTGGGGCACGTGCGGCCAGCCGCCTCCCGGCTTGAGGCCCGCGAACTGTTCGTTGGAGAGCGCGAACACGACGCGGCCGAGACCGGACCGTTCGATGGCGCCCGTGCACATGGGGCAGGGCTGGCAGCTGGTGTACATGGTCGTGGCCGCCGCGACGCCGGGGGCGAGCTCGCGGGCCGCCCACCTCGCCAGCTTCAGCTCGGGGTGGGCGCTGATGTCGCCGTCGCTGAGGACCGTGTTGTGCTCCTCGGCGAGGACCGTGCCGTCCGGCCCCACCAGCAGCGACCCGAACGGGGCGTCTCCGGTCGCCCGCGCCTTGGCGGCGAGCTCGATGGCCCTGCGGAGATGGTTCTCGTCATTGTTCGTCATGATTGTCCTGTTCATGATTGTTGGGTGCGCAGATCCCAGCGGGCGGCCACGGTCGCGAGCGCCTGCCAGGCTACCTCCGGGTGGCGCGTCTCCTCCGGGTCGCCGTCGAACGGGTCGAGCACGACGGTGCCGGCGCCGAGCAGGCGCAGCCGTTCGAGGTCGTCGAGGACCTGGTCGATCGTGCCCTCACCGGCGAGCCGTCCGGGAGCGGTGATCGGGGACTCGGTGAGCCGCAGGGCGATGCGAGGCGCGAAACCGGGCGCCGGCCGGCTCTCCTCGTCCGCGATGGCCTTCAGCCGGTCCAGTCCCTCGCGCATCCGGTCGAGGGTGAGGCGCAGCGGGTGCCAGGCCTCGCCGAGGCGCACCGCCCGGCGCAGGCCGGCGTCGCTGTTGCCGCCGACCCAGACCGGTATCCGCCCGGCCCCGTAGTCCTCCTCGTCGTCCCAGGCGGCGCGCATCACCCGGAGGTGGTCGTCGGTCAGCGCCCCGCGCCGCTCGAACGGGACCCCGAGCGCCTCGAACTCCTGCCGCGCCCAGCCGACGCCCACGCCGAGGACGAGCCGCCCGCCGCTGAGCCCGTTGAGGTTGGCGGCCATCCGGGCGACGAGCAGCGGGTGGCGGTACGGCACGATGAGCACCGTGGTGCCGAGCCGGATCCCGTCGGTGACCCCGGCCAGCCAGGCGAGGGTGGTGAAGGGCTCGTAGAACGGCGCCGGATACTGCTCGGCGACATCGGGGGTGATCACGACGTGGTCCGAGACCATGAGCAGGTCGAAGCCCAGGCCCTCCACCGTCCGCGCCCAGCCGCGCAGCATCCCGGGATCGGCGCCAGGTCCAAAATTAAGCATGTTAACGCCTATTTTCACCTTTTCAGACTATCGAGTGATGATCCACGGCCGGAAGGGATTCCTCGCGGCGTACAGCGCCGTATACCGTTGATATGCCGGTATCTTTGCCGGATGGCCGAGAATCTCGACGCGACCGACTGGTCGATCCTGGTCGAGGTCCAGCGGGACGGTCGCATCCCGATCACCGAGCTGGGGCGGCGGGTGAACCTCAGCGCCTCCGCCACGACCGAGCGGGTCAGGCGGCTGGAGGCGACGGGCGTCATCACCGGCTACCACGCGAACGTCGACCTGGAGAAGGCCGGTTTCCCCGTGCTGGCCGTCGTGCGCCTGAAGTATCCGGGCAGCCGGCACCAGCCACTGCACCGGCTGCTCGACGAGCGTCCCGAGATCCTGGAGTGCCTGCGGACCACCGGCGACGACTGCTACACGCTGAAGGTGGCCGCGACCTCCATGGGCCACCTCGAAGAGCTCGTCAACGAGCTGGCCCTGCTGGGCAGCACCACCACCAACCTCGTCTACAGCCAGACGCTGCCCTACCGTGGCCCGCGGGACCCCCAGCCGGGCTGACCAGGACGCCGGTGCCGCCGGCCTCCTCCCCCTCCCGCGCGGGAGACTCCCGCGGTCGCCCGTGCCGGTTCCCGCGTCACCGCCGCCCACCCGCCGCGAGGGCTAGGAACGGCGGGCGCCGCAGCCGGTCGCGACGGCCGTGATCCGGGTGCGGCCCCTACCTTTCCGCCGCGGGACCGGCGTGGTCGTCGCGGCGGGCGCCGTCTCGCTCACCGCTTCCCACCGGCAGGGGTCCCAGAAAGGGACATCCGAGGTCCGCGCGCCGGATCAGCACCGGTGAGTTGCTGGGGTCGAGCTGGGCCGTGCCCGCGTAGGTGGCGACGACGCGACTCACCCCCGCGGGCAGGTCCGAGACGGTCAGGGTGGCGAGGCCGTCCGCGTCGAGCTGGGCCGCGCCCAGCCTCACCCCGTCGGTGGCGAAGCCGACCTGCCCGGTGGGAACGGTCGCGTCCGAGGCGGTCACCCTCGCGGTGAAGGTGATCGGGCCGCCGTCTCCCGAGGGACACGCGGAGGTCAGCGTGGTCGTGGTCGTCGCCGTTCCGCAGAGCTGCGCGAAGGGCCGCACGACGGTGTTCGTGTCCAGGGTGATCGCGCCACGGCTCAGCAGGCGGCCGACCACGGTCGCACCGGTGGTCGCGGTGATCGCGCTCAGCGCGAGGACGTTCCCGGAGAAGGCGGAACCGGTTCCCAGCGTGGCCGAGGTGCCGACCTGCCAGAAGACGTTGGCCGCCCGGGCGCCGTTGACGAGGGTCACCGTGCTGGCGGGCGCGGTGACGAGGGTGGAGGCGGCCTTGAAGACGAAGACGGCGTCCGGGTCGCCCTGCGCGTCGAGGGTCAGGGTGCCGGTGAGCCGGAAGGCCCCGGTGGCGGAGTCGTAGACGCCGGGCGTCACGGTGGTCCCGCCGAGCTCCGCCGGGACGGTGGCGCCGGCGGGCCGGCCCGCGGCGTCGTCGTAGGCGGCGGTCAGATCCGTCTGGGCCTGCTGGGCGGTGGCGCCGGTCTGCAGGACGGTGCCGGACGGGAAGCCGCTCGGCGTCGCGCCCGGCCACGCCCCGAGGCCCCCGGTGACGAGGGTGGGACCGGTGTTCTTGACGACGTCCCGGCCCAGGACCACGAAGTTCGCGGCCGTGCCGAGCGGCACCGGCGTCGCCGCGCTCGCGGTCGCCGGGGCAGGGGCCACCGCACCCGCGACCACCGGGGCCACGGCCGCCGCGCTCCCGGTCGCCACGCTCGCGGCCGCCGGGGTCACGGTCACGGCTCCCAGCGCGGCCACGGCCGTGAGGAGCGCCGCCAGCCGGGAACGGACGGTGTTTCGCGGCACCACACGAGGTCGAACGGCCTCCATCATGATGTTTTCCTTTTCTTGTGAAACTGCCCCGTCGAGGCGCATTTCCAGCGATGCACCACTCCTTCCGACCTTACCGATCGACGAAGCCGCACTCGTTATACGACATACATACGAGTCTCATTGACACCGGCCCGCCTTCAACCAGCAGGAATGGCCTTTTTAACCGGAAATGAAAACGTTTGGTGCATCTATATGAAACTACAGCTGTAAATCATTTCCCGATTTCGAAGCACCGGGCGGCCGTGGACATTCTCCGTACACGTGATCAGGACTCCGCCGCCCGGCCGGTCGCGACGTCCCGCCCTTCGGGACAGCACCTTCGGCACCCGCTCCCTTTCCCGTCGAAGGCCACTCCACAGGTACCGCACGACGGGCAGAGGAAGACGGAGGGGCGCAGCCGGCAGGGCATCGAGACGACGTGGCTGCCGAGCAGCCGGTCGACGCCGTCACCGTCGAATTCGACGCCCTCCGGCACAGGCGCGGCGTTGATGACGGGATAGGTCCGGGTGCACGACGCGCACCGCCGCAGTTCCCAGCGGGCGTGGCCCTGCGGGCACTCGCACGAGTAGGTGCCGTCCGGCCTGGACCGGTACGCCCGCCAGGGATCCGGCCTCCGCTGCAGGCAGACCGGGCATCTCGTGTACTCGGCGAGGGTCTCGGCGTTCGCGGCCAGCTCGTCCGCCACCCGATCCAGGAGTTCCGCCTCTCCGGCGCCGTCCGGACGACCGGCGACCCGGGCCCTCAGCGACTGCAGCCTCGCGCGGGCTGCGGCCAGCTCGCCGGGCGCGGGGGGCCGGGTGACCAGGAGTCCGGTCTGCTCGGCCCGAAGCCAGTCCGCGCCGTCACCGACCTCCCGCGCGTACGCCTGGCGGCACCGTATGGAGAGCGGATGGTCGCGGTGCCGCTCCCGGGCGAGAACGCTGTACAGGCTCCGGGCGAGCCGGACCACACTGTCGATCTCCATCGGCGAGATCGGCAGCAGCCCCACGCCGCCGCGCCTCCAGGGCACAGGCGAGTCGCAGCCGGAGAAGACCTCGAGGCGCAGCCGTTCCGGCAGCGCCTGCCGCTCCTCGAACGTACCCGGATAGACGATCAGGGTGGGGATCACGGGTTTCTCGGTGATCAGCCGCTCCGTCTCGTCCCGGGTGGCCGACGTCCGGCCGTGACCGGTGAGGGCGTGCGGAAGAGCCAGGACGCGGAGCACCGCTCGCCCGCCGACGGCGACCTCGAAAACCTCTGTTGGCAGCCACGCGAGGGTCACAGCCGCGCCCGTGGCCGCGACGTCCCCGGCGCCCAGCCGGATCGGCGGTCCGCCGCGGGTGAACGGTGACGCTCCCCCCGCCCCCGCGGGTTCACCTGACCCGCCCGACGTGCCGAGCAGGCCGAGGTGGTCGAGCGCGTGGAGGAGCAGCAGACCGGTGTAGACGGTGAACCCCCGGCACCAGTCCTGGATCCGGGCCGAGGGGGCGTCCTCACGATCTCTCCCGGTACGGTCGTTCACCCACGCCTGCCACAGGTCGCGCACCCGGCGGTAGCGCCCCTCGTTGACGAAGAGGTTCGTGGCCCGAAGCGCGGTCCCGATCTCGGCCTGCCGGTTGACTCCCGGCAGGACGCCGCCGCCTCTCAGCGCGACGAGGGCGTCCCTGACCGCGCCGAGCTCCTTGCGTCTCACCGCGGCCAGGTCCTTCCACGTCTCGTTCGCCACGACCCCCTCGATCAGGTCGAACAGCTTGCCCTGCTGCCGCCATGGCCGATCGACGGCGTCCGCGACGTAACGGTCAAGGTCGCTGAACATCTCGTCGATACGCGCCACGGCGTTCAGCCGGGCCACGACGTCACCCCAGAGGTGGTCGACCAGCCGGGCGGCGACGCGGTTCTCGTAGAAATCCAGGTTCTGCTCACGCGAGGACGCGAGGACCACTTTCGGCTCGACGCCGTCCGGCCGCAGCCGGTTCCAGTCCTCGCTGTGCCCGGCCAGCCGGGTGATCGTCGCGGGCGTGATCCGCCGCGCCAGGCCCACCGGCACCAGCCGGTTCACGACCCGCAGCCGGTCGGCCGGGTCATGGCACACCGCGCGCAGCGCGTCGAGATGCTCGGCGATCTCGTCGTCCATCCTGCGCCGCCGCAGCCGCGGCCCGATCTCGGTGTCGCCGAGCAACGGGCTTTCCCGCAGCCACCGACCGGCCGGTTCGACGCCGAGCCGCTCGAGCCCGGCCGCCACGCCGAGGACGGCGCGTTCGGTCACCTCGTCGGGCAGCGCGCACGGGTCGCAGGCACCGTGCGTGGCCTGCCGCCGGTCCTCGTCCCACAGCGTCCAGTCGCCGATCGCGACGAGATGGTCGCCGGACCGGACGCGACGGCCCGCCAGGGACAGGTCGCGTCCGCCGGAGGGACCGCGCGGGCCGAAAACGCCTCGCCCGCCGGAAGGCCTGCGCCTGCCCGAGGCGCTCCTGCCGCCCGGCGCGCCCTGCTCGGCGTCGACGAAGACGTACCGCCCGATCGGCACCGGTCCCGAGGGCGGCGGATCGGCCTCGCGGTCGAGGAGCCGGTCCCAGAGCCTGACTCGCATGGCGTCACGCCTCCCCTCGGTGGTGCAGCTCGTCGTTGAGCAGTTCGACGGCCCGGATCGGGCGGTCGGAGTCGCCCTCCGCGGCGGGCAGTTCGGCCCAGAACTTCGGAAGGTCGTCGCGGAGCGCCCTGATGGTGTCGCTGCGGAACTCGTAACGGCCGCGGACCTTCCGCAGCACCTTCATCGCCAGCGCGTGGTCCGCGGCCTCCCGGACGGTCCCCCCGGCGTCGACGACCACGGGGACGAACCACGAGAGCTGCTTGACGCTCCGCGGCCCGGTGGAGATCCGGAAGTCCCGCCGCAGCCGATCACCCAGGTCGCCGCCCAGGAAGGCGCGCACCAGATGGGCGGACCGCTCGTGCCGTTTCCGTGCCGCGGCGAAGGCCCGGTTCAGCGCTCTGAACGAGAACGGCGGGAACGGCTCGGTCCGCTCGTACTCGAAGTGTTCCGGTTGCGCGGGCAGCTCGATGACGTTGGACCGGTCGAGCGTCTTCTCCGCGAAGCCCACCGTGGTCTCGTCCTGGTTGGCCGTGCCGACGAACCAGACGTTCCGCGGCAGGGGCAGCCTGATCCCGTCGACCAACCCGCGCGGCGCTGGCTCGACCCTCGCCGTCATCAGGTCGAGCCCGATCTGCCCGCCGGCCGTCCGCGGCCTGAGCTCGAGCACGTGCAGCACATCACTGAAGTACTGCTCGGGGTGGGACAGGTTCATCTCGTCGAGGACGATGAGGAACGGCTGGGACCGGTGCTCCGGGCAGTTGGCCCGGTAGAGCGCCTTGGTGAACTTCGACTCGTAGAACCGCCGTTCGAAGGCGTTGTAGTAGCCGGTCAGGTCCTGTGGTGTGCGCCAGTCGGCACCGACCGGCACGGTCTCGGCGTGCGTCTGCAGGGCCTTGGCGAACGCCAGCGGAAGTTGCGTCTTGCCGATGCCGCTGGCGCCCTGCAGCAGGTGCAGGCGGGTGGCGGCGAGCCCGGCGAGGAAGATCCGCAGGTCGGACTCCGCGTAGAACAACCTCTCCTGCTGGGCGATGACGTGCCGCAGCCGGTGGACGAACTCGTCGATCGGCGGCAGCTCCTCCACCAGGTCGTCGCGTTCCCCGGCATGGCGCGCGTCCATCTCGGCGCACGCGGGAAAGGGGGACTCGCTCTCCTTGCTCCGCCTGAGCCCTTCGGCGTTCTCCTTCAGCCGTACGACCTCGTCCTTGTAGGCCTCGACGTCGGCGGCCAGCGCCTGCTTGACCAGTTCCTGCCGCTCCAGCTCCATCGCGGTGATCTGGTACGCGGAGAGCTGCCGCTGCAGGCGGGAGTTCTCCTGCATGAAGAAGGCGTGGTCCTCCTGCCAGCGTTGCTCGGCCTCGCGCAGCCGGTTCAGCTCGGCCTTGACCTCGGCGGGCGGCCGGTGGCCGCGGAGGGTGGTGTTCTCCTCCTGCAGCCGCTGAAGGTCCGCGACGACGTGTTCGGGCTCGCGGCCACCGAGCGCCAGGCGCAACCGTTCATGGCCGGCCAGCCGCTGCTCCAGCAGCTTGTAGTCCGCGACCATGTCGTCGTGTCGTCGCTGCAGCGCCTGGAGCCTCAGCCGGTCCTGCTCGGCGAGCTGCTCGGCGGACCGTTCGATCCGCTGCTCGACGAGCTGCCTGGAGTCCTCGAGGTCCTCTCGCTCGATCTTCAGGCGCCGTTCCTCGGCGCGCAGCTCGCCGCGCTTCTCGTCGAGTCGCGCGCCTTCTCTGGCGAGTTCGGCGCGGGCGTCGGCCAGCGCGGCGCGGACGGCGGCCCCGGCCTTGCTCCGAGCCTCCTCGTCCTGCCGCGCCGCCCGCAGTTCGAGCTCGGCCAGGTGTTCCTCGCGCTCACCGCACTCGGCCAGCCGCCGGCGCAGCTCCTCGGTCATCCTGGCGGTCCTGGCGGCCCCCGCCTCCTCGCGGCCGGCGATGTCGCGTTCCCGTTCGTCGAGTTCGCGACCGCGTTCACCGATCGCCTTCTCGGCCGCCCGGATCCCGTCCCGCGCGTCCTCAAGGTCCCGCTCGGCCTCCTCGAGCGCGTGTCGCGCGTTCTCGGCCCGGCCGGTGGCGGCCTCGTACGCCCTCTTGACCTGGTCGATCTGCCGCCACAGCCTGTCGACGGCGAGGTAGTCGGCGTCGGCGGGCGGTTCGGCCGGCTCCGGCAGGTTCTCGGCACCGCCCACCGCTTCAGCCGCTTCGGCAGTCGCCTCGGGCAGGGCCTCGGCCAGTTCCCTCCGGTTGACCGGCCCGGCGGGCCTGCGGGTGGTGTTCGCCCGGCCGCCGGCCGCCGTCCCCGCGCGCTGCGCCTGTGCCTTCGGCCCTCTGCCCTTGCCCATTCAATGCCCCTTCGTGAAGTCTTTCGAGCCGTACGGGTGCTGTGCGGCCCGCGAGTGCTGCCGGTACGTGCGTCCTGGGTGCCGCCGGCCCGGCGCGCCGGTCACGAGACGGGAGGGAGCCCCAACAGCTCCGAGGCCGCCTGCTCCCCGAGTTCCTTGCACCACTTCAGGTCTTCGGCGACCGACTGCCTCCCGAGCCGGTGCAGCTGGCCGTTGCGCATCTGGCGCAGCTGGTCGTAACCGAAGAGCAGGTCGCCCCGGCGTGCGAGCATGCGGCGCATCGGGTGGTCGTCGCGCGCCTCCGCGCTGATCAGGGTGGCCGCGATGAGCACGCCGATCTTCGTTCCGTCCGGTGGCCTCGGTTCACCGGCCAGCTCTCCAAGGGCGTCCGCCCCGGTGTTCAGCACGGAGTAGGGGACCTCGAAGGCCCCCATCCGTTCGGCGGCCTTCCTGATCGTCTCCCTCGCCACCTGAGCGGTCCACAGCGGATCGGGGCCGTCACGCCGGCGACGCCGCCGCTCCGCCGCCCGCCTCCGAAGCGGCTCGGCGTGGTGCGCCGGCATCGGATACGCGATCGTCAACCGGTGGAACAGTTCCTCGAAGAGCGAGAACGCCGCCCACACCGCCATGCGCAGCGCCTGATCGGTCTCGCCGTCGTAGGACGCGGTCCGCAGGTCGACGAGTTTCTCCAGCACACCGGCGTCCTCGCGGACCCTCGCGCCGAACTCCATGGCCAGCTCCGCCCTGGCCTGCGCGCGGGCCCGCTTGGTGGCACTCTTCAGGTTCGCGCCGGCCGCCTCTCCCTGCGCCTTGAACAGCCGGTCCAGCCGTTCCGCCAGTTCCGGGCGGCCGGCGGCCCAGTGCTCGACGAGCCGGCCGAACATCGCGTTGGCGGTGACGCCGAACGGGTCGTGTGCGACCCAGACCTCGCCGGGCAGGTCGGGGCCGGCGGCCTCGATGACGCCGAGGATCTCGACCGGCTCCGGTTCTCCGATGAGGGCGACACGGGTGAGTTCGGCGAGCGGCTCTCCGGTGGCGACGCGGCCGCCGTAGACCGTCTGCTCCTCCTCCATGTCCTGGAGCGCGGCCAGGCGGTGTTCACGCGCGAACTCCTGGGAGCGGGCGTTGATCCGGGCCAGCCGGTCGCGGCGCACGACTTCCATGATCTGTTCCGGGTGCGGCGGCCCGGGACGTTCGCCGTCGGCCCTCATCCGCAGTGCCGGCACCTTGGCGGGCCGCCCGGCCGTCCCGAGATCCATGATCACTTCGTCGGTCTCCCGGTGGACGACGTACACGTCCGGCAGCCGCTCGGCGGTGCGCGGCCACAGGTCTCCGGTCGCCGGGTCGTGGAAGACGTAGCGCACCGCCCACTCGGTGTCCTCGTCGACGGCGCCGGTGCGTAGCGCCGCCCGTCCCCGCTCGGTGGGCTCGCCGCCGCGGTCCAGCAGGCCGTCCCGCTTGGCGGTGTCGATGATGTACGCGCACAGCCGCGTGTGCAGCCCTGTCAGCTCGCTCACCCCCTGGGGGGTGCGCACGCCGGTCTCGCACAGTCCGAGGACGACCCGCTGGAAGAGGTCGAGACCGCGGCGCGGGACGAGAGGGGCGGTGACCCGGTAGGCCCAGGCGGGAACGGCGACATGGATCCGCCTGTCCTTGTCCTGGCGGATCAGCGGGCCGTCGCCGATGAACGACAGGAACCTGGGGTTACGAAACGAACCGGCCATGGTCTCCTCCCTCACGGCACAGCAGCAGGAAGTCGGTGAGCGGCGCCACCCCGTCCGGTGCGCGCGGTTTCTCGAACATGGCCGCGTCACCGACCACCACCAGCAGCCGGCGCTGCCGGCTCATCGCCACGCAGAGCCGGTTGGTCAACGTGAGGTGGCCGTAGCGGCGGCCCACCCAGCGCCGGTGCGTCGCCGGATCCGCGGGCGGGGTGTCGTCGCCGGGCGGCGCCGATCTGGTGGCGGAGAGCAGGACGATGTCGAACTGCTTGCCCTGGAAGGAGTCGACACTGCCGATGTGCAGCCGGTTCAGCGGCTTGCCCCGGCTGTCGTGGCGGTACCGATCGGCCGCCTCGTAGTGGCCCTTGTCGTTGCGGACGGCCACGCCGAGGTGCTGCAGGGCGTCGCCGATCTCCTGCACCTGACGGGTGTAGAACGACATGACTCCGATCCTGAGGTCCGGAGCGGCCTCGAGCAGCGCGGGAATCCGCTTCACCAGCCAGTCCTTCTCGGCGGGGCGGTGGATGCTGCGGACCCGGAACTCGCCGCCCCTGTCGGCGGGGACGTCCGCCCATACGGCGACCGCCTCGCCGTACTCCGGCAGGCCGTGCGCGAAACCCTCGGTGCCGCGCGGAGACCCCAGGGTGTTCCTGTAGAAGTTGCGGCTGACGAAATCACCCAGGACGCTGTGCATCCGGAACTGCGCGTTGAGGGTGACGACCCGCCGGACCGGTGAGCCCTTGTTGTCGTGCGCGCGAAACAGCCGCTCGAAGAGGCTCTGCCGCAACACCTCCTGGGTCGACCCGTCCTGCCGTACGAGCGCCCGTTCGACGTCGGGCTCCAGCAGGGGCGGGAGCTGGAGATGGTCCCCGACCAGGACGATGCGGCGGGCCGCCAGCGCCATGGGGATCATCAGGTCGAGCGGGTTGGCGCGGGCCGCCTCGTCGATGATGACGGTGTCGAAGACGACGTCCTCGTCGGTGTCCACCTGCTTGGCCTCGACCACCTTCCGGGAGGCCGCCTGCTGGCAGGTCGTGGCGTACGAGGCGGTGTAGGCCCGCAGCGTCCACTCGACGGCCGGCGGGTCACCCTGCAGGGCCTCGTAGTAGTCGGCCAGGGCCAGCGTCACCCCCATGTCGGGGGTGCGCCGCAGAGACTCCTCCATCTCCGCCACGGCCTGGTTGAGCAGGTCGTTGACCGCCGGATCGGCGGCGCGCACCGGTTCGGGCCCGGCCTGCGGCAGCAGGCGGTCGATCAGGCGGTCGCGCAGCGCGGCCAGCTCCTCCCGCGGCACCGGCGGGTGGTCGGGATCGCTGTCCGCGACCCGTTCGAGAAGCGCGAGATCCGCCGCGGCGAGACCGCCGTTCGCGTCACCGCCCGCGGTCGTGATCGCGCGTAGCCGGCGCAGCGCCTTGGCCGCCGCCTGCGGGCCGTCGTCGGCGAAGGCCTCCGGCGTCGTGCGCAAGGCGCGTGCGGCCATCAGCGCGAGCTCGTGGGCCTCGTCCACCGGCCCGCTCCACCCGCCCGGCGGCGCGGTCGCCAGGGTGATCCGCAGCTCGTCGCGGGCCGCCCGCAGGCGCTCGGCCAGCGCGACGGAGATGTGCGCGCGGGCCCGCTCGTGCACCTCCGTCAGCAGTTCCACGGTGCCGTCGGGAGCCGGTGGCGTGAGCCAGTAGCCGGCGACGAGGCCGCTGAGCCGGCGCAGCGTCAGCACCGCCTCGCCCGGCTCGCCCAGCCGCTCGGGGAGGTGCGCGGCCGCCGTGTCCCGCAGCCGGTCGCGGAGCACGGCCGCACCCCGGTCGGCTCGGTCGATCTTGTTGGCCGGGATCCCGAAGACCATGGACCGCTCGGCCATCTCCTCGACGGCGGCGTGCTGGAAGCTGGCCAGCAGGATGCTGCCGCGCACGTGGGCGTACGACCTGCCGGACTCGGCCAGCCGGGTCTGGATCGCCGATATGACCTCCGTCTTCCCGGTGCCCGGCGGCCCCTGGATGATCGCGATGTCCGGGGTGTTGAGCGCCACGTCGATCGCCTGCTGCTGGCGCTCGGTCGGGTCGCCCCCGAAGATGGCCCAGGTCGCCTCGGAGTGCGGCTCGATCCGCTCCGGAGGATTCGCCACGACCTGCTCGCCCTCGAGGAGTGCGAGCAGGTTGGGGATGTTCGTACCTCCACGCAGGATCCGTTCGTACGCCGTCCTGCGCCGGACCAGTTGCCTGCGGTCACCGCGGAACGAGCGGAACAGGAATCCCTCCTGCCCCGGCTGGACGGCCTCGTCGCCTCCGACTCCCGCCGGGCCTCGGCGCTGCAACTCGGTCCGCTTGATGTCGATCGTGCCGTCGGCGACGTCCACCGCGACGACGGTGCCGCTGAACAGATGCTTCTCAAGCCGCTGCCGGACCACCTCCCAGTCGTCGGCCTCCGTGGCCTCCTCGTCGTCGGCCACGTCGGTGCCGGGGTTGGCCAGGACGGGTGGCAATCGCCTGGACGCCTCCAGTTCCAGGGTCTCGCCGCCCTTGAGCGCCTGCTGTGCCTGCTCCAGCAGGGAGCGCCGGTGACCCGCGGGATCGTCGGTGGCGACGACCTGGAACCGGTGGACCTCACCCGCGAGCCGGCTCCAGCTCCGGTAGGTGATGTACCCCGTCTCCTCCACCCGCCGCAGCAGATGGCGCGCCTCCAGCCGGTTGTACTGGTTCCACAGCGCCAGGAGACCCTTGCCCTCGGTGAGCCGTTCGATCCATCGCTCCATGTCGGCACGCATCTCGGCGACATGGGAGACGTCCTTGAAGTCGACGTTCGTGGTGACGAGCCGCAGCCGGCGGCCCAGGTCGGCGTTGGCGGTACGCCTGATCCGGTGCATGTGGAGGCGGCCGTCCCTGGTTCGGACGTCGGCGACGAAGCCCCTGCCGTGGAGGCGGTAGCCGGTCGGCGCGCCGTGCTCCCCGACCACCGTCGAGATGATCACACGTCCGGGCGTGTCCGCCGACGCGCGCGGTACCGCGGGCAGCAGGAAGCGCTCTCTCAGCCAGCCGATCGTCCGATCGGTCCGCGTCGCGTAGGCCTGGCTGCCCTCCCACGTGGCCACCGTCCGCGCGATGTCATGGTCGACGGCGATCTCCTGCGCCGGCAGCGTCCCGCCCGCGTCGTACCGGTGGAACGTCACTCCGAGCTGTGCCGCCCGAGGCCTTTGCCCGGTCAGTTCGCGTGACTCCACAACGATCGCGACGTAGTGCGCTCCACCGCGTCTGACCGACTCCAGCTTCTCCGCGTCCTCACGCTGTACGGGCGCCACCGGGGCCTCGGCGGCGCGTGTCCGAGCGAACGCCTGGTGGTTCGGCGACCACCACAGCCTTATCTCGTCCTCGCACCTCGGGCGGTCGGCGCTCTGCCACTTGAGCCAGACGAGGGCCTCGGCGCCCGGCAGCGGAGCCGTCTGCGGCCGCTTCACGACCGGGCCGCCGATCGCCGTACGCGGGCGAACCGCAGCATCCGGTGCGGACTTCCCGGCGGGCCGAACCGGATGATCCAGCGCGGCGCGGCCTGATCCGCCGGTACGGCCAGCTCGTCCGAGGGTTCGATGACCAGGCCTTCGTCCTGGTCGATCGCCGATGTCAGCCAGAGAGGCACCGGCCCCGGGTTCCTGATCGTCAGCCGGTGTCCCGGCTGCCAGTGCAGCCATGCCACCGGCGCGGTGTCGTACTCCACCGCGTCCATGCGCGAGGTGCGCCCGGTGATCGGGAGCCATGACCCCGGCGGTACCGCCAGCGTCTCACCGGCGGGCGCGGGCTTCGGCATCCCCGAGCGGACGAACTCCACCACGGCGACGAGGGGATCGGGGGCCTGGAGGCCGCACCAGGGACAGGCCGGCGCCCGCATGTCGACCGACTGCGGGCAACCGGCGCAGGCCAGGGTCAGATCGGCGGCCGAGCGCAGCGCCGTACGCCACTCGGCGACCGTGGGGCGCGCCCTGACGTCGCTCAGCCCGTCCTGGAACGCCCGGCGGGCGAGCTCTCCCAGCTTCGGTGTCAGCAACCGCTCGCGCGGCAGGCCGTACCGGGTACGGTTCGACCGGTCGTCCGGGTGGTCGATCCACGGCAGTTTCCCGCTGAAGGCGTGTTCGAGAAGTTCCGGGCCGCCTTCCTGGACGGCGTCGCCGAGGAACGGGTGCGTCAGGGTGAGGACCTCGAAGGCGATCACGGCGAAGGCGTAGGCGTCGGTGGCACCGCTCACCCCGGACCGCCCGTCCAGCACCTCGGGCGCCGCGTACCCCGGGGTCGCGACGGTGTCCGGCACGACGGACTCCGACCGCACGAAGTCGACGTCGACCAGGCGGACCTCCTCGTGCCGCGGGGTGTCGGAGACCATCACGTTGGCCGGGGACGGGTCGGCGTAGACGACGCCCTTGGCGTGCAGCGCGGCGAAGGCGTCCGCGGCGCGGCTGAGCAGCCGGAGCCGACGCCGCAGTCCCCCCGTTTCCGCGTACCAGCCGAGCAGGTCACGGTCGTCGGGCGCCGACACCAGCGTCTGGACCGCGACCATGTCGTCGAGGAGTTCCATCGAGTACCCGACGTGCGGCGCGGCCAGCATGGCCAGCGGGCGGGCGATCGGCACGCCGCCGAGATCGAGCCGTCTGATCACACCGATCCGGCTCCGCAGCCGCTGCGCGACCCGGGGCGTCCGGGCGTGCATCATTTTGACCGCCACCCTGCCCTCCGAGGCCCACACCTCGGCCTGGCCTCCCACCCCGATCCGGCGCAGCAGCGCAAGCGGCCGTCCCTGCTCGTCGCGGACGACCGGACGCCCGGCGTCGTTCATGCCAGGAACTCGTCGAGTTCGTCGAAATCGATCTCCGCGGAGGACTGCCGGCCCACGCGTGCCTGCCTGCTGACGCTCATGGTGAGCCAGGAGAAGTAGCGGCTCAGAAGATGCACCTGGTCGGCGCGTTGCGGCTCGATCGACGGGTCGGCGATGAACGCGCGCAACACCTGGAAGTCGTCGTCGTCCATGTCCTGGCCGATGCCGACGGCCAGCCTGATCGCCTTGGCTCCGCGCGGCGAGGCGAGCAACCGTCGAAGCGGCTCCTCCCACTTGTCGGTCGGTTTTCCGTCGGACACGAGGATCAGCGTCGGCATGAACGCGTTCCGCGGGATCACCTTCTCATCGGCGAGCAGCTCCGTGAGCAGGTCGAGCGCGGCGCCGAAGGGGGTGCGGCCGCCGGCTCGGAGATCGCTCCACTCCAGGTCGGCGGCGGGAACAGGCGGTTGGTGCAGCACTGCGCCCTGCCCGCCGAAGGCCACGACGCCGACCTGGATCTCGCCCCGGACGGGCCGCTCGGCGGCGAAGCTCCGGATCATCGTGGCGATGGACTCGTTGAGCGTCTCGAGCTTGCGCAGCTGCGTCATGCTGCCGCTGACGTCGGCGAGCACGATGACGGGCAGGGCCCGGGGTGGGGCGGCGCTGGGACGTGAGAGAGGCACATCGGAGGGTGTTGCCTGGGCCAAGGCTACCTCGCCAATTCATATTGATCAGCCGAAAAAGCAGAGCCTTACAGGCTGTCGACGTTCATACCGAAAGTCAAGATCTAACCAATAAACAAAAATGGACATTCTCTCTAAAATCCGACTTTCGCTTATTTTTGTCGCATATGCCTTGGTCAATACGTGACCGGAAACGGTTGATCTTTGGTATCTCACCCTTGTGATTCAAGCGCCCGCCCGGCAGGCGACACGCACCCCCGACCTGGCCCGGCCCGTACGGCGCGGCGGCCCGGACGGCTCGCGCGTCACTCCGCCCCCGCGAATCAGCCGAGAGGTCACTTCCGCTCCTGCCGACAGCCGTCCGTCAAGCACTACGAAAGCGGCCTGCAACTTGAAATGCCTACAAAGGTAGATAGAAGCGGAAGGATCTTCATTTTCTTACCCGAAGTTCTTTCCGGCCGTCCGGTGATCCTCGACTCCACCCGCAGGTGGGGCGGACCGATCAGGACCGACCCGAAGGAGAGAACATGAACGGCGAGAAGCCGACGAGAACGGCGAGGACCGGCGGTACCCGGCGCCGATGGACCGAGGCCGTGGCGGCGCTGGCCACCGCGGTGGCCGTGGCGGGCCTCGGGGCCGGTCCCGCCTTCGCCGGCGTACCGAACGGCGCGGCGAACACGCCCGGCGCCAGGACCCTCGCCACGGCTCCCGGCGCCCCGTCCGGCACCCCGTCCGGCACCCCGTCCGGCACAACGGCCCTCGCCACGGCTCCCGGCCCCGCGTCCGACGCCCGCCTGGAACGTTTCATCCGGAAGGCGCCGAAGTGGAGGAAGTGCGGCCTGTTCAGATGCGCGACCCTCACCGTGCCCGTCGACTACGCCGACCCCGGCAACGGCAGGACCTTCACCCTTCCCCTAATCAAGGCCCCGGCGAGCAGGCCCGACCAGCGGATCGGGACGCTCGTCGCCGCGGCCGGAGGTCCGGGACAGTCCGGCACCTGGATGGTGCGCACCTTCCACGAGACCTGGCCCGCGCAGATCCGCGAACGCTTCGACGTCGTCGGCTTCGATCCCCGCGGGGTGGGCGGCAGCAGGCCCGCCATCGACTGCAGCCTGCGGGCGGGTGACAAACCCATCGGAAAGCCACGTGCCGACCTGCCGCTGGTCGGTGAGGTCGCACCGTACTACCGGCTCATCGTCCAGGCCTGCGCCCGCGGCACCGGCAAGGACGTCCTGCCCCACGTCGGTACCGCCAATGTCGTCACCGACCTGGAACTGCTGCGCGCGGCGCTGCGCCAGGACACGATCAGCTTCCTCGGTTACTCCTACGGCACGAACATCGGCCAGCGCTACGCCGACCGCTTCCCGCGCCGCGTCCGCGCCATGGTGCTCGACGGCATCGACACCGCGCACCTGAACTGGGACACCGACTCCCTCCACGGCGCCAGGGCCCACACCGCGGCGCTGCACTCCTTCGCCCGCGCGTGCGCCCGCGACCCCCGGATGGCCTGCCCGGCCGGCAGCGCGAAGGGCGTTCTCGCCGCCATCGACAAGGTGATCGCGCGGGCGAAGGCCAGGCCCCTGCGCGGGGGCAGGTACGACCTCGACGCCGACACCGTACGAGCGGTGATCGGCGGCACCCTCATCGACCCCTCCTCCTGGCGGGAGCTGTCCACCGCGCTGGGCGCGGCGGCCGACGGGGACGGAGCCCCGCTCGCGGACCTGCGGGTCCGGCTCGGCGCCCCCTCGGTGTCCCTGCCCGTCGACGAGGTGACGAGCGTAGTCAACTGCCTCGACCGGCCCCACTCCGGGAACCTGAGGGACTACGAACGGCTCGCCGGGCAGATCCGCCGTATCGACCGTCTCTCCGACGGTACCAACCTGACCTGTGCCTTCCTGCCCTCACCCGCGGTCGCGCCCACCCCTGCCCGCGCCAGGGGCGCCGGGCCCATCGTGCTGATCAGCCACACCCGGGACGCGCGCACACCGTACCGCTGGGCCAGAGAGGTCGCCGGGAACATGCCCTCGGCCGTGCTGCTGACCTACGACGCCGACGGGCACACCGTTTACGCCACCGGCGTCTCCTCCTGCGTCGACGACACCGTCACCCGCTACCTCGTCGACCTGACCCCGCCCAGGAACGGAGCACGCTGCACCCGGTGAGCGGGAACGCGGCGAACCCGGGATCGCGCGGTGCCGGCACCGCGCCGCGCCGGACGGCGAGGGACACCCGAGCGTATCCCCGGCCGTGCGGTCCACCCGCGCCGGGCGCGGTCTCCTCGCCCCGGCCCTCCCCGCGCGTCACCCGGCGGACGTGCGCGGTGGCGCCTGAGGAGCTCAGCGCCTCCCGCCGGTGAGCCTGCCCGTGGACAGGGTGGCCTCGGCGCCGTAGAAGCGGCCGACGCGCTCGACCTCCCTCTCCAGCTCCCTGGTCCGGCCGGAGTCGAGCTTGACGAACGACTCCAGCCTGATCTCGACCCTGCCGCCCTTCTCCCTGCGCTCCCACATCCCGGAGACGACCCCGTCGACCAGCATGATCTGGTGGGCGACCGCGCCCTCGTACCTGCCCCGGCCGTGCTCGAAGACGCGCGCGGCGGTGTCCTTGGGCACGACGACCTCCTTGGGACCGCTGCCGAGGACGTACGCCTCGTACTGCGGCAGCAGCCGCAGGCAGCTCGGGCCGGACGGCCAGCGGTCGTCGTCGGCGGCCAGGACGTACGCCTCGCGCCCCTCGACCTCGACCCGGGCGACCTCGTCGCCGAGCGACTCCAGCGCCTCACGCGCCTCGGGCGGCCTGAGCGCGAACCAGCGGGCCAGGTCCTGGTGGGTGGCGGGGCCGTACGCGCGCAGGTAGCGGCGCACGATCTCCATCGCCGACTCCTCGGGGTCGGGCTGGTCCCCGACCTCGGTCTTCAGCCCCGCCCACCGGTCGGGCCTGGCATAGGTCACCTTGGCGCCCCGTACCGGCCCGAAGCAGAGCACGCCGAGGTAGGCGACGGGACGCAGCAGCTCGCCCCAGTTGGAGGCGAGCTTGTCCTTGGCCCACGCGCCGACGCGCCCGGAGACCTCCCCGGCCAGCTCCTCGCGGGTCAGGCACTCGCCGTCCAGCGCCTCGCGGACCGCGTCGACGAACGTCTCGCCCTGCTTGGCGGTGAGGCCGTGGTAAGCGTGCCAGCTGTCCTTGGCGCGCCAGTAGGGCTTCCAGCGCATCGCCGCCATCCACAGCGCCAGCTCGTCGGCGGCGTGCACGTGCAGGGTGCCGCGCAGGCTGTACGTCTTGACGAGGCGCTTGCTGTCGTACAGCTCCGCGCGGACCCGCTCCCGCGTGGCGCCCTTCACCCGCGACCCGATGGACAGCTCGGCCGCGGCGGCGACCTGCGACTGCACCCCGCACACGTCGCGCACGGGTTCGCGCGGGTCGCCGGAGACGGGTTCCACGAGATGGTGGCGAGCCAGCCGCCGCGCGTGGACCTGATCCCAGGTGAGTGCGTTCATGGTCCCCGTCTCTACCCCGTGGGGTGGAGGCGAACCTGGACGCGCCGGACGCCCACCCGCACTCGGCCACGCGGGCGGCCGTCACCCGCGGGCGCCTCGCCCGGCTCCTCGACGGGGGCCCCGATGTATCCCGGGGGGCCGTGTTCCGGCGGGTTCCGTCTCAGCCGGGGAAGACCGAGAGGCCGGACCGGGCGACGATGGCCTGGAGCGCGGCGACGTGGCCGGTGTAGGCCGCCCGCCCCTCGCGGGTGAGGCTGAACCACGTTCTCGGGCGCTTGCCGACGTGCCCCTTGCGGATCTTCACGTAACCGGCCGCCTCCAGAGCGCTCGCGTGCTTGGACAGCACCGAGTCGCTGACGCCCAGGTTGTCGCGGACGAAGGCGAACTCGGCCTCGTCGGCGGCGGCCAGCAGCGAGACGATCTGCAGCCGGGTCGGCGCGTGGATCGCCGGGTCGAGTCGCGGGGTCATCGCTTCGCCATCTCCGCCCGCCTCGCGGTCCGTCCCGACATCCATCTGGCCAGCAGCGGCGAGGTGATCGCCACGATCGTAGTCATGATCACACCCATGAGGGTGCGCGGGTAGGCGAGGCCCAGCTCGGTGAACCACAGCGCCAGCGGGGCTGACGCGGCGACCGTGACGAGCACCCAGCCGGTGAAGCCGGCCCATGCCCACGGATCCACCACGGAGGAGTGCGGGCGCAGCTTCGCGTCCCTGACGTCTCTCACGAACTTGAGAACGGCGAGGACGAGACCGGCCGACAGGGCCGGCACGGCGATCCCGAGCCACCAGGCGGGCGGGATCTCGGTGACGAACTGTATGGCGGTGACGAAGGCCCAGACCGCCACCGGATACCAGGCGGGGAACATCGGCGGCGCGGCGCGCAACACCTTTCGCTGCGTCTCGTGGACCTGGGCCAGCGTCCGCGCGGCCTCTTCGGGGGTGATGTCCATGCCCGCTCCTTTTGTTTTCCTAGTTGGAAAGTACTTTCTCCTTTCCGTATCGTCAAGTACTTTCCAGGACTGGTCAGCCCGCGTCGAGACCGGTCAGGAAGGTGAGGGACTCCTCGGAGGGGCTGCCGGGCTCGGCCTGCAGGAGGAGGAGCCGCTGCCCGGAGGCATGGCCGACGTCGTAGGTGGCGCCGGTCACGTCCAGCTCGCCCACCATGGCGTGCCGGACGCCCCGGGGCGTGCAGGTCAGGTCATCGGCGTCCCGGCGGGCCCAGAGCCTGCGGAACTCCGCGCTTTTCAGCGACAGCTCGCCGACGAGCTCGGTGAGGTGGGGGTGCTCCGGGTCCGCGGCGGCCACCAGGTGCAGCGACGCGACCCGCGCCCTGGCCAGCCGCTCCCAGTCGAGGTAGAAGCTCTGCGCCGCGGGGTCGAGGAAGACCATGCGCAGTAGGTTGTCGCGGTAGTCCATGCCGTCGTACAGCACGTCACCCGGCCGGTTCGTCGCGAGCACGTCCAGGAAGCGCCCGCACACGAGCGCGGGGGTGGCCGGCCAGCTCCGGATCAGCGTGACGAGCCCGGGGCTGACCGTTTCCGTGGTGCCGCCACGCCGGATCGGGCGCCGCTGCGCCAGCTCGTACAGGTGCCGGGAGGCGTCCGGCCCAAGGGCGAGCACCCGGACCAGCGCGTCGAGCACCCGTCCCGACGGATCCCGCTCGCGCCCCTCTTCCAGCCGCGTGTAGAAGTCGATGCCGACACCGGCCAGCATCGCCACCTCCTCGCGGCTCAGCCCCGGCTCCGGCCGGGAAGCGGAGTCCGGCGGCCCCACCTGGCGAGGAGGGGCAGCCTCACGCCGTTCGCGAAGAAAGTCACCAAACAGAGGAATATCGTCCATAAAATCACCGTATTTCGGGAATATGAGGTCAGGGGGACCGGGTGACTACCACCCATCAAGTCCCCGCCGCCCCCGCCATCGCACCGGCGCCGCAGGGGAACGGTTCATCCCGTCCGGGCGGGCGGACAGGCGTCGCGCGCGGGAAGGCGCAGGACGAAGCGCGCGCCCCGCTCGCTGTCCTCGACGGTCAGCGTGCCTCCGTGGGCTTCGGCGATCTCCCTGGCGATCGCCAGCCCCAGCCCGGTCCCTCCCGCGTCCCGGTTGCGCGCGGCGTCCAACCGGGCGAAGCGGTCGAAGACCGTCTCCCGGTGTTCGGCGGGGATCCCGGCGCCGTCGTCGGCAACCTCCAGGATCACCGACGCCCCCTCGCCCCGAACGCTCACGGTGATCCGCGAGACGGCGTGGCGTTCGGCGTTGTCGAGCAGGTTGCCCAGCAGCCGGGTGATCCGCAGCCGATCGCACTCGACCCAGGCGCTCTCGGCCAGATCCTCGACGATCTTGTTTCGGTGCGTCCGGCGCTTCAGTTCCGCCTTGACCAGCCGGCGCAGATCGGTCGGATCGCAGCGCAGGAGCGGGCGCGCGTCCAAACGGGTCAGGGTCAGCAGGTCGGCCGCGGTCGCCTGGAGCAGGTCCACCCCGGCGAGCACGGCGTGGGTCATCTCGGGCCAGTCGGTGTCATGCGGGTGCAGCAGCGCCCCCTCCAGGTGGGTGCGCATGGCGGTGATGGGGGTGCGCAGCTCGTGGGAGGCGTCCGCCGTGAAACGCCGTAGCCGGGTGTAGGCGCTTTCGAGACGGTCCAGGGTGTCGTTCACGGTTTCCGCCAGGAGCCTGATCTCCTGGTAGTCCGCGGGGACCGGGACCCGCCGGTCGAGGGCGGTGAGGGTGATCTCGCCGAGTTCGGCCCGGATGGCGTTCACCGGGGCCATGGCCTTGGTGAGGTCGCGGAAGGACCACGCGGTCATCATGGTGGTCACGACCAGGGACGCGCCGACGACCAGCAGGAGGTCCGCGGTCGCGCCGTACCAGGGCACCTCCGGGGTCACCACGTAGAGCAGCCAGACCCCCTGCGGCTGGTAGACCTTGTAGGAGGTGACGGTCATACAGCCTTCCAGCCCCCGCGGCGGGCACAGCACCCGGGTGGTGCGCACGTTCCGGGCGTCGGCACGGAAGGTCGCGATCGGCGGCCTGCCCGCGAGTTCCGGGGTCGACGCGACCACCCGGCCATGGGCGTCCAGCACCTGGATCGCCTCGACCCCGCCCCTGGGCAGGACGGACGGGAGCGGGCCCTGCCGGATGAGGGGCACCACCAGGTTCCAGGCGTCCGTGACGCGAGCCTGGGTGAAATCCGCCTCCCTGCCGCCGGCGAACAGCAGGAAGAGCAGGCCGACGCCGACGCACACACACGCCGCGACGGCGGCGGTCGCCGCTGTCCGGCGGGCCCGGAACGACGGCAGACACCGGCTCAGCATGACGCTTCCCCGGAGGCCGGGCGCTCGTTCCCGGGGTCGGAGCGCCGCGCGGGAGGGCCGGAGGCGGGATCGCGTTCGCGGGCCTGCCGGCAGAGCACGGCGAGCGCGCGCGCCGAGGGGCTGCCGGGCGCGGCCTGGAGGGTGACCAGTTGCTGGCCGGGCGCCTCGGCGACGGAGAACATGTCGCAGTCGACCGTCAGCTCCCCGACAAGATCATGGCGGAAGCGCACGACATGGCTGATCCTGGTCTGCACGTCGTGCCGGGCCCACAGGCGGCGGAAGTCGTCGCTGCGATCGGACAGTTCGTCGACCAGCTCGGCCAGGCGGGGGTCGCCGAGGTCCCTGCCGACGGTGGCGCGCAGGTGGGCGACCGCGTTGTGCGCGGTGGACTCCCAGTCGGGGTAGAACGTCCGCGCGGCGGCGTCGAGGAAGATCGTGCCGAGTACGTTGTCGCCCGCCTTCAGCCCCGCGCGCAGCCCCTGCCGGTAGAAGGCCACGGCCAGCGGGTTGATGGCCAGCACGTCCATGCATCGGCTCATCACGAAGGCCGGTGCCCGCCAGGTGCGCATCAACCGGATCAAATGCGGGCCGACCCGTGCCGTGGCGTCGGCCGGCACGTGTGGCCCCCGGTGGACCGGCATGTCCGTGCGCGCCAACGCGTACAGGTGAGCCGTGGCGTCCGCGCCGAGGCCGAACACCTCCGCCAGGGCGCCGATCACCTGGTCGGACGGGTGGCGTTCGCGTCCCTGTTCCAGACGGATGTAGTAGTCGGTGCTGACGTCGGCCAGCATCGCGACCTCCTGCCGTCGCAGACCCGGGGTCCGGCGGAGCCCGGAGTCCGGCAGTCCGATCTGGGCGGGAGTGGTGATCGCGCGCCGGGCACGAAGGAACTCGCCGAGCAGGCTTTCACTGGCCATTGCAGAATCATATGTCCGATTTATCCAGTTTGACTGGGTGTGTCACTACCAGTCAATCCACCCCGGGAAGCGGCGCGGCGAGCGGGGCGGGCGCGCTCGACGAGGACGCCGGTCCGCTCGCATCACTCGTGACCCGGCTCTGATCAGGGCGGATGCATGGGAGTGCCACGGTCAGCCTGGGTGAGCAATCCCGATTTATGGTGACGGCATGAACAGCAGTAGGCATCTCAGTGACCTCCTCCGGGCCCGGACCGAGGCGCTCGTCCTCCTCCCGCCGGAGAGACCATGATCATCGCTCGACGTCCCCGATCCATCCGCGGGCGTTGCACCGCGTCCACGTCCCTGCTGGTGCTGATCGCCCTGACCACGCTCGGCGCGAGCGCCCGTCCGTCCGTCCGCCACGCCCTGGAGTCCGAGGCCCGCACCCGGGGCGGGAAGGTGGCCGACCTGGGCATGCCGTGGCTGCTCCAGGAGTACGGGTTCGAATACCTCATGGCCGTCCTCGTCGTGGTCCTGACCGGCGGCACGGGCATGGCCACCTGGTGGGTGATCGGCCGCGCGCTGCGTCCCGTCCAGGCCATCCGCACCCATCTGGACGAGGTCACCGTGAACGATCTCGGTCGCCGCGTGCGAGTCCCGCCGGGAGACGACGAGATCGCCGAGCTGGCCCGTACCACCAACCACGCCCTCGCCCGCCTCGACGAGGCCCTCGCCCGGCAACGCCGCGTCGTCGCCACCACCTCCCGCGAGCTGCGTAACCCGATCACCAGGTTGCGCGCCGAACTCAAAAACGCCCTCGACCACCCCGAGGACACCGACTTCCACCACACCTTGCGTACGGCGCTGACCATCGCCGACCGCCTCGACACCATCGTCAACGGCCTGCTCTCCCAGGCCCGCACGGACGCCGCCCGCGGCACGAGTTCCCCGACCCCGCCGAGTTCCTCACCCGGAAAGGCGTCCGCCGGCGCGTCCTCGGACGCCTCACCCGCCTCGACGCCGCCCGTCGTCCCGACGGCGGCGGCGACCTCGGCGATCACCCGCGACGCCGCCCGCCGGCACCGCTGCGGCCTCACCCTTGAGGACTCCCCCGTCGGCGCCCGCCTCGTCTCGTGCATCCCGCGGCTCGGCGCTCCGGCCGCCTTCCCCCGCGAACCGGTACGCCCCGCCGTCGCCCCGAAGCAGTCCAGGGAAAGCCGGCCAGGCCGCACGGCGGAAGGTGACGGTCCTGAGGTAAAAAACTGCCACCGATCAGCACAGGAACGTCACACTAGGCCAATCGGACAATAGCGACATATCATCATTAAATGGACAACGGCCCCCGCAACCTGCTCGGCGAGTTCCTGCGCGCCCGGCGCGAAGCCACCAGTCCGGCACAGGCGGGCTTCCTGCACTCCCCCTCCTCCCGCACCCCGGGACTGCGGCGCGAGGAGGTCGCCATGCTCGCCGGGGTCAGCGCCTCCTACTACATCCGGCTGGAGCAGGGACGGGAACGCAACCCCTCCCCCCAGGTGCTGAGCGCCCTGGCACGGGTGCTGCGCCTGGAGCCCGACGCCACCGGCTACCTCTACTCGCTCGCCCACCCCTGGGTCCGTCCCCGGGTCGAGACCGGCGCCGTGGAGCGGGTCAGCCCCAGCATGCTCCGGCTCGTCCAGCTCTGCCCGCAGGCTCCCGCGATGGTGATCGGCCGGCGCCTGGACATCCTGGCCGTCAATCCGATGATCAAGGCCCTGTACGAGGGTATGACCAACATCGACAACTGCCTGCGCATGATCTACCTCGATCCGCGAGCGGCCGATTTCTACCCCGACTGGGAGAAAGCCGCCCGCGCCAAGACGGCGCAGCTACGCTCCGCCGTGGCGGCCGACCCCGACGACCCGTACCTGCACGGGCTGGTGGAGGAGCTCACCGCCCGCAGCGAGGATTTCCGCCACATCTGGGCCCGCCACGAGGTGCAGACGCGCGGCAACGAGGCCAAGGAGTTGCGCCACCCGACGTTGGGCGACCTCACCCTTTCCTGGGAGGTGCTCTCCGTCAGTGGCACCGGCCAGAAATTCGTCGCCCTGGCCGCCGAGCCGGGAAGCGACTCCGAACGGGCCCTGAAAGAACTGGCCGGCATGGTCGCCCGGCAGACCTCCCACCGGCCCGCGACAGGTACCGTACGATCGCCGGACCGGCAGAAGACCCGGTTGTAGCGGGACGTTCGCGTCCACCCCGGACGGACCACCTCCGCGGACGCCGGGTTCCCTGCCCTCGTCCGCGCGCCTTCACCCGCGGCCTCGACCAGAACCGCGATGCCGGTGGCATGTCCTCAGGGACCGAAGCTCCAGACGTTGCCGACGGGGCGCCCGCCGCGCCGCAGCACGGTGCCGAGGAGGTCGGTGAGCTCCTCGTCCACGCGGGCGAGGAGCTCGTCGCCGAAGACACACAGGGAGGATTCCCGCCAGTTGCCGAACGTGCCCATCCGCAGGTCCTCGGTGACTTGGATGACGTGTTCGTCGACGAGGTACGTGTAGCTCGCCCAGTGGGGCTGCCCTGGCCCGCCGACACGGGCCGGGTCGATACGGGAGCCGCTGACGCACCACTTGAGGCGGTAGAGCCGGTCACCGGGCCGTGCGCCGGCGCGCAGTCCACGCGCGACGATCGCCTCCACCTCGGCGAGCAGCGGGTCGTTCTGACGCTCAACGGCGTCGAGATGCCAGGTGGCGGAGGCCGGGGGTTCGGCGATTCCCCGGTCGGCCGTCTCGTAGGTCACGTCGAACCGGGTCTCGAACCGCTTCCAGATCTCGTCATGCTCGGGATCGGACAGGAGTTGCTTCGCGGGACGCTCCCGAGCCGGCTCACCGGCGGGCACCCAGCGGTAGGTGCTCACCCGCGCGATCTCGTGGAAGCCCGCCGCGACGTGGGCGGGAACCAGGGCGTCGGGCGCCTCGGCGACGAGATGACGCGGCGTACGAGGTGAAAGCGCGGGCGGGATGTAGTGCCGTTCCGCCCAGGCACCCGCGGCGTGGAACAGTTCGGGGCTGGGGCCGGTGATCCCGCCGATCGCCGCGAAGTCGGTGCCGTCCACTCGTTCGACCCAGAGCGCGTCCAGGATCCGCCCGTCGTGCACCATCGCCAGGATCTTCATCTCCGATTCAGCCCTGCGGGCCGTCCCGTCTGCCTCCAGCTCCGCCAGTGGCCTTCGCTGCTCGGGCGCGGCCGCGGCCATGCGGCGCAGCCGCTCCTCTTCCCCGTCAAGCGGCTGTATGCGTATGCCAGGTCGCAGGGCTTCGGGTGACGGGATGCCGTCGATGTCGGCCGCCAGGAGAGCGCGCTCCGGCCCCGGGACGAACCCCGCGGCTCGCAGCGACTCGGCGAGCGGTGGTGCGTCGTGGGAGTGGACCTTCCACTCGATCGGTTCACGGCGTGCGGCGAAGACCTCCTGTTGCCGGCGGATCAGTCCCGCCAGGTCACCGCGGGCCAGAGCAGCGTGATCGACGGTCCCGTGGGTGCCGTAGTGGGTTCGCACCAGCGGTCCGTCCCGCTCGACCACGGTCCCCCATGGCAGGTCCCGCGGTACCAACCCCCGCAGCTGGCTCTCGTACGCGGCCAGCAGCTTCTCAGCCACTCCGGTCACGCCGTCCACCTCCCGGTCGATCCCGACCCGGCCTTATGCCGGAGGGCTTGATCACTCCAACTGACGCGCATCCACGTTCACACGGCCGCCGTCAGATCGTCGGCGGGCCATCACGGTTGGCTGGCGATGAGCGACCCCCTGTCAAGACAGGAGTCTCCACGCCTGACCGTGCGCGCCGACCCCGCTCCCCGATCGGTCGGACGCCGTCGTCCACGTGCCCGGAACAACCCGAGCGTGTGCAAATCCTGTCACCCGCAACGGGCACGGGCGGCTTCTTCGCAGATCTGCCCGCCACCGACGCCATCACCATGGTGATCACCCATCTGCGCCCGGCCGGATGGACTTCCTCACGGCGGTGAATCACGTCGCCGAGGTGGCGGCGGTCCTGCCCCGACCCGGGTCCGCCGACCCTCTCACTCTGAGAGCTGTCGCCGCGTCCTACCGCCGCGACATCCTGGAGCGCGGCCGGTTCGCCGATCCCGCCTGGCCGGCCGCCTCTGTCGAGGACCGGGCCGCGGGCCGGCGGGCGAGCCGGTGCGGCCCGGCCGCCGGGGTGACGTAGCCGAGCACGGTGCCGCCGTGCGTGGGGGTTCGCGGGTAGGTCTGCACGCCGTTCGTCTCCGACCGGTTCTCCGCCTGGACGGTCGTGTCGCCCCCGGTCGCGCCGAGTTCCTCGATCCTGATGTTGCGGAAAGACATGTCGTCCCCGGCGCCGTGGTTCTGGATGCCCATGTACCCCTGCTGGAGCGGGCGCGCGGGGTCGGTGTTCCACTGCCCCGGCGGGTTGAGCTAGGCGTCCCCCGGACAAAAAACTCACTAAATGCCATATTTACCATCAAAACCGGCTTGCAGGATTATGCGGAACGGCCGGGCCCGCAAGGAGCGGAGCGTCCTACGCCGCCCGTGACAGCGACCACCAGCTACCGGGGAGTCACATGATCTCGAACGAGACACCGCTGCTGCCGGACGCGGTCCGGGCCTACCCGTTCTCCTGGGGCTCGGGCTTCGTCTGGCCACCGGAGACAGAGGAGCGCGAGGAGAACCTGGCCTACGCGCGGGCCGTGCTCGAAGCGTGCCTGCCCCGGACCGTGCTCGCCTCGCCCGAGCCCCCGGAGGAGCCGGCCGTCTGGGAACGCGAGGACGACGAGTACCCCGAGTGGACCGGGATCCGGGCCGTCCTGCGCGGACACATGCCCTACGCCCGGCACGTCACCGCCGGGCGCATGGCCGGCGCCAGGGCCGAGTGCGCCCGCCTCGGCGTCGACACCACGGACTTCGAGGAGATCTGGACCCGGCGCATCACCGCCTGGATCGCCGAGCAGACCCTGATCTGGTGCGGCCTCATGGTCGATGACGAAAAGGCGCTCACGCCCTGGCTCATGGACCTCGCGGAGCTGTACGCGCGGCGGGGAACGGCCGTCGAGAAGGCCGTGTGGGCACTCCGCCACACCAGGGCCGTACCCGAGAGCCGTGCGGCTCTGACGCGGCTGGCCGCGTGCGAGGAACTGCCGGACGAGATCCGTGCGCGGATCGCGGACGAACTCCGCTCACGCCCCGGCCACCGGTCCCCGCCGTCCCCCCGCCCGTGAGGGCGGCGGGGTTCAGCGCCGGCCGGAGCGGGGCGGGCGTCCGCTCCCCCGCGTCACGTATCCCCGCCCACCTCGCCCGGCCTGCTCCTGCTCACGCCGCCTGCGCCGCCGCCCCAGGAACCAGCCCGCCCCCAGGATCGCCAGCCCGAACGGCGTACGGGCCAGCCAGCGTGCCACCACGACCTTGAAGAACTTTTTCATGAGATTGTTCCTGCCCCGCGGCGGTCCGGTTAGGCACACTTGCGTCGAGGCCGGGCGCGGCCCCTCGGGACGCTCACCGCCGAGACGCCCGGCGCCGGGCAGGACGGAACCCGGGGAGCCTCCCGCCCGTTTTCGAACCGGGGCCCTCATCACCGGCGCGGACGGGAGCCTGCGGCATGAAGGACACGGAGGAGAGGAACGGCTGCGGCGCGGGCTGCCTGGTGATCCTGATCGTGGCCCTGCTGCCGCCGGCACTGCTGCTGGCGACGCTCCTCGGGGTGACGACCTTCGACGGCGCCCTGCTGGAGATACGTGCCGCCAAACGCGAGGGCACCATGGGCGTCTTCACCGCCGAGGAGGTGAGGTGCCAGGGCCGCGGCCCCTGCCGCTGGTGGGGCTCCTACCTTCCCGACGACGGCCTGTCGGGCCGACAGGAGGTGTGGATCCACGGCTACGAGACGCACGAGCGGGAGCTGTCCGTGGGGGACGGGGTACCGGCCCTGGACGCGGGTCACGAGTTCAAGGTGCACAGACCGGGCTACTTCGACCCCCTCGGCCCGCTGCTCCTCGGCACGTCCGCCCTCCTCCTGCTGCTCGGTCCCGGCTATCTGGTACGGCGCGCGCTCTGGAGACGCCGGCCGTCCGCCTCGCCTCCGGCGTGAACGAGTCCGGTGACGCCGCCGGGCCCTTCAGGCTCCGGCCCTGCTCACCGTCGCCTCGATCCCGTCCAGGAGGATGGCGAGCCCGGCGGCGAAGGTGTCCCTCCCCTCCTGTTCCATGTAGGGGACGGTCTCGTCCTGGGGCTCGTAGGCGCCCTCACCGGCGAGCCAGGCCGTCGTCGGGAAACGCTCGGCGAAGTCGGGCGCGACCTCCGTCAGCAGGGCCGAGCGGGCGTACCACCACTCCTCGTCCGACATTCCGGTCGCCGCCGGGGCCTGCCTCGACTCCGCGACCGTCTGCGCCGCCCCGCGCACGAAGTAGAACAGCGTCCCGACGACGTACCGCAGCGTCCCGGCCTTCAGCCCGGTCTCGCGGAGGATCCGCAGCGCCTCCTCGATCATGACGTACTCGTTGGGGCCCAGCACGGGGCGCGCCTGCGACACCTGCAGCACCCACGGATGCCGTACGTAGAACTCCCAGGTCTCCCGCGCCCAGGAGGTCACGGCCGCCCGCCAGCCGCCCGCCAGGTCGTGGCGGGTGGACAGCTCGGCGAGGGCCCGGTCGTACATCAGGTCGACCAGCTCGCTCTTGCTGGGGACGTAGGTGTAGAGGGCCATGGCCGTGCGCCCGAGCCGCTCGCCCACCGCGCGCATGGAGAGCGCGGCCATCCCCTCCGCGTCGGCGACGGCGATGGCCGCGTCCACGATCAGGTCCACGCTCAGGGCGGGCTTGGGCCCGGGACGCGCCTCTCCCCGCCCCGTGGTGCGCCACAGCAGCGCCATCGAACGGCGCGCGTCGCCCTGTCCGGCGAAGACGACCACTTGCAACTCCTTACGGCACAAACTAACTTGGCCGGGCCAACTCTTTACAGCATAAGGATATCAAGTGAGAAGGTTCGTGTTCCCATCCGCCCCACCGGCCGGTGATCGCGGCCCGCGGCATGGCCAGGCCGTCGCGGACAGCCACGACGTGATCGAGGTACGCGGCGCCAGGGAGAACAACCTGGCCGACATCTCGCTGGACATTCCCAAGCGGCGGCTCACCGTCTTCACCGGGGTCTCCGGCTCGGGGAAGTCCTCCCTCGTCTTCGGCACCATCGCGGCGGAGTCACAGCGCCTGATCAACGAGACCTACACGGCCTTCGTCCAGTCGTTCATGCCGAGCCAGGGACGTCCCGACGTCGACGCCCTGCGCAACCTGAGCGCGGCGATCGTCGTCGACCAGGAGCGGATGGGCGCCAACTCCCGCTCCACGGTCGGCACGGCGACCGACGCGCAGACGATGCTGCGGATCGTCTTCAGCCGGATCGGCACCCCCCACGTCGGCACCTCGACCGCCTTCAGCTTCAACAGCGCCGAGGGCATGTGCCCGGAGTGCGAGGGGCTCGGCCGGGTGTCGGACATCGACGTCTCCCAGCTCGTCGACGTCGACCGCTCGCTCAACGAGGGCGCGATCACCATCCCGAACTTCACCGTGGACTCGTGGTACTGGCAGGGCCTGGCCCACGCCGGATTCTTCGACCCCGACGCCAAGCTGAGGGACTACACCCCGTCCCAGTGGGAGGACTTCCTCCACAAGCCCGCCACCAAAATCAAAATCGGCACGATGAACACCACCTACGAGGGGCTCCTGGTCAAGGTACGGCGGCTCTATCTCGCCAAGGACCGGGAGTCGCTGCAGCCCCACATCCGGGCGTTCGTGGACCGGGCCGTGACGTTCACGAGCTGCCGCGCGTGCGGCGGCAGCAGGCTCAACTCCGCCGCGCTGGCCTCGAAGATCGACGGCCGCAACATCGCCGACTGCGCGGCCATGCAGATCAGCGACCTGGCCGAGTTCGTCCGGGGCATCGAGGACCCGTCGGTGGGACCGCTGGTCTCCACCCTGCGCAACACGCTGGAGTCGCTGGTCGAGATCGGCCTGGGCTACCTGAGCCTGGACCGCGAGTCCTCCAGCCTGTCCGGGGGCGAGGCCCAGCGGGTGAAGATGGTCCGCCACCTCGGCTCCAGCCTGACCGACGTCACCTACGTCTTCGACGAGCCCACGGTGGGGCTGCACCCGCACGACATCGAGCGGATGAACAACCTGCTGCTGCTCCTGCGCGACAAGGGAAACACGGTCCTGGTCGTCGAGCACAAGCCGGAGACGATCGAGATCGCCGACCACGTGGTCGACCTGGGCCCGGGGGCGGGTTCGTCCGGCGGGCGGGTGTGCTTCACCGGTGACGTGGCCGGGCTCCGGCGCTCGGACTCCCTGACGGGCCGCCACCTGGACCACCGGGCCCGGCTGCGCGAGAAGGTACGGCCGGCTCGCGGGCAGCTGTCGATCACGGGCGCCACCCTGCACAACCTCAAGGACGTGAGCGTCGACATCCCGCTGGGCGTGCTCACCGTCGTCACCGGCGTCGCCGGGTCCGGCAAGAGCTCGCTGATCCACGGCTCGCTCCCCCGCAGGGAGGGCGTCGCCGTGGTCGACCAGACCGCGATCCGCGGGTCCCGCCGCAGCAACCCGGCCACCTACACCGGGCTGCTCGACCCGATCCGCACCGCCTTCGCCAAGGCCAACGGGGTCAGGGCGGCCCTGTTCAGCGCGAACTCCGAGGGCGCCTGCCCCAACTGCAAGGGCATCGGCCTGGTCTACACCGACCTCGCCATGATGGCCGGGGTGGCGTCGGTGTGCGAGCAGTGCGAGGGCAGGCGGTTCACGCCCGAGGTGCTCACCCACAAGCTGCGCGGCAAGGACATCAGCGAGGTGCTGGGCATGTCGGTGACCGAGGCCCGCGACTTCTTCGGTCCGGGTACGGGTTCTGCGGACGCGGCCTCGAAGGCGAGCTTCGGCGCGGCGCGGGCCGTCCTCGACCGGCTCGCCGACGTGGGCCTGGGCTACCTCGGCCTGGGCCAGCCGCTCACCACCCTGTCCGGGGGCGAGCGGCAGCGGCTCAAGCTGGCCATCCGGATGGCGGAGAAGGCCACGACGTACGTGCTCGACGAGCCGACCACCGGCCTGCACCTCGCCGACGTGGACCAGCTCCTGGCCCTGCTGGACCGGATCGTCGACGACGGCAACACGGTGATCGTCATCGAGCACCACCAGGCCGTGATGGCCCACGCCGACTGGATCATCGACCTCGGCCCCGGAGCCGGACACGACGGCGGCCGGATCGTCTTCACCGGCACCCCCGCCGACCTCGTCTCGGAAGGAAACTCCCTCACCGCCCGGCACCTGCGCGCCTACCTGGGAAAGAACGCCGACCGGCAGGACCTCACCGGAGCAGGGGACACCATGGCGAACGTCTGAGCCCGAAGCGGCCGAACGGTGACGCTCGTGGCGAGCACCCGCGAACGGGTGAGAGCCCCCAACGCGACGGGGACTCTCACCTCAGGCGATCACCGGGCGGGATCGGCGGACCTCAGATGTCGAACTCGCCGCCCTTGACGGCGCCCTGGCCGCCGGCTTCGCCATCGGCACCACCACGGCCCGGCGCTACATCCGCGAAAGCGTCGATCTTCTGGCCACTCTGGCCGGCTCGTGCGGGCGATCCTCGTCCTGCAACTCGCCGAAGAGGTCCGCTACCCGGGATGAAAAGGCTCACTTCGACGAGTACGGCGGGTCGCCCGCGCACGCCTCCGAAAAGCGCGTTCGATCGGAAGCGTTCGATCAGGCGCGAAAATCGGCCGGTGACACCGTCACATCGCCCGTTTCTGCGACCCGGTAGTGGGGTCATGCGGTCACCGTAGCCGATCATGGCTTAGTGGTGAACGTTCGATTCGCCAGAACCCGGAGTCCGGTTCAACGTGACAGTTCGATGCCGAGCCTCCTTTAATCTTTTAATCTTTGTATGGAGCAAGTAAGCCGTCGGGAGGTCGCCGAGCTGATCTAGGCTGATGAGAATGAAACTTTCAGCGCCACGTCGGATTTCTGTGCACTGCGTCTCCCCATATTCCCTGGTCGCCACAAGAACGGCGCGACCGATGATACGTAAGACGCTTTTGGGGCCGGCCCTAAAATCGCCGTGCTGGACGGTTCAAGACCCGCTATATAACCTCCGGGTGTTCCCGCACTTTTTAATGATGAGGTGTGAATTGACCGAACGCTCGTGGGGACGTCGCCTGACGACGTCGATCACACTCGCCGTCACGGCATTGGCCGCGACCTTCCTGCCCGTCACCCCCGCCCACGCCGCGTACGGCCCGGATCAGCAGGTCTACGTGCAGGTGACCGCCAACGACGGATCCGGGATGCAGCTGGCCCGCCTGGAAGGGACCGTCGCGTTCGACGATTCCAACACGAAGTACCGCTACTCGCTGAACCTTTGCTGGCAGAGCGGCGCCTACCCCCAGCCGTCCTTCCTCATCAAGGTGAACGGCTCGACCACGAACTACCCGGTCTGGACCGGTTCCACCTCGGCTACCGGGTGCCAGCAGGTGTCCCTGTACAGCGCCGAGGTCGATCTCGGCAGCGCCGTCCACAACCTCCGCTTCGACGTGACCGCCGGCTGGTTCAGCAGCAGCAACGGGTATCAGTACATGATGCGCACCAAGAGCAGTGGCACCTACGACAATCCCTTCAACTGAGCCGGCGCCGCCGCGACCGCCATGGAGACCGACGAGCGGACGGCGTGGCCGGCAACGGCGGAAGATGGGGACGCAGCACTCGTCCCGGCTGACCGATGAGCCTTTCCGACCTCCCATGTCACAAACAGCGCTCTCTGCCACTCCGGCCACGGCGTGCCGGCCTCCGGCACGCGTAGGTGTCAGTGCCCGGCTGCGAGCGCGTCCTGGCGCGGTTTGAGCCTGACGTCGACCCGGCAGTTGCGGGATCGTCAATCGGTCCGGTTGCGGAGGCTCCGCGCCAGGGTGGGGATCATCACCGCCGCAGGGACGAGGTGCAGCCCGAGGAGGGTGGTGACGGTGGCGGTGTTCGCCCCGCAGAGGAGGGGCGGGACCAGCGAGATCGCGGTCAGAGACACCGCCGTCCACACGAATCGCTCGGCGGGGCGAGCGCTCCAACGGAGAAGAGCGACGGCGATGACGATGCCCACGACCGAGAAGAAGCCGGTCACCACGGCGACCCCGGGCAACGGGATCGTCTCGCCGCCGTCGGGGACCTCGAAGTCGACGCCGGCGGCCTGGGCAAGCGCGGCGGCGAGGGTGGTGGCCGCCATCGCCGCGAGCGTGGCGACGAAGCCGGTGCCGGCGAGCCCGCGGAGCCGGTGGGCGCGGCTGGTCCGGCCCGATGCCGGGCCTGCGACGATCCCGGTGTCATTCATGCTGTTCATGTCCTCCTCCATCATTCGGTGACCGGCGTAGGGGTGTGGTGACTGGCAGGTGACGGTCCTGGCCCCGGGGGTGAGGATGCGTACCCTCGCCGTGCGACGGCCGGGGTTCCGCAGGGCGCGGACGCCGGTGCTGCGGAGCCAGAACCCGGCGTCGCGTCCGAGGACCGGCCCGGGCTCGCCGTCGCGCAGCTCCAGCTGCACCCGCCCGCGGGTGACGACGCCGAACGCGTCGCACCACTCGGCCGCGACCACCGCGACACGCGTGCCACCTCGCAGTGCGAGCGTCCGCACCGGGACTACTCCGTGCCGTCCGCCGGCAGGCGCTCCGGCAGCCCGAGCCGCGGGAACCGGTCCTCGTGGAACGTGACGATCTCGGTGATCGCCCCGCCGGTGACGCGCAGGACGTCGATCGTCAGCGGCAGGTACGCACCCTCCCGCTTCCGCCAGAGGTAGAAGGCGACGGCGGGCTGCCGGTTCACGGAGGTGAGGACGGCGCGCAGGTGCTTCATGCTCTCGAAGCCGCTCTCGACCCAGTCGTTCACCACCGTGTCGCGGCCCACGTACAGGCCCGGCGTGGGCGGCATCGAGCAGCGGACGTCGTCGCGCAGCAGCGCGGCGAGCCCGGCGACGTCCGTGGCCACGCTGGCGTCGGTATAGCGGCGTACCAGCTCTCGCGTCCTGGCGTCCTCCTCGCCGCCGGTCCAGTCCTGCCGCTCGGCGGGCAGGTGCTCCCGCATGCCGGCGCGGGCCCGCTGCAGCGCGCTGTTCACGGAGTTGACGGAGTCCCCGAGAAGCTCCGCGACGTCCTTCGCCGGCCAGCCGAGCACGTCCCGCAGGATCAGCACGGCCCGCGGGCGCGGCGCGAGGTGCTGGACCGCGACCAGGTACGCCAGCTCGATCGTCTCCCGCGCGACGGCGACGGTCTCCGGCTCGTCCGCGTCGCCCGCGGGCAGCTCGTCGAGCAGCCGGTCCGGGTAGGGCTGCAGCCACAGCACCTCGCCGCCGGTCGCAGGCTCCGGGCGGCACTTGGCGAGCAGGTCCAGGCAGGCGTTGGTGGCGATCCGGTACAGCCAGGCCCGGAACGTCGACCGCCCCTCGAAGGTCTCCCGCCGCCGCCAGGCACGGAGGAACGTCTCCTGCACGGTGTCCTCGGCGTCCTCGAACGACCCGAGCATCCGGTAGCAGTGCACGTGCAGCTCCCGCCGGTGCCGCTCCGCCAGCCCCGAGAACGCCGGCTCGTCGACCTCGTCCAGACCGCTCACGCCCAGCTCCTCCAGCCGCGTGTCCGCACTCATCTCGTCATCCTTCCGCCTTGTCGTGTCCCGTCGTAGGTGTGACGGGTACGGGCGCGACAACTCATCACCGGAGTCGGCCGGCATGGCCGATCCGGTGGCGGAGCACGACGCGCGGTACGGCGAGGAGGGCGCGGGTCCGCCGGAGTGGGCGCGGGTGCGCGACCGCCTGGCGCGTTCCGGGGTCGCCTGGTTCACGACGACGCGGCGGGCGGGGACGCACGGGCACGGCACGGGGTCCACCGAAAAGGATGGACTTGATCTTGAAGCCGAGACCCGGCTCACCTGGCATGCTGAAGGTGTGAGCGAATCCGATGTCAGCCTGCACATCGCCGCCGAGTTGCTGCTGTTCCTGCCCGCGCGGCGGCGGCGTGAGTGGCAGCGGGTGGCGCCCGACGGAACATCGACGCTGGGCCATGTCGTGGAGTCGCTCGGGGTTCCGCTGCCCGAGGTGGGGCCCCTGACCGTCGAGGGCACGGAGGTCGGCAGGTCCTATCAGCCCGTCGCCGGTGACGTGGTCCACGTTCACGCCGTGCCCCGCCCCCAGCGGGTGCCGCTCGAACCCGGGCAGGGCGCGCCCCGGTTCCTGCTCGACGTCCACCTGGGCACCCTCGCGCGGCGGCTCCGGCTGCTGGGCGTGGACGCGACCTACCACAACGACATGGACGACCCCTCGCTGGTCGTCGAGGCGAACAGGGAACGCCGCGTGCTGCTGACCCAGGACCATGGCCTGCTGTGCCGCCGGGCGCTCTGGTTCGGCGCCTACGTGCGAGGCACCAAGGCGGACGACCAGCTGCGCGACCTGCTGGAACGGTTCGCGCCACCGCTGCGGCCGTGGACCCGCTGCACGACCTGCAACGGGGAGCTGGCCCCCGTCGACAAAGCCGAGGTCGACCGCCTGCTGGAGGCCGGGACCAAGCGCTCCTACGACGTCTACGGCCGATGCCCGGAGTGCGGCCAGATCTACTGGCGTGGCGCGCACAGCGCGCACCTGGAGGAGATCGTACGGTCGGCCATGCGCGCGGCCCGCCCGGAGTCACAGATCGGCGGGGGTCCGCGCTGAGGCAGGCCGGTCCCGTTTCGGGAGTACCGCGAGGTGAGGCACCTCCGGCGGTCACGGGGACGGGGAGAGCCGTCCGAAGGTGACAGCCTGCTCGGCCACGGTCCGCGCGCCGATGACAGTGCCGGTCCGGATACCGGGAAAGGCGGTCACGCGTACCGGGCCGGCGAGAACCCGTCCCTTGAGGGTGCCGCCGTGGGCCGGCGGATCCGGGAGGACTTCCTGGCCGAGCGGGTTCTCCGGGACCGGTGATCCGTGCTGGTCACGCCGGGTATCACCGCCCGGCGGGCCCCGCGGGCGGCCGGACACCGCGGAAACAAGATCATGTAATCCGGGGCCAGGGTCCATGTATGGGCGTAATCTCCCTGCAAGGACACCGGAAGGCAGGAGATCCCCCCATGGCCGACGAGCCGACCGTCTCGAACCCGTCATCCCGTTCGTCAGAGGACGGGCGGAGACCCGGGATGGAACGGATCGACGCCGAGGTGCCGCACTCGGCTCGCATCTGGAACTACCTGCTGGGCGGGAAGGACAACTTCGCCGTCGACCGTGAGGCGGGCGAGAGGGTGTCCGCCGTCTTCCCCGGCATGGTGGACGTCGCCCGCCACTCCCGGTACATGCTCGCCCGCGTGGTGCGTCACCTGGCCGGCGAGGCGGGTATCCGCCAGTTCCTGGACATCGGCACCGGACTGCCCACCGTCGACAACACCCACGAGGTCGCCCAGCGGGTGGCGCCGGACTCGCGCGTCGTCTACGTGGACAACGACCCCCTGGTGCTGGTGCACGCCCGGGCGCTGCTCACCAGCACGCCCGAGGGTGCCACCGACTACATCGAGTCGGACGTGCGCGACCCCGAGCACATCCTGCGGACAGCGGCGAAGACGCTGGACTTCGGCAGGCCCACCGCGCTGATGCTGATGGGCATCATGGGCCTGATCGGCGACCACGACGAGGCGCTCTCGATCGTGCGCCGGTTGATGCGGGACCTGCCCTCGGGCAGCTACCTGGCGCTCTACGACGGCGTCGACACCGACCCCGCGTACGTCGAGGCGATGCGGCGCCACAACTCGGGGAGCGGCGTGGTCGCCTACACGCCGCGCAGCCCCGAGCTGATCGCCCGCTACTTCGACGGTCTGACGCTGCTGGAGCCGGGCGTCGTGCCGGTGCAGCGGTGGCGGCCGGATCCCGCCCCCTGGGGAGACGTTCCCGAGGTGGCGTGCGCCGGCGGCGTCGCGCGCAAACCCTGACCGCGTCACCACGCGCCCCGCCCGCCCGGGAACCGGACCCGCCTGGCAGAGACCGGCGCCTACGAAGAGGCGCTGCGGCTGTGGCGCGGCACGCCGTACGAGGAATTCGAGGACACCGGTTGGCTGCGCCCGGAGATCGAGCGGCTGCGGGAGGCGCATCTCTCGACGATGGAACGGCACCTGGCACGCCGTCTCGACGAGGGGCGTCCGCACGTCGTCGGCGAGCTCGAGACTCTCGTGCGGGCCGGCCCGCTGCGGGAGGGGCTCTGGGAGCTGCTCGCCCTCGCGCTGTACCGGCTCGGGCGGCAGGCCGAGGCGCTGCGGGCGCTGCGGTCGGCGCGGGCGCACCTGGCCGAGGAACTCGGCCTCGACCCCGGGCCCGGGCTCCAGCGGCTGGAGGCGGCGATCCTCACGCAGGACCCCGCGCTGACCCCTGCCCCGCTCCCCGTCACTCCCGATCCGCCGGCCGTCCAGGCACCTCCCGCCGTTCCCGCGCCCCCGGCCTCGCCGCCGGCGCTCTTGACCGCGCGTCCCGCACGGGACGTTCCCGCGCCCGCGCGGCGGCTGGTCGTGGGCAGGGCGGGCCGGCTCGAACGCCTGCGCGCCCTGGCCGGTGAGGTCGAGCGCGGCCGTCCCGGCATCGCCGTCATCTCCGGCGAGCCCGGCATCGGCAAGACCTGGCTGGCCGAGGCGTTCGCGAACGACCGTTCGGCGGCGGGATGGCTGGTGGCCTGGGGGCGTTGCCACGAGACCTCCGGCGCCCCCGCGCTGTGGCCGTGGCGGCAGGTGGTCCGGTGTCTGGGCGCCGAGGTCCCGCCCGAGGACGCGGGGGCGAGCTCCCTGCGCGTCCTGCTCAGGGAGGGCGGGCCCGACGAGACCTCCGAACGCCCGGCGGAGACCGGGGAGGCCAGGTTCCGGCTGCACCGGGCCACAGCGGCCTACCTCGGCCTGGCCGTACGCGACCGGCCCGTGCTCGTGGTGATCGACGACCTGCAGTGGGCGGACTCCGCGTCACTCGGCCTGCTGTCCGACCTGGCGGTCCTGCTCGGGGACGGGGACGGGGTCGGCGTCGTCATCACGATGCGCTCGGGAGAGGGCCCGGCGGAGATGTACGACACGCTGGGCATGCTGAGCCGCCACGACGCGCTCCGGCTGCCGCTCGCGGGGCTGGATGCCGGCGCCGTTGCGGAACTCGCGGGAGTCGCCGGGCTCGGTGGCGTCGGCGACCCCGGCGACCCCTCCTGGCGACCGCCCCTTTGATCATGCGGGTCCTCTACCGGCTGTCCTGGTGCCGCGCCTACCGGCGCCGCGTCGACCAGATCTTCGGGTGACCCCGTCCCGCCCCTCGGCGTGATCGCTCCATGTCGCGGAGGAGCGGGGCGGCGCCCCCTCCGGGCACGGCGCCCCCTCCGGGCGCGGCGATCCGGCCGGGCACGGCGATCCGGCCGGGTACGGCGGGGGCGCCGCCATGATCTCGGCGACGGGTTCGCTCGCGATCCTCACCCGGTGTCCCGCCGCCCCCGCCTCCTTCGGGGCCTCGTTCACGCGGCACGGCGGGCACCGTGGACCACCGGCCACGGTGCCCGTTCTGCGAACGGTACGAACGGGGCGGTTCTCGCTCATTCGACTCGCCGCCCCGAGTCGTGAACCACTTTCCCGAGGTAAAGGCGAGCCGACCATTTGCTGGACATACGTCTTGCTGGACATACGTCACCGCTTCGTAAGAGGTGAGCGTCGCCTCCTGGCCTAGCCTCGACCTCATGAAGATCGACGTGGTGTTGCCGTGTCTCAACGAGGAGGCCGCGCTCTCCTGGGTGCTCGACCGGATGCCGCACGGCTATCGCCCCATCGTGGTCGACAACGGCTCCACCGACGGCTCGGCCGGTGTCGCCGCCGCGTACGGCGCGACGGTGGTGAGCGAGCCGCGCCGCGGGTTCGGCGCCGCCTGCCACGCCGGGCTGCTGGCCGCGACCGCCGAGGTCGTGTGCTTCATGGACGCCGACGCCTCGCTCGACCCGGGCCAGCTGCCCCGGGTGACCGGCCCGGTCCTGGCGGGCGAGGGCGACCTCGTACTCGGTCGCCGGAGGCCGCACGCCGGGCCCGTGCACGCCCGGGTCGCCAACGCCGTGCTGGCCGCACGCCTGCGGCGCCGCACCGGCGCCCCGCTGCGCGACCTGGGTCCGATGCGCGCCTGCAGACGCGCCGAACTGGTCGAGCTGGGACTGACCGACCGCCGGTTCGGCTACCCCCTGGAGATGGTGCTGCGCGCGGCCGCGGCCGGCTGGCGGATCACCGAGGCCGATGTCGACTACCTGCCGCGCGTCGGACGCTCCAAGGTGACCGGCACCGTGCGCGGCACCCTTCGGGCGATCGCCGACATGCGCCGTGTCATGGGAGAGACGACATGAGCGCCGCGCAGATCGTGGTCATCGCCAAGGAGCCGGTGGCCGGGCGGGTGAAAACCCGGCTGACCCCGCCGTTCACCCCCGCCCAGGCCGCTCACCTGGCGGCGGCCGCCCTGCGGGACACGCTGCACGCCGTGGCCGCGGCACGGGCCGGCCGGCGGGTGCTCGCGCTCGAAGGGCTGCCCGGGACCTGGCTCCCGGACGGCTTCACCGTGATCCCGCAGCGCGGCGACGGCCTCGACCAGCGCCTGGCCGCCGCCTTCGACGACGCCCACCGGCTGTACCGGCTGCCGGTGGTCCTGATCGGCATGGACACCCCCCAGGTGACCCCGGAACTGCTGAACACCGCCGTCACCCTGCTGGCCGGTCACGACGCGGTGTACGGACCGGCGGCCGACGGAGGCTTCTGGCTGCTCGGGCTGTGCCGCCCCGACCCGTCCCTGCTGCTCGGCGTGGCGATGTCGCGGCCCGACACCGGCGCCACCCAGCTGCGGCGCCTGCACGAGGCCGGGCTGAACGTGGCCCGCATGCCGGAGCTGAACGACGTCGACACCGCCGCCGACGCCTTCCGCGTCGCGGCGCAGGCGCCCCGATCCCGCTTCGCCGAGGCCCTGGCGGCCGTCGGGGCGGCGTCGGCCGCCGTCGACTCGGGATGAGGGCGCCGGCGTCCACCTCGCGATCTTCGAGACCACGGGCGCCGTCTCCGTCCTGCCACCCCCTCCGGCCACACCACCGCCCCCCGGAGGGAGGGGTGGCACGGGCCTTTGGCCACACCGCTGACAACGCACGAACCTGGTGAAAAACGGGAAGGACTGGGATTTTGACAGCGGCGTCTTCCGGTCAGGACCACCCGCGGGCGACGAAGCGGTCGTCCCACGCCGGCACCGGCTTCGTTCTCGACCCGGACGGCCACGTCGTCGGCGTTTACGCCGGTGGCGCCATCGGAAGACTCATGCCGGAGGACTCCACCGGTTTGATCCGCTACCTGCGTGAACACGACGCCATCGGTGAAACCCTGTAAAGATCGCGTACTGATCGGGAGGAGATTTCCATGACGAGGGTCGTCGCGTTCGACGTCAACGAGACGCTGCTGGACCTGCGAGCGCTCGACGCCGCCTTCGAGGAGTTGCTCGGCTCGGCCGAGCTGCGCGGGCCCTGGTTCGCGCAGGTGCTTCAGCTCTCCTTCGTCGGCGGCCTGACCGGCGAATACGTGGACTTCAGCACGGCGCAGCACGCCGCCCTGTCAATGCTGGCCGAGCGGCACGGCCGCGGCCTCACCTCCGACGACATAACCGGAATCGTGAACCGGATGAGCTCGTTGCCGGCCCACCCGGAGGTGGCGGGGGCCCTTCGGCGGCTGCGCTCGACCTCGCTGGCCGTGGTGGCGCTGACGAACTCCCCTGCGACGGTCGCCGAGGCGCAGCTCGTCAACAGCGGCATCCGGGATCACTTCGACGGCGTCATCTCGGCTGACTCCGTCAAGCGACTCAAACCCGCCGGGGAGCCCTACCTCGCCGTGGCGAAGGCCTTCGACGTCGACATCGCGGAGGTGCGGCTGGTGGCCGCGCACTGGTGGGACACCGCCGGTGCGCTCGCGACGGGCTGCAAGGCCGCGTTCGTCGCGCGTCCCGGTATGGTCCTGAACCCGATCGGCCCGCGACCTGACATCGTCGGTGCCGACCTCGACGCCGTCGTTGACCAGATCATGGCTCTCGACGCCTAGTGTCATGCGCTTGAAAGCCGTGAAACCGTCGGCTCAGCCTGCGCAAGTTCGGACCTTGACCTGCCACACCAGCGGGAAGAGGCCCGTCACCAGCGGAAACGTGATGACGGGCCTCTCGTGTGTCCGGCCATCTGCGGCGATCGTCGGAGCCCTACGGCTGCTCACGGCTCATGCTCGGCTGGGTTTTTCGGAGGGCACAGCCGCGTCCGAAGCGCGGCGGCTCCACTCCGGGACACCGGGTCAGCGCCAGATCACGGCCTGGGTGTGGCGACCGGTGGTCCAGTCGTAGGTGACGGAGCCGACGATCCAGCCCTGGTTGTTGATGTCGTGAGCTTGGGCGCTGGTTACCTTCGCGTCTGTGGGCAGCGGCAGGGTACGGGGCTGGGTGGTGGGGGTGTCCCACAGGGCGGTGAAGCCGTACGGGTTGCCAACCTTGCTGTAGCTGCCGACGATCTGGCCGCGGTCGTTGATGGCGACGGCGCCGGCGTTGGAGACGTCGGCGGGCAGGGGAAGGGCCGTCATGGAGGAGCCGTTCCAGAAGAAGCCGCGACGGTGGCCGTCGGCCGTATCGGAGTTGCCGACCACCTGGCCGAGGTTGTTGATCGAGTCGGGCCTGCTCATCCCGCCGAACGTGCCAAGCTCGCGGCCGGTGCCGTTGTGCCACAGGTACGCCCGGTAGATCGGCAGCGGGAGACCGTTCTCGTTGACGACGTAGTTCTCGGCGCCCACCACCTGGCCTTTGTCGTTGACGGCGTTGGCGGTCAGGCCGGGGCGGCGGTCGATGACGGTTTTGACGTCACCGGACAGCAGGATGGCGCGAAGCTCGGCGAAGCCGGGAGTGGGCGCGAAAGTGACGACGATGTGCCCGTTGGCGACCTCTGCGCCGCAGTAGCCGGGGGCTCCGTGTGCTCCGAGGTCCTCCATCTTGCCCTCGTGCCAGAGGAAGGGAGTCCACTGGCCCGAGGGCAGCTCGCTGCAGCCGACGACGCGGCCGTCGTCGTCGATGCCGGAGGCGAAGCTGGTCTCGCCGCCGAGCGTGCCGAGGTCGGTCATCGTGCCGTTCTTCCACAGGAACGCATGGCTGAGCCCGGACTCCAGCGGGCTGTCGCCGACGACGTGGCCGTGATTGTTGATGCCTCGGGCGATGCTCCATATGCCGCCGAGGGTGCCGAGGTGGACGACGCGGAGACGCTCCTGACTCGCTGCGGCGGCCGGCGGCGAGGCAAGCGGGGCCAGCGACATGGTCGCGATCATGGCGATGGCCGTGGCCATGGCACGGCGGAGGGATCGGTGCATGATGAGGATTCCCTTCGAAGGCACGCACGGGGGATGTCATGATCACCGTAAGCGCCACCCAGGCCGACATTTCTCACGTAATCCTTACGTCCGGCAGACACCGCGGCGCGCCGCACGGGCGAGGCTGTCGTGGTGTTCGTGCTTGCCCGGCCGATACAGGGCGGCGCCTCTCCGGGGGTTGGATCGAGGTTGCTCACACCGTCTCTCCCGCCCCGGCGAGGTCATGTCGAAGGAGGGGGCGGGATACCCTGCCTGCGGTGCCTCGAACCACGTGACCGGAGGAGTCGATGCTGAGATGACGGCAGGACGACCGATACCCACACAGGAAGACGTGCTCGGGTACTTCGACACGCTGTCGAACTGGGGACGGTGGGGCGACGACGACGAGCTCGGCACCCTGAACCACATCACCGACGACGTCCGGCTGGCGGCGGCGCGGGCCGTGCGCCACGGCAGGAGCGTGTCGTGCGCATGGGAGGTAGCCGTACCCGAGGACATGGAGCGGTCGACGACGACGTGCCCGTGCGCCGCCGACATGCCGGGGGCCGAGAACATGCCGGAGCCGTTCCACAACGACCGGCGCTGGGGCTTTTCTTCCGAGCGGCTCGGCGTCACGTTCCACGGCAACACCCTCACCCACCTCGACTCGCCGTGCCACATCTTCTGGGACGGCACGATGTACAACGGGCGGTCGCACTCGCTGGTCGACGCCGCGACGGGATCGGCGTGGGCGGCCGTCACGGCGGCGGCGAACGGGATCGTCACGCGTGGTGTCCTGCTGGACATCGCGAGGGTCCGCGATGTGCCGTGGCTGGAACCGGGGCAGGGGGTGTTTCCCGACGATCTCGAGGAGGCCGAGCGTCGCCAGGGTGTGCGGGTGCGACCCGGCGATGCGGTACTCCTGCGGACCGGCCACGGCCGTGTCCGGCACGAGAGCGGTGTGGTCAGCGGTTTCACGCAGGCCGGCTGGCACGCGTCCTGCCTGCCGTGGCTGCGTGAACGGGAGGTCGCGCTGATCGGCGCCGACACCCCCCAGGACGTTCAGCCGTCGGGGTACGAGGACGTGTTGATGCCGGTCCACGCCGTGAGCCTCGTCGCGATGGGTCTGTGGATGCTCGACAACTGCGACCTGGAGGCGTGCGCGGGGACGGCTGCCGAGCTCGGCCAGTGGGACTTCCACCTCGCGGTCGCGCCGGTCCGCTTCGCCGGTACGTCCGGCAGCCCGGTCAACCCGATCGCCACGTTCTGACCGCCATCGAGCTACGTGCCGCCAAGCGGCGGGCGCCGGCGGTCGGCCGCCCCAGCGGATGCCTTCCCGCTTCGGATGCGGGCGCGTTCGCGGTGTCGGGCGGCCGGACCGCCGCGGCAAGCGGTCCGTGATCATGCGAACTGGATGAAGATAACAGCGGAAATCAGGGTCCGTCGCTTTTTGGAAATTTGGACGGTTCCATATGCGCACAGCCCTTTATCGGGGCCTTTGGCGAAATTCTCGCCCCCGCCGGTCAGGTTTTCTTCGAGCCGCGGGTGACGTCCCCCGTCCGGGTGGTACGAGGGTCGAAACCCCAGGAGAATCCAGCAGAACCCGGCAGAACTCAGGAGAACAGGGCACGGCCCCAGTAGTCGCCCGCGTCGCGCACGCCCGGCGGGCAGGCGAACAGGCCGCTGGAGACGTGCTTGATGTACTCGTTGAGGGAGTCCTTGCCCGCCAGGGACCTCTGCACGGCGACGAACTGCCGGTGGGGGTCGCGCTGGTAGGCGATGAAGAACAGCCCGGCGTCCAGGCGGCCCAGCCCGTCGGAGCCGTCCACGTAGTTGTAGCCGCGGCGCAGCAGGCGCGCGCCGCCGTTGTGGGAGGGGTGCGCCAGCCGTACGTGCGCGTCGTCCTTGATCAGGGCTTCCCCGTCGGGGCCCTTGGCGTCGAAGTCGATCGCGTCGAACTCGGCCTTCCCTCCCAGCGGGGCCCCCTCCCCCTTGTTCCGGCCGAAGATCTGCTCCTGCTCGGCCAGCGGCGCCCGGTCCCACGTCTCGACCAGCATCCGGATCTTGCGGGTCACCAGGTAGCTGCCCCCGGTCATCCAGTCGGCGCCGTCGCCGGCTCCCACCCAGAGCTGCTCCTTCAGCAGCGCCACGTCCTCCAGCTTGAGGTTGGCGGTGCCGTCCTTGAAACCCATCAGGTTGCGCGGCGTCGCCTGCGCGCGCGAGGTCGACGACGTACGGCCGAAGCCGAGCTGGGACCAGCGCACCGAGACTCGGCCGAAGCCGATGCGCGCCAGGTTGCGGATGGCGTGCACCGCCACCTGCGGGTCGTGCGCGCACGCCTGCACGCACAGATCGCCGCCCGAGATCTCCGGCAGCAGCGCGTCACCGGGCAGGTGCGGCAGGTCGGCCAGCGCGGCCGGCCTGCGGGAGGCCAGCCCGAACCGGTCGTCGAACAGCGACCCGCCGAAGCCGACGGTGAGCGTCAGCCCGGAGGCGGGCAGGCCGAGGGCCTCGCCGGTGTCGTCGGGCGGCGCCTCGGGCTGACCGCCGACCGCGCCGAACGCGCCCGCCTCCTGGCCCTGCGTCATCCGGGCCGCGGCGGCGGTCCACTCCTGCATCAGCTCGGCGAGCTCAGCCTTCTTCCCGGTCGTCACGTCGAAGGAGACGAAGTGCAGCCGGTCCTGGGCCGGGGTGACGATGCCCGCCTGGTGCTCGCCGTAGAAGGGGACGGGGTCGGAGGCGGAGGCGGTTCGGGCGGGCGCGGGCGGGGGCTCGCCGCCCGTCCCGCGCACCGCGATGGCACCCGCGCCGGCGGCCGCCACGCCCGCGGCACCCATCCCGAACAGCTTCCTGCGGCTGATTCTCCCGCTCATCGGACCCCTCCCCTACGGTGACGGCGCGTCATCCGCTACTTGGCCACCACTGCGGCGATCTTGCTGATCGGCTCGGCGAGCGCGTTGATCGCGTCCGACAGCTTCTTGAGGTCGTCCTTGGACAACTCGGTGTGCAGCTTCCAGCCGTCGCCCTTGCGGTGGGCGCCGAGCGCGGCCTCGGCTCCGGCGAACTTCTCGTCCAGCGTCTTCACCAGCTCGGGGACGCGCTCCTCCAGGACGGGCCGGAGCGCCTGCACCGCGGCCTTCGAGCCCTGCAGGTTGGCGTCGAAGTCCCACAGGTCGGTGTGCGAGTAGCGGTCCTCCTCGCCGGTGATCTTGCCGGAGGCGACCTCGTCGAGCAGGCCCTTGGCCCCGTTGGCGAGCAGCACGGGCGACAGCTCGGCCGCGTTGGACTGTTCCACGATGGTCTTGATGTCGGCCATCAGCTTGTCGGCGACCGGCCCGTCCTCGCTGACGTCCTTGGTGACCCAGAGATCCTTTTCGATCTTGTGGAAGCCGGTCCACTCCTCGCCCTCGGCCACGTCGTTCTCGCGGGCGTCGATGGCCGGGTCGAGGTCGCCGAAGATCTCCGCGACCGGCTCGATCCGCTCCCAGTAGGTGCGGGAGACGGGGAAGAGCTCCTTGGCCCTGGCGATGTCCTCGGCCTTGACCGCGTCGACGAACTCCTGCGTCTTGGTCAGCAGCGTGTCGCTCTGCGACCTGATGTAGCGCTTGTAGCCGGCGGTCGCGGCGGAGAGCCGGGCGTCGTCGCTGAGCGGCTTGTGTTCGCCCGTCACCTTGAGCGGGCCGCGGACGCCCTTGCCGATCATGCCGGGCTTGCAGGCGGTCTGGTAGCTGCCGGCCGGCAGCTCCACGATCACCTCGCGGGTCAGGCCGGGCACGATGTTCTCCACCTCGCCCATGACCCGGTCACCGGCGGCGTAGACGTAGAACTCGGTCACCTTGGTGCCGTCGTTGGTGATCGAGAACGTCGAGGTGCCCGCGGCCACCTCGGTGACGGCGACCTTGCACTCGGTGTCGGTGGCGGTCACCGCGACGGGGCCGCCCTTGGCGGGGGCGGCGGACGCCCCGGCACCCGCGCCCGCACCCGCGGTGGACGCGGTGGGCTCGGAGGAACAGGCGGCGAGGCCGGCGAGGGCGAGAGCACCCGCGGCGATGGCAAGGGAAGTACGCATGGTCGTCCTGTTCGAGCGGTTTCAGCCCGCGGGCTGCGGGTTGGTCGAGGAAGCCGGGGGATTCCGGGCCGCCGGGGAATCGGTGGGCGAGGCGGTGGGGCGGCTGCGACGCGGCCTCAGGAAGAGGGCGAGCGTCGGCACCGCGTAGGCGACCCACGCCACCGTCTCCAGCACGCTCGGCTGCGGGGTGATGTTGAACAGCCCGGCCAGCAGGGCGCCGTACCAGGAGTCGGCGGGCATCACGCCGCTGATGTCGAAGGCGTGGGTGGACAGGCCCGGCAGGACACCGGCCTCCTGCAGGTCGTGCACGCCGTACTTGAAGATGCCGGCGGCGACCAGGATCAGCAGCAGGCCCGTCCAGGTGAAGAACCTGGTCAGGTTGATCCGCATCGCGCTGCGGTAGATGGCCCAGCCCAGCGCGACCGCGGTGAGCAGGCCCAGGGTGATCCCGACCAGCGGGACGGCGGTGGTGGTGGCCCCCTGCACGGAGGCGAAGAACAGCAGCGCGGTCTCCAGGCCCTCGCGCGCCACGGCGAGGAAGGCCATCACGACCACCGCGGTCGCGCCGACCTCCAGGGCCTGGCTCAGCCTGGCGCGCAGCTCGCCGGAGAGGGTACGGGAGGCGCGACGCATCCAGAAGATCATCCAGGTGACGAACGCGGTGGCGAGCAGCGAGGTGATCGCCTCGAACAGCTCCTGCTGCCGGTATTCCAGGCGGGCGACGGTGAAGGTGAGCAGCGCGCCGAACGCGACCGACAGAACGAGCGCGGCGCCGACCCCGGCCCACACGAGGGGCAATCGGTCGCGCCGGTCGCTCTTGACGAGGAGCGCGACGAGCACGGAGACGACGAGCGTGGCCTCCAGGCCTTCGCGCAATCCGATGAGGTAGCTGGCGAACACCGTCACTCCATGGAAGGAAGCCTTACCTAAATTAGGGCAGGGCAACCTTACCCTTCACAAAAGGACGCACACCCACAGGGGGTATAACTCTGGGCAGGAATGATGATCGCGACGAGGGAGGTGGCGGTCTCGGCCCGGGAACGCCGTCATGTCAGCGAGGGGTTGACAGAGTGGTGAACGCCCGCAGGCATGATCACTCTCATGGTCGATGACGCGTTGTCCCTCTGACGTCATCGACGATTCGCCAACGAGGTCGTTCATCCGAGGCGGATACCGAAGGCTCCTTCGTCCGCTCCGGAACGTCCTGCCCGGTGAGGCCGCGTCGAAGGGTGGTGATGCCGGTCAGCGGGAGAATGTGATCTCCACGCGCCGGTTCTTCGCGCGTCCCTTCGGGTTGTCGACCACCTGGCCGTGCTCGTTGGTCACCGTGTTGGGCGCCACGGGCGCCGTGGCACCGCGTCCATCGACGGCGAAGGTGATGCCGGCCCCCTCCAGCAGCGGAGTGAGCGCCCGCTCGACCGCTTCCGCGCGCCTCAGGGAAAGGGCGCGGTTGTAGGCGTCGCCGCCCTTGGCGTCGGTGTGTCCGTCGATCCGCACCCGCTTGCCACCGGCCTCCTGCTTGAGCATGGCGGCGGCCTGGGTCAGCCGCCGCTCGGCCTTGGCGGTGATCGTGGCCTTGTCAAAGGCGAACAGGACGTCGGCCGCCATCGTGATCTTGTTGCTGGTGGGGGTGTCCGCATCGATGATCGACTCGTCCAGGGTGCCGATGCGCAGCTCGATGTCGATCACGCGCGCCTGCACATCGACGATGGGCGCCCGCGCCAGGGGCCCGGGCGTGGGATGAGGACCCTGGGTGGGTGCTGGAGACGGCGTGTGAACGGCCAGCCCGACGGCCAGCGCGACGCTAACCGAGCGGAACATTTTCGAACGTCCCCGCCAGCGGGATGAACACGTCCATGGCGTTCACGTCGGCCGGTGGAGCGGCGAACGTGGCCGAGAAGACAACGCTGCGATCCCGGTCGATCGTCACCATGCCGGAACTGCACAGGCATCTGCCGTCCGCGTCCGTGGCCACCAGATGCTTCTTGGCGTTCTTGGTGTCCACGAGGTGGACACCGTCCACCGTAGGGGTGTCGGAGGGAACGGCGGAGAACGCGCCGCGCACGTCCCAGCCGCCGGCGCGGTCGTGTTCCAGCACGGTCGCCGCGAAGTTGACCGTGACCAGCTTGTCCTGCCGGTGGAGCGCGTACAGGTCGATGCGGACCTTGTACCAGTTGTTACCTGTGACCTCCCGGCTACCGATCACCTGGTCGGCCGGCAGACTCACGGCCGCCGACGGCGAGACGGCAGGCGGCTTCGACGTCGTCGCGGAAGATGGGCCGGGTGAGCCGGGCGGAGCGCTCGAGCCCAACTGGCAGCCGGCCGTCAGCAGTGCCCCCGCGATCAGAACCGCGATCCTCTTCATACGATCGCGAGTGTAAACGTACCGGTTCACCCAAACCCAGTGTTTTCGATCCGACCGTTGCCGCAAATCTCGATATGGACCGGCCGCAAATCGCGGAAGGCGCCTGGGGTACAGATCGGTACGCGAAAAGGGACAGGGAGCCGTTTCGCGTTCGCCCACCGGCAGTGGCTCGATCAAGGGGGACGGCGTCACGGTGGGACGACGGCCCGCAGGGATCGCCAGATCCGCTCGGGAAGCAGCCTGCACGCCTCGTCCAGGTCGATGCCGGGAGCACCGGCCAGCCACCGGCGGGCCGTCTCCGCCACCGGGCCGACGACCAGCATCTCCGTCAGCGCGTCCGGCAGCTCCACGACCAGCCCCGCCTCGGCGTACGGCCGCAGCCAGCCCAGGATCCCGGCCAGTCTGGGCTCCTTCTCCCGCGCGACCAGGGCTGCGTGCGCGGGAAGGAAGGCGGCGTAGGCGGAGGCGTGGACGAAGTGCGCGGCGGCCCGGTGCTCGCGGGTGAAGCCCAGGTATCCGGTGACCACGGCCTCGATCCCGGCGGCGGCCCGCGCCTCGGCGTCCTCGCAGGACCCCGCCCCCTCCCCCGGCGGCACCGCGCCGAGCGCGGCGATGACGGCGTCGAGCAGGCCGGACAGGCAGCGGGCGTAGAGTGCCGCCGCCAGCCCGTCGAAGCTGCCGAAGTGGTGGTAGAGGCTGCCGACGCTGACACCGCTCGCGCCGGTCACCGCCGTCATGGTGAAGCCGTCCGCGCCCTCCCTCTCGTAGAGGTCCAGCGCCGCGGCGAGCAGCCGCTCCCTGGTCTCCTCGCCACGCCGGTGCCTAGGCGACACCGGTCAGCTCCGCGGCCTGCGCCCACAGCCTCACCGCCCGCGCCGGGTCGGCGGCCGCGGGGGCGAGGGGCGTCTCGCGGTCGACGTCGAAGTAACGCCCGGTGCCGGTGCGGTCGAGTGCCAGCCGCACGACGGGGGCCGCGCCGTCCGCCGGCGCCTTCCACAGCAGCTTCGCGGCCTTCAGCAGCAGTCCCACCGGGCCGCCCCGGTCGCCGAGCCCGGTCCTGATCACCCCGGGGTGCACGGCGTCGATCGTGACGTCCCGCCGTTTCCAGCGTTCGGCCCACAGCGGCATCAGCGCCAGGTTGCAGAGCTTGGTGTCGGCGTAGGTGCGCACGGCGGAGAAGTCGTCGCCGGCCGGGGTGCGCGCGAGGTCGGCCCTGCCCTTGACGTACAGGCCCGCGGTGACCTGGACGACCCTGGCCAGGCGGTCCTCCAGCAGGTGGTTGAGCAGGAAGGGCGCCAGGTGGTTGACGGCGAAGGACTCCTCGAACCCGTCCTCGGTGAGCCGTCGCGCCGACGGCCAGATCCCGGCGTTGTGCACCAGCACGTCGAGCCGCGGGCAGGTTCCGGCCAGCGCCTCGGCGACGGCCCGGATGCCCTTCAGGGTCGAGAGGTCACCGGTGACCAGCTCGGCGCCGAGCCGGGCGGCCTCGTTCGCCGCGGCGGGATTCCTCGCCACGAGCACCACCCGGTGGCCGCGGCGGGCGAACTCCTCGGCCGTGGCCAGGCCGATCCCGCGGTTGGCTCCGGTGATGACGGCGGTGGTTCTCATCCTGGGAGCATAGCCGATTCTAGAGAGTCTCTCTAGAATCCCGGGCGGGTGGTTACCTGGCGAGCATGACGTACAGGCCGAGGGCGATGCCGGCGGCCACCACCAGGAAGCAGAGCCCGGCCCCCACGCGACCGGCCGTCCGCCCGCTGGACAGGCCGACCAGGGCCAGGGAGAAGACGGCGACCAGGCCGGCGCCCGCCAGCAGCGAGGCGAGCAGGACCCTCCACAGCGCGTCCAGGTCGATGTAGTCGTTCACGCGGCGTGCTCCCTCGTCCCGGCGGCCGGGGCGAGCCGGCCGGTCCATTCGTCGTTGACGTTGCCGGCGTTGACCGGCCGGCGCCGCGAGGCCAGATACAGCGCCGCCGACAGGGCCAGGGCGACGCCGAAGACGACGGCGACGCCCAGCGCGCCGCCGATCACGTTGGCGCCCGCCCAGGCCAGCGCGCCGACCACGGCGGCGGCCGGCAGGGTGATCAGCCACGCGGCCCCCATCCTGGCCGCGAGGCTCCAGCGGACCTCGGCCAGGTGCTTGCCGATGCCCGATCCGATCACCGAGCCCGCGCACACGTGGGTGGTCGACAGCGGGAAGCCGAAGTGCGAGGAGGCGAAGATGACGGCCGCCGAGGAGCCCTCGGCGGCGAAACCCTGCGGGGTCTCGATGTCGGTCAGCCCCTTGCCGAGGGTACGGATCACCCGCCAGCCCCCCAGGTAGGTGCCCAGCGCGATCGCGGTCGCACTGGCCACGATCACCCACGTCGGGGTCCCGTCGTCCTTGCCGACGGCACCGGCGGCGATCATCGCGAGGGTGATGATGCCCATCGTCTTCTGCGCGTCGTTGGTGCCGTGGGCCAGGGAGACCAGCGAGGCCGAGCCGATCTGGCCGTATTTGAACCCGCGCTTCTTGGTGTTCTCGGGGACGTTGCGGGTGATGACGTAGACCAGGTAGGTGCCGATCGTGGCCACCAGGATCGCCGCCAGCGGCGCCAGCACGGCCGGGACCAGCACCTTGGACACGATCTCGGCGCCCTTGACGGCCGAGGCGCCCGCCGCGATCAGCGTGGCCCCGACCACGCCGCCGATCAACGCGTGCGAGGAGCTGGAGGGGATGCCGAAGTACCAGGTCAGCAGGTTCCAGGCCAGGCCGCCGATCAGCCCGGCGAAGACGACCGTCAAGGTGATGGCGCCGGCCTCGACGATGCCGGTCGCGATGGTGGCCGCGACCTTCAACGACAGGAACGCCCCTGCGAAGTTCAGCACCGCCGACAACGCGACCGCGACCTTGGGACGCAACGCGCCGGTGGCGATCGAGGTCGCCATCGCGTTGGCGGTGTCGTGGAAGCCGTTGGTGAAGTCGAAGGACAACGCGGTGACGATCACGATGGCGAGCAACACGAAGTTCGCATCCATGCCCCCGGATATGACACCTCAGACAACATATATGCAGGTCATGGGATTTCATGCACAGAATTCATCCTCCCGTCGACCGCGTGTCACCTTGGGCGACGAAGGTCATCGGGAGTCACGCCCTCCGCACCCGGGTTCCCGTGAGGGCGGGAGGCCGTCCCCCGGGGCGATCGATCGGTCAGAGGTATCCCCACTCGGCGCAGATCTCGCGCAGTTCCTCCGGGATCTCCTCGGGGGCGGGCAGCGGCCTGCCCGGCTGGACCCTGCCGCTCCTGATCTTGTCGCGCCAGTCCCCGATGCCCTTCACGAACTCCCCGTGCCCGTGGTCACCGTATGTGATCATGCCGGCCTCGTAGCCGACCCCCAGGTAGCCGCAGACCCGCCGCATCTCCTCCTCCGGATCGGCGACGAGCGCCTCGTAGGTCAGGGTGAGCCCGTCGAGCGTCCGCCTGGCCTCGGTGAGGTGGCGCATGTACTGCAGGGTGTGCCGGATCGCCTCCGCCCAGGGGCGCTCCAGCGGAGCGGCCTCGTGCCACGACAGGGCGATCGAGGCGGGGTGGCGCATCAGGAAGATGTAGCGCGCGTCGGGCCAGCAGGTCGCGAGGCGCCGGTGGGCGAAGACGTTGCTGGGCGTCTTGTCGACGATGATCTGCTTGCCGCTCCCGGCCAGCTCGCGGTGGAGCATGCGGTCCCACAGGATGTGCTCGATGTCGCTGGCGGACAGGCCGAGCGCCTCCATCGCCTGGCGCAGCGGGTCGGTGGTCAGCGTGACCGCCAGGCGCCGCACGTGCAGCTCGTGCGGCGCGTGGATCCGGGAGTGGCTGTTCAGCATGACGCGCAGCAGGGTGGAGCCGGACCGCACCGGCGACAGCACGAACACCGGTTCGCGCAGCAGCCGGTCGGTCTCCGGATCGGCCGGGGGCCGTGGAACGTCCACGGGCGGCGGCGGGGGTGGGGGCGGTGGGGGTGCGACCTTACGCCGCACCCTGGTGATGTTGTAGCCCGTCATCCCTTCGAGAGCCGTGTTGACTCTGGTCTTCCACGCCATGACCAGCACCGTAGGGATCCAAGGCGTCCGGAAAGTGAACGTGACCTGTGCGTTGGGATGCCGCGCCGTGCGACCGCCGCCGCACGGCGCGGTCCTCCCCCGGTCACGGATCAGGTACGGAACGGGCCGGTCACGCAGTAGGTGATGCCCCCGGAGGAGGAACCGGACGTGCCGCGCTGGGAGGAGAAGTACAGGCGGTCGCCGGCGGGGGTGAAGGCCGGGCCGGTGATCTCCGAGGACCCCTGGCCGCCGACGCGCAGGAACGGGGAGACGGTGTCGTCGGCGGTGATCAGGCAGATTTCCATGGTGCCGCCGTCCTCGGCGACGTAGAGGTCGCCGAAGGTCGAGCCGGTGACGTTGTCCACGCCGGTCAGCGGGGCGGTACCGGGGCTGACGAGACTGTCGTCGTAGGCGAGCTCGTAGGTGCCGGCGGCGACGTTGACCTGCCAGACCCGGTTGTCGCCCTTGGTGGTGAACCACACCGTGTCGTCGGCGTAGTAGCACCCCTCGCCACCGTTGAAGGACTTCGATCCGGAGACCTGGCTGCGGGTCGCGGTCGGGGAGCCGTCGGGATCCGGGACGTTCGCCCAGGTGAACGAACCCGAGGTGGCGGAGCCCGCGCGCAGCACCTGCAACGTGCCGGAGGACAGGTCCCCCCAGGTGGTGGGGACGAACCGGTAGAACCGCCCGTTGGTCTCGTCCTCGGTGAGATAGATGACCTTACGGACCGGGTCGGCCGCCGCCGCCTCGTGCTTGAAACGGCCCATGGCCGGGCGCTGTGTCGCCGTACCCCCGAAGGGGCGGGTCTCGTAGACGAAGCCGCGGTCGACCTCCTCGCACGACAGCCAGGTGTTCCACGGCGTCGCGCCGCCCGCGCAGTTCTGCCGGGTGCCCGACAGGATCGAGGAGGCGGAGACCACGTTGCCCGCGGAGTCGAAGCGGATCGCCGAGGCGCCGCCGCCGGGGTTGATCTCCGAGTTGGACACGTAGATCCAGCCGCTGCCGTCGGCGAAGCAGGCGCCGCCGTCGGGGGCGCTGTGCCAGGTGTAGGAGGTGCCGGGAACCACCTGGCCCGATCGGGCGATCACCCGGCTGGTGAACCCCGCCGGGAGCTGGATGCCGTTGGCGTCGGCGGCCAGCAGGGGGCCGTAGGGACCAGGGGCGTTCTGGGCCGGGGCCGCGAGGGCGGCGTCCTGCCAGAGACTTCCGGTGAGGGCCAGGGTGCTCGTACCGAGCACCGAGGCACGAAGGAATGTACGGCGTTCCATCGGCGAACCTCCAGGGCGAGGATCAGCAGAACCACTCTCCTGAGCGATCCCAACGGTAGGAGCACCGGTGAACACCTGGCGGTTAATACGGTTAACGGCATATGGCCTGTATGTGCTGATTGCAGTGGGATAGGGGGACACATCCCTTGTGTCCTACGTCAGGCGCCATTCCCGATGGGGCGGACGTAAAGGACTGCCGGGGGCACGCTCCCGGCCGGGAAACCCAAGACCCGGTCAGAAGCGTGGCCGGGCAGGGTGAGGGCGGGGCCGGCCGCCCGGCCGTCGGCGCCGGGGGGAGCGGGCCGGGTCGAGGAGGGCCTCGTCGCGTCGGGTCAGGACTTCCTCGGTGCGGGGGGAGCACCGGCGCTCTCTCTCGGAGCCAGCGGGAGGTGGCGAGCAACGCTCCCCCCACCGGCTCCGGAGAACGAACCCTCACGGCTTCACGTAGGTCAGGGCCTCTCGATCTGGGCGGGCGGTGTCCCTTCGGGCTTGGGAACGCGGATCGTGTCGGAAGGCCGGTCTCCCCTGTTGCGCGCGAGCGCGGTGGGATAGCAGTCGTAATAGCAGTAGTAGCGGTCGCAGTAGCGCAGGAAGCAGATCCAGCCGGCCTCGGCCGTCCGCTCGCAGACGGCCGCCGGAGCCGCCCGGGACGACGCGGCGTGGGCACCGGCCGCGGGGAGGCCGACGAGCAGACCGGCACCGGCCAGGACCGCGCCGGCCAGGACGACGCCGGCGTCGCGAATGAAGATGTTCATGATTCTCCTCGTCACGTGCGGAACACGACAAGGACGAACGTAATCATTCAGATACACAGAGTCACGTAGCCGGTCGGCACGTGTCGGGCGTCCCCGGCCGGCGGCGAACGCCGGACCGAGGCGGGTGGGTCACATCTCCGCGACCTGGGGGACCGACACCGAGCGCCGGGCGATGGAGCGCACGATCTCGCCGGTGCGGACGGCGGTCATGGACAGCAGCGACGAGGCGATCCCGTGGCTGCCCTCGGTGGCCCCCTGGAGGTAGACGCCCCAGGCCTGCCCGGGGTCGGTGGCGATCCGGTAGTCGCGCTCCACGAGCAGCTCGCCCGCCTCGCCCGTATGGCAGTGTTTGCGCGCCTCGCCGAGCAGGTCGAGGGGGTTGCGCTCACGGTAGCCGGTCGCGCAGACGACCGCGTCGGCCTCGATCGTGCTCACCTCGCCCGTGGGCAGGAAGCACATCCGGATTCGGGCGGTGTCACCGTCGTCGTGCACGTCGAGCAGGCGGGAGGCGTTCAGCATGCGCAGCCGCTGGACCCCGGCGACCTTCTCGGCGTAGGAGCGCCGGTAGAGCTCGTCGATGAGGTCGAGGTCCACCACCGAGTAGTTGGTGTTGCGGGAGTAGGCGAACAGCATGCGCTTCACGTCTTCGGGCGCGGTGAAGAAGTGGTCGACGGCCTCCGGGTCGAAGATGCGGTTGGCGAAGGGGCTGTCGTCGGCCGGCGAGTAGCCGTACCGGGTGAAGACGGCACAGACCTCCGCGGAGGGATAGGTGCGGTGCAGGTGCTCGACGGTCTCGGCCGCGCTCTGCCCGGCGCCGACCACGACGAACCGGGCGGGCTCGCGCCCGCCGAGGGTTTCGAGCCGGGCCAGCAGTTCCTCGGTGTGCCAGACGCGCTCGCCCTGCCGCACGCCGTCGGGGAGCACGGGCTCGAGGCCGACCGCGATCACGAGGTTGCGGGTCAGGCAGGTGTGCAGCTCGTCGCCGTGCTGCACGACGACCTCGAGGGTCTCGTCGTCGTGCGGGCGCACCGCGACGACCTCGGAGTCGTAGCGCACCAGGTCGGTGAAGGAGGAGGCGACCCACTCCAGATAGTCGTGGAACTCCAGCCTGGTGGGGAACATGGTCTTGTGGTTGATGAAATCGACCAGCCTCCCCTTCTCCTGCAGATAGGACAGGAAGGAGTAGGAGCTGGTGGGATTGCGCAGGGTGACCAGGTCCTTGAGGAAGTGGACCTGCATCGTGGCGCCCTCGATGAGCATGTTGCGGTGCCAGCCGAACCTCGGTTGCCTCTCGAAGAAGACCGCGTTCACGCCGGCGCCGTACTCCTCCTCCAGGGCCACCGCGAGCGCGAGGTTGGACGGGCCGAAACCGATGCCCACGACGTCATAGACCGGGCTCGACATGTTCGCCTCTCACGTACTGAAGGGATGGTCCCCCCGCGGCCGGGCGGCGGCGGGGGGCAGCATGGAACAGGATGGAACGGGATCGAACAGGGCGGGTCGTCAGGCCCCGCCGGCGGCCTTGGCGGCCTTGGCGACCTGGGGCACGACCTGGTCGATCACGTACGGGACGGCCAGCGGCGTCGGCGTGCGCAGCGGCCAGAACGCCTTGAGGTCGAGCGGCACGTAGGAGCCGCGCTTGACCACGTCGAGGCCGGCGAACAGCTGGTTGGCCTCGATCTTCTTCTGGGTGGCCGCGTCGTCGTTGTAGTGGCTGAGCAGCAGGTCGACGTCGAGGACCCCGACCTTCTCCATGCTCAGCTCGGCCGCGAAGCCCTCGCCGGGAAGCGCCTTGATCTCCTCGGGCAGCTCGAGTCCGAACTGGCCGAAGAGCTGGACGCTGGTGTCGGTGTCGGACTTCATCACGCCGATGTTGCCGGAGGGGAAGACGCTGGTCAGCGCGAACTTCTTGCCGTCCAGCTCGGGGTGGGTGGTCTTGACCGAGGCGATCTTCGCCTCGACGTCGCCGACGAGCTTCTCCCCCTCGTCGGCCTTGCCGACCGCCTTGGCGACCTGGCGGGCCACCACCTGCCACGAGTCCTGCGCGGGGCCGGTCTCGTAGGCGGTCGTCGGCGCGAGCTGGGAGAGGTTGGCGTACTCCTTGTCGATGTAGTAGTCGCCGCCCGCGAGGATCAGGTCGGGCTTGAGCGCGGCGATCTGCTCCAGCGAGAAGCCCGCCTCTCCGGCCTTCAGCAGCGTCGGCTTGGTGCCGGAGATCTTCGGGGCGGTCCAGGGGGCGAGCCCGTCGGCCTGGACTCCGGTCAGCTCCGCCATGGCGACCGGCTGCACGCCCAGGGCGAGCAGGGTGTCCTGGTCGACCTCGCCGAGGGCGACGATGCGCTGGGGCGCGGACTCGATCGTGGTGGTGCCGAGCTTGTGCGTGATGGTGACCGGGAATCCGGAGGCGGCCTGGGTCGCGGGGGCGTTCGCGGCGGCCTGTTCGGCTCCGCCGCTCTCACCGGCGCACGCGCCCACCAGGCCGAGGCCCAGCAGCAGCGTTCCGGTCGCGGCCAGGCGGCGCATCGTGTCGCGCATGAGTATGGGTTCCTTCCAAAGCCCGGAAGGGCTCTCAGTTTTAGGTTAGCCTTCCCTAACCTAACAATCTTTGACGGTTGTGTGAAGCGCCTCATTCCAGGCGGTTCATGAGTTCTGCCACGGTTTGGGCTGTCATGAGCGTCGCGACCTTCACTCCGGCGCAGCCCGGCTCCCGCCGGATGCGGCGCACCAGCTGCATGACGAGCAGCGAGTGCCCGCCCAGGTCGAAGAAATTGTCGTGCGGGCCGACCGCGTCCACCTCCAGGACCTCGGCGAACGCCCGGCACAGCATCGCCTCGCGGTCGTCGTCGCGCCGGATCGCGCCGCCGCGGCCCTCACCGGTCCCGGCGCCAGCCCCGGTGACCGTACGGGCCGTGAGCGTGACGGGCAGCTCGCCCAGGCGCGCCTCGGGGTCGGCCGCGACGGCCTCCAGCACGCCGACGAGCGCCCCGATCATCGTGTCGATCGTGGCCGGGTCGAACAGGTCGGCCGAGTAGTCGACGACGAGATGGAGCTCCTCCCCCCTCTCCCGGAAGATGAAGTCGAGGTCGAACTTCGCCGCGGGCGGGCTGAAGAGCGCCTCCCGCTGCCGCAGCCCGGGGAAGCGGACGTCGCCCATGGCCTGGTTCTCGTAGCCGACCATCACCTGGAACAGCGGGTTCCTGCCGGGCACCCGGGAGGGCCGCAGCGCCTCGACGAGCGCCTCGAACGGCAGGTCCTGGTTGGCGAGCCCGGCCAGGTCGGTGTCACGGACGCGGGCGAGCAACCCGGCGAAGGAGGGGTCTCCCGAGGTGTCGGCGCGCAGCACGAGCGTGTTGACGAAGAAGCCGACCAGGTCACCGGCCGCCTCGTCGGTACGGCCCGCGACGGGGCTGCCCAGCGGGATGTCCTCCCCCGCGCCCGTACGGTGCAGCAGCGCGGCGACCGCGCTCTGGCAGACCATGAACATGCTGGCCTGGGCTCCGCGCGCCAGCTCGCGGAGCCGCCCGACCAGCGAGGCGGGCAGCCGCCTGGTCGTGGTCCCGCCGCGCTGGCCGACGGTGGCGGGCCTGGGCCGGTCCACCGGCAGCGGGATCTCCTCCGGCATGCCCGACAGCGCCTTGGCCCAGTAGGCGAGCTGGCGGGCGTGCAGGCTGCCCGGGTCGACGGGGTCGCCGAGCAGTTCACGCTGCCAGAGCGTGTAGTCGGCGTACTGCACGGCGGGCGGCTTCCACCCCGGCACGCCCTCGGGTGCCGTCCCGTCCAGCCGCGCGGCGTAGGCGCGGGCCACGTCCCCGGCGAACGGCCCGAAGGACCACTCGTCGAACGCGATGTGGTGGAACACGGCGAGCAGCAGATGCTCGTCCTCCCCCTCCGGGATGAGCGCGACCCGCAGCGGGATCTCGGTGGCGAGGTCGAACGGCCGCGCGATCACCTCCTCGGGCGGGCAGGTGGTGATCTCCAGGACCGGCCGCGCCTGCTCCGGCGGCAGGATCCGCTGGTAGGGCACGCCCTCGTGCTCGGCGAAGACGGTGCGCAGGCTCTCGTGCCTGGCCGTCACGTCGCCGATCGCGGCCCGCAGCGCGTCCACGTCCAGCTCGCCGCGCAGGTGCACGGCTAGCGGCAGGTGGTACGCCTCGCGGGGGCCGTCGTCCTCGCGCAGGATCTGGTCGATCAGCCAGAGCCTGCGCTGCGCGTACGACAGCGGGACGCGCTCGGGCCGTTCCCTGGGCGCCAGCGGGGGCCTGAGCGTGGCACCGGCCCGGTCGTGCAGCCGGGTGGCCAGCTCGGCGACGTTCGGCGCCTCGAACAGGTCGCGGATCGCGAGCTCGGTGCGCAGCACCGCGCGCACCCTGCCGACCAGCCGGGTCGCCAGCAGCGAGTGCCCGCCCAGGTCGAAGAAGTTGTCGTCGATGCCGACGCCCGAGACGTCGAGCACCTCGCCGAACAGGGTGCACAGCAGGTGTTCCACCGCGGTCCTGGCGGCGCGGCCCGACCCGCGCGGGCCCTGCCGGTCGGGGGCGGGCAGCGCCCGCCGGTCCAGCTTGCCGTTGACGGTCAGCGGCAGCGCGTCCAGCGTGACCACCGCGCTCGGCACCATGTAGCCGGGCAGCCGCCTCTTGAGCCCCTCGCGCACCCGCGCGGCGAGCGCCCCGTGGTCGCGGGCCGCCGCCGGGTTGTTCGCGTACGACGCGGGCCTGCGGTCCGGGTCCGCCGGCAGGAAGGCGGCCCCTCCGCCGAAGACGGCGTCGTAATGGCCGACCTCGTCCGAGGGGGTGGTCACCACGCCGGGGTCGAGCGCGTACAGCAGCTCGGGCTCGATCCCCTCCGCCGGTGCCCGCAGCAGCTCGCGGGCCTCCCGGTGGGAGGCGCCGCCCTCCAGCGCGCGCAGCGCGGCGAGCTCGGCCGACAGCCTGGGGTCGGGGATGGCGCGCACCCGGAGCGGCCCGGAGCGGGCGGACAGGCGGGCCGCCAGGTCCTCCGGTCCCGCCCAGTCCACGACCGGGGTCTCGGCGGGCTGCGCGACGGGCGACTTCCAGAGGGTCACGTCGTAGCGGTGCCTGCTGAGCTCGTTGTGGTGGACGCCCCGCTTGGTCCGGACCTCCACCCGCGCGGCCAGGCCGAGGGAGGCGAAGAACGCGGGGTCGAGGAGGAGCTCCTTCTCCATCCGCACGGCCCGGTCGATCGCCGCCGTGCCGGTGCCGTCGCCGTCACCGTTCCCGCCTCTGCCGAGCTGGATCGCCGCGTGCAGGCAGCGCACCGACCGCAGGTCGCGCACGTCGCCGACGAACAGCGCGCCGCCGGGGGCGAGCAGGTCCATCGCGGCGGCGATCACGTCGGCGAGGTATCCGGCGCTCGGGAAGTACTGGACCACCGAGTTGACGACGATCGTGTCGAAGTGGCCGGCGGGCAGGCCGGTGGTGTCGTGCGCGGCCTGGCAGCTCAGGCGCACCGGCGAGTCGGGGCCGAGGTCGGCGGCGAGCTTGGCGATGACGGGGGCCGCGAAGTCGGTGCCCCAGTACTCGTCGCGGCCGGGGGCGAGCCGCGACAGCAGCAGGCCGGTGCCGACACCGATCTCCAGCACCCGCCGGGGCCCGAGGGCCTCGATGCGGGCCACGGTGGTCTCGCGCCACTCGCGCATGTGCTCCAGCGGGATGGGCGAGCCGTCGTAGCTGCTGTCCCAGCCCGCGAAGTCCTCGGTGTGGACGGCCGTGCCGATCTCGGTGTACTCGGCGTCGTAGATCTGCCGCCACTCGGCCAGGTGCTCGCGCTCGGCGTCGGGGCGCGCGGAGCCGTCGGGCACCACGTAGCCGATGAGGCGCTTCACCCCGGGCACCTCGGTGCCGGCGGCGATGACGGCGGCCTGCCCGACACCGGGCTCGGCGGCCAGCGCGGTCTCGACCTCCTCCAGCTCGACCCGGTAACCGCGGATCTTCACCTGCTCGTCGGTACGGCCGAGGAAGTCGATGTTGCCGTCCGGGCGCACCCGTACGAGGTCGCCGGTGCGGTACATCCGGCCGCCGCCGAACGGGTCGGCGACGAAGCGTTCCGCGGTCAGGCCCGGCCGGTCGAGGTAGCCCCGGGCCAGGCCGGCCCCGGCGATGTAGAGCTCTCCCGGCGCGCCGGGCGGGACCGGGCGCAGCCAGCCGTCGAGCACGTAGCCCCGGGTGTTCCAGATCGGCTTGCCGACCGTGGGCGTGGCGCTGTCCTCGGTGCCGCCGCCCAGCGTGTTGATGGTGTACTCGGTCGGGCCGTAGAGGTTGTAGCCCAGCACCCCCTCGGCCTCGGCGAGCCGGTCCCACACGGCCGCCGGGACGGCCTCGCCGCCCAGCAGCACGAGCGGCGGGCGGTGCTCGCCGTCGAGCAGTCCCTCCTCCAGCAGCTGCTGCGCGTAGGTCGGCGTCACGTTGATGACGTCGATCCGGTGGCGCCGCAGGTACTCGGTGAGCGCCTCGGCGTCGCGCCGCAGCTCCTCGTCGCAGACGTGCACCTCGTGGCCCTCGATGAGCCAGAGCAGCTCCTCCCACGACATGTCGAAGGAGAACGACACGGTGTGCGCGATCCGCAGCCGCCGCCCGGCGGACGCCACCACCGGGTCGAAGATGTTGGCCCGGTGGTTGAACTGCATGTTGGTCAGGCCCCGGTAGGGGGTGACCACGCCCTTGGGCCGCCCGGTCGACCCGGAGGTGTAGATCACGTACGCCGGGTGCTCCAGCCGTCCGGGCACGTCCCTGCCGAAGCCCGGCAGTTCCTCGGCCGTCAGCCCGGTGCCGGGCAGGCCCGCCAGCGTCTCCCGCACGGCGGGGTCGTCGAGCAGGATCGAGGCGCCCGGGTTCGCCAGCCCGGCGGCGATGTCGCGGTGCGAGACCAGGCAGGCGGGGGCGGCGTCGGCCAGCATGAAGTCGAGCCGGTCGGCCGGGTAGTCCAGCTCCAGGGGAAGGTAGGCGGCGCCCGTCTTGAGCACCGCGAACAGCGCGACGACCATCTCGGCGGATCGGGGCAGCGCGAGGGCGACCACCCGTTCGGGTCCCGCGCCGTGCGCCTTCAGCAGCCGGGCCAGGCGGTTGGCCGCCGCGTCCAGCTCGGCGTAGGTGAGCCGCGTGTCGGGCTGGGAGACCAGGGCGAGCTCGTCCGGGGCGCGGGCGGCCTGCTCGGCGAGCAGCTCGGCGATGGTGAGGTCGGGGACGAACCGCTCGGCCTCGGCCCAGTCGCGGCGCAGCCCGTCGTGCTCGTCGGGCAGGAGCAGGTCGAGCCGGTGGCAGGGGGTGTCGGGCGCGGTGGCGAGGGTCTCCAGGACGTGCACGTACCGGTCGGTGAGACGTTCGGCCTCGGCCTCGGTGAAGGCGTCACCCCGGTACATGACGCGCAGGCCCGCGCCGGGCTCGACGACCATGGTGACCGGGTAGTGGGTGGCGTCGCGGACCTGGCGGCCGGTCACCCGCACGTCGCCGCCGGGGCCGAAGCCGCGCCCGGTGGGCATGCCGGGGAAGTTCTGGAACACGAAGAGGGTGTCGAACAGGGTGCCCAGTCCCGTCACCCGCTGCACGTCGGCGAGCGCGACGTAGGAGTGGTCGAACAGCTCGGACTGGAACGTCTGCACCCGCTCCAGAACGGTGCGCAGCGGGTCGGCCGCCGAGGCGCGCACCCGGACGGGAACGGTGTTGAACAGCAGGCCGACGACGGACTCGACGCCGTCGACGTCGGGGTGCCGGCCGGACACCGAGACGCCGAAGACCACGTCGTCGCGGCCGGTGAGACCGGCCAGGAGCAGTCCCCAGGCGCTCTCGTACAGGGTGCCGAGAGTGAGGCCCGACTCGCGGGCGAGGGCGCCGAGCCGGGTGGCGAGGTCCTCGGGCAGCGCGCGGTGGATCTCCCCCGCGGTGGCGAGGTCGGCGGGGCGGTCGGCCAGCTCCGGCCGCAGCAGGGTCGGCTCGTCGAGCCCCTCCAGGCTGCGGCCCCACGTCTTGATCGTGGCCTGCCGGTCCTGGCCGTTCACCCAGTCGAGATAGGCGTGGAAGGGGACGGCGGGCCGGGCCCACTCGGCGGCGGAGTCGGTGTAGAACTCCAGCAGCGAGGTGACCAGCAGGCCGCCCGACCAGCCGTCCAGCAGGATCAGCTCGGAGGTGAGCACCAGCCGGAAGTCGTCCTCGCCCACCCTGGCCAGCGCGAAGCGGATCAGCGGCGGCTCGTCGGGGACGAACGGCCGTGCGCGCTGGGCCTCGACGAACGCCTCCAGCGCGTGCGGGTCACCGGTCTCGGCGTAGGTCCAGTCGACCTCGAAGTGCTCGGGGACGAACTGCACGGTACGGCCGCCGTCGGTGCGGAACCCGGCCCGCAGGTTGGGGAACTTCAGCAGCACCTCGCGCGCGGCCCCGGCCAGCCGGTCGGGGTCGACGGGCCCGGCCAGGGTCACCACGGCCTGCTGGACGTAGATGTCGCGGTCCTCACCGGCGAGCATCAGGTGGAACAGCAGGCCTTCCTGCAGCGGCGACAGCGGCAGCTCGGCCCGCCCCTCCACCGGCCCGCCCGCCACGACCTCGCCGGACGGGACCGCACCGGAACCGGACGGGACCGCGTCGGAAAGGGCCTCGCCCTCACCGGGCGGGGTCGCACCGGACGGGGCCGCGACCCTGGCCAGGGCCTCGACGGTACGCAGCCGGAAGACGTCGCGGACGGTGAAGGGGAGGCCCGCGCGGCGGGCGCGTCCCACCAGCAGGGCCGCGCTGATGCTGTCGCCGCCGGTGCGGAAGAAGTCGTCGTCGGCGTTGACGCCGTCCCGCCCGAGGGTCTCGGCGACGAGCCCGGCGATGGCGCACTCGGCGCCGGTCCGCGGCGCCCGGCCCTCGCGGGCGGCGGGCTCGGGCAGCGCGCGCCGGTCGAGCTTGCCGTTGGGGGTGCGCGGCAGCTCGTCGAGGCCGACGAGCACGGAGGGGACGAGATAGCCGGGCAGGATCTCGCCGAGCCCGGCCCGCAGCGCGTCGAGGTCGAGACCCGGCTCGCCCACGACGTAGCCGACGAGGCGCGGTCCCGAGCGGGCCGCCACGGCCGCCTGGCGCACGCCCGGCCGCGCGGCGAGCACCGCCTCGACCTCTCCCGGCTCGATGCGGAAGCCTCGGATCTTGACCTGGTCGTCGGCCCGGCCCAGGAACTCCAGCGAGCCGTCGCGGCGGCGGCGCACCCGGTCGCCGGTGCGGTAGAGCCGCGACCCCGGCGGGCCGAAGGGGCTGGCCACGAACCGTTCGGCGGTGCGGGCCGGGTCGCCGAGGTACCCGCGCGCCAGGCCGTCCCCGGCGAGGTAGAGCTCGCCGACCGGGACCTCGCGGAGCCCGGCGTCCAGGACGTACGCCGCGGTGTTGGCGATCGGGACGAGCCCGCCGGCGCCCTCGGCGATCAGGCTGTCGCCGGCCGCCTCCGAGCAGCCGTACAGGTTGACCAGCCGGGCGGGGACCCGCGCGGCCAGGGCCGCGGGCAGGGCCTCGCCGCTGCTCACCCACGTGGTGACCGAACCGAGCTTCCCGCGTTCCCCCGGTTTCCCGGCCCCCCCGGCCCGCGCGGCCTCCCCCGCTTCCTCCGTCTCCATGAGCGCGGCCAGCAGGCTCGGCACGACCGTCACCAGGTTCACGTCGTGGCGGCGGATCAGCTCGGCCAGGGCGAGCGCGTCGGTGGCGGTGTCGTCGTCCGCGACGACGACGGTGTCACCGGCGACGAGGCCGCCGAGCAGCTCGGTGCTGCCGTCGATGAAGGCCGGTGAGCTCTTGGCGACCCGCACGCCGGTGGGGGCGAGGTCCGCGCCCCAGGCGAGCCGGTTGGCCAGCGCCCGCTGGGTGCCGACGACGGCCTTGGGAGTCCCGGTGGACCCCGAGGTGAAGATCACGTACGCGGGGTGGTCGGGGCGGACCTCGACCCCGGCACGGGGCGGGGCGTCCCGCGGCGGCTCGTCGGCGCCGAGGACCAGCAGCGGCCTGGCGGTGTCGAGCATCAGGTCGATCCTGGAGCGCGGGTAGGTCGTGTCGATCGGCAGGTAGGCCGCGCCGGTCTTGAGCACGGCGAGCAGGGCCACGACGAACTCGGCCGAGCGGGGCAGCGCGATCGCGACGATCTCCTCGGGGCCCGCCCCCGCCGCGGCGAGCCGGTCGGCGAGGGCCTCGGCGCGCTCGTCCAGCTCGGCGTAGCTGAGGGTCGCCGCGCCGCCGGAGACGCCGCCGGTGACGACGGCCGTGGCGTGCGGGGTGCGCGCCACCTGCGCCTCGATCCGCTGGGCGACGGTGAGCGGGGCGAACTCGCGGGCGGTGTCGGGCCGCGCGAGCCCCTGGAGCGGGGTGCCGAGCGACGACAGGCGCCGCGCCGGGTCCTCGGTGACCTGGTCGAGCAGCGCGCCGAGCTCGGCGAGCATGCCGGTGACGGTCTCGGCGTCGAAGAGGTCCGTGGCGTAGGCGACGAAGCCCTCGATCAGCTCCTCGCCCTCGGCGAAGTAGATGTCCAGGTCGAACTTGACGCCGCCGGTCTCGGGCAGGAACGGCTCGGCGCGCACGCCGGGCAGCCGCAGCCGCACGTCCTCCAGCCGCTGGTGGACGATCATCACCTGGAACAGCGGGCTGCGGGCGAGCGAGCGCTCCGGGGCGAGGCGCTCCACGACCTGCTCGAACGGTACGTCCGCGTTGGAGAACGCGGCCAGGTCGGTGTGGCGGACCCGTTCCAGGAGCTCGGTGAAGGTGGGGTCGCCGGTCAGGTCGGTGCGCAGCACGACGAGGTTGACGAACACGCCGACCAGGTCCGCGAGGTCCTCGTCGGGCCTGCCCGCGATGGGCGAGCCGAGCGCCACGTCGTCGCCGGCGCCGGCCCGGTGCAGGAGCGCGGCCACGGCTGCGTGCAGGACCATGAAGACGCTGGTGCCGGTCTCCAGGGCGAGCCGTCGCGCCCCGGCCAGCGGCAGCCGGAACGGCGCCAGCCCGCCCCGGTGGCTCGCCTCGGCGGGACGGGGCCGGTCGGCCGGCGGCGCGCTCTCCTCGGGCAGCCCGCGCAGCGTCCGCTCCCAGAAGTCGAGCTGGCCGGCGGGGGCCGGGGACTCGCTCCGCCAGACGGCGTAGTCGGCGTACTGCACGGGCAGCGGCGCCCAGTCCGGCGCGGTGCCCGTGGTGCGGGCGGTGTAGGCGCGTGACAGGTCGGCGAGCAGCGGGGTGAACGACCACTCGTCGGCGGCGGCGTGGTGCTGGAGCACGACGAGCACGGACTCCTCGGCGGAGACCCGCAGCAGGGTCGCCCGGACGGGCAGGTCGGTCCCGAGGTCGAAGACGTGCGAGGCGGCCCTGGTCTCGGCCGCGCGCAGCCGCTCCTCGGACCAGCCGCGCGCGTCCACCACGTCGAAGGCCGCCTCGCCGGTGTCGAGGACGCGCTGGACCGGCAGCCCGTCGGGGCCCTCCTCCAGCAGGGTGCGCAGCGCCTCGTGCCGGGCGACGACGTCGCCGAACGCGGCGCGCAGCGCGTCGACGTCGACCGGTCCGTGCAGCCGCAGGCCGAGCGGCAGCGCGTCGGCGGCCGAGGGGCCGCGCAGGCGTTCCTCGAACCAGAAGCCGCGCTGGGCGGGCGAGGCGGGGACGAGTTCGGGCCGGGTCACGTCGCGGACCCTCGGCCGGGTGCCCCGTACCAGCCTGGGCGCCAGCGCGGCGACCGTGGGCGCCTCGAAGACGTCGGCGATGGTGAGCTCGGCGTCGAGCGCGGCGCGCACCCGCCCGGCGAGGCGGGTGGCCAGCAGGGAGTGGCCGCCCAGGGCGAAGAAGTCGTCGTCGATGCCCACCGCGTCCAGGCCGAGGGTCTCGGCGAAGACCGCGCACAGCGCCGCCTCGCGGTCGTCGCGCGGTCCCCGGCTCGACACCTGAACCTCCGGCGCGGGCAGCGCGGCCCGGTCGAGCTTGCCGTTGACGGTGCGCGGCAGCGCCTCGAGCAGGACCGTCGCCGCGGGAAGCATGTACTCGGGCAGCGCTCCGGCCGCCGCCGCCCGCAGGTCCGCCTCGTCGAGGTCGCCGTCCGGCACGACGTACGCGACCAGCCGCTTCTCGCCCGGCGTGTCCTCGCGGACCACGACGGCGACCTGGGCGACGCCGGGGTGGGCGGCGAGCACGGCCTGCACCTCGGCGGGCTCGATGCGGAAGCCGCGGATCTTCACCTGGTCGTCGGTGCGTCCCAGGTACTCCAGCGTCCCGTCGCGGCCCCACCGGGCCAGGTCGCCGGTGCGGTACATGCGCTCGCCCGGCGGGCCGAAGGGGTCGGCGACGAAGCGTTCCGCGGTCAGGCCCGGCCTGCCCGCGTAGCCGCGGGCCAGCTGCGTCCCCGCGAGGTAGAGCTCGCCGGGGACGCCGACCGGGGCGGGGCGCAGCGCGGCGTCCAGGACGTACGCGCGGGTGTTGGGGAACGGCCTGCCGATCCCGGACGACGGCAGCTCGGCGGAGGTCGCCCAGATCGTCGCCTCGGTCGGCCCGTACACGTTGACGGCCGACGCCGCCGACGCGTGCAGGGTCTCGGCGAGCGCGGCCGGAAGGGCCTCCCCGCCGACGAGCACCCGCAGCCCGCGCAGCGCGGCCGGGTCCAGCGAGCCCAGCAGCGACGGGGTGCCCTGGACGACGGTCGCCCCGGCGAGCAGCGCGCCCAGCGCCGCCGGTTCGCGCACGGTCTCGCGTCCGGCCAGCACGACGGTCGCGCCGCTGATCAGCGGCACGTACAGCTCCAGCGCGGCGATGTCGAACGCGATCGTGGTCACCGCGACCAGCCGGTCGCCGGCGTCCAGGGCCAGGCGCTCCCTCATGGTGAGGAGGAAGGCGGTGAGCGCGGAGTGCGGGACGGCCACGCCCTTGGGCCGGCCGGTGGAGCCCGAGGTGTAGATGACGTACGCCAGGTCGCCGCCCCGGACCGGAAACGACGGCTCGCTCGTGCCGGGGGACGCGTCGCCCGGGGTCAGCGTCTCGGTCCCCGGCGGGAGGAGGGCGGCGGTCTCCGGGGTCGCGATCACGCAGAGCGGGGCCGCGTCCCGGAGCATGTAGGCGAGCCGGTCGGCCGGGTGGTCCAGGTCCAGCGGCAGGTAGGCGGCGCCCGACTTCAGCACGGCCAGCAGCGCGACCACCAGGTCGGGGGTGCGGGGCAGGGCCAGCGCGACGACCTCGCCGGGTCCCGCGCCGCGCTCGCGCAGCGTCCGGGCGAGGGCCGAGGCCCGCAGGTCCAGCTCGGCGTAGGTGAGGGTGGTCCCGCCGGCGCCGTCGACGGCGACCGCGCCGGGGGTGCGGGCGGCCTGCTCCTCGAACAGGGAGGTCACCGTCGTGTCCGGGACGGGGCGCGAGGTGTCGTTCCACTCCGCGAGCAGGGCCGACTCGGCCGCGCCGAGCAGCTCCAGGTCGGCGATCCGCTGGTCAGGACGGCTCACCGCGTCGCCGAGCAGCGTCTCCAGGTGGGCGAGGAGGGCGTCGACGCGCTCGTCGTCGAACAGCTCGCGCCGGAAGGTGGCCTCGACGGTCATCCCGCCGGACCGGACGAAGGCCTCCAGCGACAGGTCGAAATGGGTGGTGCCGTTGTGGATGTGCGTCCAGCTCGTGGTGACGCCGGGCAGGTCCAGCTCGCCGATCTCCTGGGCGAGGAACAGCAACATGGTGTCGAAGAACGGCGAGCCGCCGCGCCTGCGGGCGGGCCGCAGCTCCTGCACGATCGTGTCGTAGGGCAGCGTCCGGTTCGCGAACCCCTCGGTGCAGGTGTCGCGGACCCGGTGCAGGACCTCGCGGAAGGTGGGCGCGCCGGACAGGTCGGTGCGCAGCACGAGGGTGTTGCCGAAGTTCCCGGCCAGCCGCTCGATCTCGGTGTGCTCGCGGTTCATCACGGCCGAGCCGATCGCGACGTCGGTCGCGCCGGTGTAGCGGTGCAGCAGTACCGCGTGCGCGGCGAGCATCACCATGTACGGGGTGAGGTTCTCCCTGACGGCCAGCTCCCGCATCCCGGCGGTGACGGCGTCGTCGAAGCGGCGTGCCCTGCGCCCGCCCCGCTCGGACGCGGTGGCGCCGCGCGGGCGGTCGGCGGGCAGGTCGAGGGGCGCGGGCGGCGGGTCGAGGCGCCGCCGCCAGTAGTCCATCTCCTCCGCCGAGTGCGGGCGGTCCTGCTCCCAGACGGCGAAGTCGGGATAGTGCACGGTCAGCGTGGGCAGGCCGTGCGGCTCACCGGAGACGGCGGCGCGGTACAGGGCCGACAGGTCGCGTGACAGCGATCCCCAGGTCATGCCGTCCCAGGCGATGTGGTGCACCACCAGGACCAGACCGTACCTGTCGCCGCCGAACCGGAGCAGCTCCAGCCGGATCGGCCGGTCGGCGCGCAGGTCGAAGGGGAGCGCCGCGAGCCGCGCGGCGTGCGCCTCGGCGTCGGCCTCTGCGTGGTCGCGCACCGGCAGGTCGAGGGAGTCGTCGGCGACGACGTGCTGGAACGGCGTCCCCTCGTCGTTCTCGTCGTAGACGGTGCGCAGCACCGCGTGCCTGCGCAGGAGGGCGCGCAGCGCCTCACGGAGCGCGTCGGTGTCGAGCGCGCCCGACATGCGTACCAGCAGGCACACGTTGTAGGCGGGGCTGGAGGGGAACGTCCGGTGGTGCAGCCACATGCTCTGCTGCGCGTAGGACAGCGGGGCGGGGCCACCGGAGCGGCGTGGAGTGATGCGGTCCTTGTCGAGGCCGAGCCCCGCTTCGGCCATCATCCGCCGCATCAGTTCGCGCCGCCGTGCAACGTCCTGCTGCTGTTCCCGCACGCTCAACTCTTCCTTCGGGGCCGGGTCGGGCACGCTGTCCCGTATTAACACTTAGGTTAGCCTTGCCTCTTAAATCGACACAAGGTTAGCCTTACCTAAATTGATCGGTGTTGCCCGGTTTCGCAGAGGGGTGGGTTCGTTGTCCTTTGGTGTCCGCACGGACGAGAAACGCGCGGAAATAGTGGTCGAGAGCGCGACCGACCCGTTGCGTCTGGTCACCCGCCTGGCCGGGTCCGGACTGTTCGACGACTACACCGTGTACGAGCGACCGGGCCTGTGGACTTTCGCGGGCGGGGTGGCGGGCGAGGTGATCCTCGAACCCGGGGTCGTGCGCAGCCGCTGGCTGGACGGGCCCTCCCTGACCTCCGCGACCTCGATGGACCCGCTGGAGTCGCTCGTCTCGCTCGGCTCGCTCGACTCGGTGAACTCGGCGGACTCGGTGGACGAGCCGTGGTCCGGCCGTCCGGCCGCGGCGCTGGAGGCGGCGTTGCGGGCCGCCCCGTGGCCGGTCTGGAACGCCTACGGCTGGATCGCGTTCGAGTTCGCCGCGCTCACCCCGGCGGGCAGGCTCGCCCACCTGGTCGTGCCGCGCACCGAGGTGCGCATCGAGGCGGGACGCGCGCTGGTGGTGAGCGTGGACCCCGACGAGGCGGAGCGGGTCGCCGAGCTGCTGTCCGGCCGGGGCGGTGTGCCCAGGCCACCGGCACCGGCGCCGTCCCCGGTCGACGTGCGCCCCGGCGGCGACGTGTACCGGTCGCGGGTCGCCCAGGCGATCTCCGAGATCGACGCCGGGCTCTACGAGAAGGTCATCGTCTCCCGGCGGCTGCCGATCCCGTTCCCCGTCGACGTCGTCGCGACGTACGCGTGCGGCCGCGCCGCCAACACCCCGGCCCGCTCCTTCCTCCTCGACCTGGACGGCTTCCAGTCCGCCGGGTTCAGTCCCGAGGTGCTGGTGAGCGTCGACGGGCACGGCACGGTGATGACCCAGCCGCTGGCCGGCACGCGGGCCTTCGGCCGGGGCGAGGACGTGGACTCGGAGACCCGCCGCGAGCTGGAGAACGACCCCAAGGAGATCTTCGAGCACGCGGTGTCCGTACGCGCCTCGCAGGACGAGCTGTACCGGGTGTGCGCGCCCGGCACGGTCCGGGTCACCGGTTTCATGACGGTGAAGGAGCGCGGCAGCGTGCAGCACCTGGGATCGAGTGTCAGCGGCGAGCTGCCCCTCGGCCGCACCGGCTGGGACGCGCTCGACGCGCTGTTCCCCGGCGTGACCGCCTCCGGCATCCCCAAGACGGGGGCGATCGACGCGATCGCCAGGCTGGAGGAGCCCAGGGGCCTGTACGCCGGAGCCGTCCTGGCCGTCTCCCAGGACGGCGCGATGGACGCCGCCCTGGTGCTGCGCGCCGTCTACAGCGAGAACGGCCGGGCCTGGCTGCGGGCCGGCGCCGGCATCGTGTCCGGTTCGACGCCCGAGCGGGAGTACGAGGAGACCTGCGAGAAGCTCTCCAGCATCGCCCCGTACGTGGTCCCGCGCGCCTGAGGGAACGCCACCCCGGCGTTTCCCGCACACCGTCCACTGTCCGCCGTCCGCCCTCACGCGCCTTCCCCGCACGTGAGGGCGGATCTCCCGCGTGAAGGGGCTCAGCGCAGGCTCGCGGCGAGCTCCTTCTTGCTGATCTTGCCGACCGGGGTGCGGGGGAAGGTCTCGACCAGCTCGACGCGGTCGGGCCACTTGTATCCCGCCACGCCGCGCTCCTTGAGGAACTGCTTGATCTCCCGGAGGGTCGGCGCCTGGTCCCGGACGATCAGGAAGGCGCAGGTCCGCTCCCCCATCACCGGATCCGGGGTGCCGACCACGGCGGCGTCGTGCACCGCGGGGTGGGCCAGCAGGTGGTTCTCCAGCTCCTCGGCGGAGATCTTGTCACCGCCCCGGTTGATCTGGTCCTTATCGCGGCCCTCCACGACGAGGTGGCCGGAGGGGAGCACCCGCACCAGGTCTCCGGTCCGGTAGAAGCCGTCGGGGGTGAAGGACCGCGCGTTGTGCTCCGGCGCGCGGTAGTAACCGCGCAGGGTGTACGGGCCGCGGGTGAGCAGCTCGCCGACCTCGCCGGGGGCGACCTCGGCGCCGTCGGAGTCGACCACGAGGATCTCGTCGGCCGGGGACAGCGGCCTGCCCTGCGTGGTGTCGACCAGCTCGCGGGGGTCGTCCAGCCGGGTGTAGTTGAGCAGCCCCTCGGCCATGCCCAGCACCTGCTGCACCGCGCAGCCCAGCACGCCGGGGACCTGCGCGGCCCGCTCGGCGGCGAACTTGGCCCCGCCCACCTGCAGCAGCCGGAGCGACGACAGGTCCTCGCTCGACCAGGGCGCCTCCTCCAGCCAGAGCAGCGCGATGGGGGGCACCACCGCGCACACCGTCGCCCGCTCCCGCTCGATGAGCGGGAACGCCTCGTCGGGTGACCCCGAGGGTGCCAGGACGACGGTGCCTCCCTTGGCGAAGACTCCCAGCACACCCGGGCAGGCGAGCGCGAAGTTGTGCGCGACCGGGAGCACCACGAGGTAGACCGTCTCGCGGGTGAAGCCGCAGACCTCGGCGCTGGCCTCCAGGTTGTAGACGTAGTCGCGGTGGGTGCGCGGGATCAGCTTCGGCAGCCCGGTGGTGCCGCCGGAGAGCAGGAACACCCCCACGTCGGCCGGATCGGGCCGCTCGTACGACACGGGGCCTGCGCCGGCCCCGTGACCGGAGTCGAGCGCGGGATCGGAACCGGGATCGAGGCCTGGATCGAGGCCTCGATCGAGGTCGGCCAGGGCGGTGAACTCCTGGGCGTCCCCGTCCACCACGACGTGCTCCACGGCCAGCGAGCGGGCCAGCTCGCGGTAGTCGAACCCGCCGTGCACGTCGGGGATGACGTACGCCCTGGCCTCGCTCAGCTCGCACAGGTAGCCGATCTCGCTGCTGCGGTGCGCGGGCAGGGCGAGCACCGGGGCGGCGCCGATCCTGACCAGGGCGAGGAAGACGACGACGAAGGAGGCGGTGTTGGGCAGCTGCACCACGACACGGTCACCGCGCCGGACGCCCAGCCGCGCGAAACCGGCCGCGGCGCGTTCGGCGCGGCGGTCCAGCTCGGCGTAGGTCAGCCGTTCCTTCCCGGCCACGAGCGCGGTCCGTTCGGGGTCGCCACCGCGCAGCACGTCGCCGAGCAACCGGTCGCTCCAGTAGCCCTCGGCCAGGTAGCGCGCCGCGAACTCCTCCGGCCAGGGGGTGAATCCTTCCACGGGTCACCGCCCCGCGATCTGGGCCACCGCGCCCGCGACCGGCTCGGCCGGGTCGGTTCCGAGCGCGACGATGCGGTTGGCGCCGTCCACGTGGACGACCCTGGGCCGGTGCGCCCGCACCTCCGCGTCGTCGAAGTTCCCGTACGAGATGACGATGACCAGGTGCCCGGGGTGGACCAGGTGGGCCGCCGCGCCGTTGACGCCGATGACCCCGCTGCCCGCCTCGCCGGTGATGGCGTAGGTGACCAGGCGGGCGCCGTTGTCGATGTCGACGACATGGACCTGCTCGCCCTCGACGATGTCGGCGGCGGCCATCAGCTCGGCGTCGATCGTCAGGGAACCCACGTAGTGCAAATCCGCCTGGGTCACGGTGGCACGGTGGATTTTTCCGTTCATAAGGACCCGTTGCACTGGTCTGTCCTCTTTCCCTAAGGTCAACTAAGGTAAGCCTCACCTTATCCACTCTGCCCGTCGAGGAGAACCCCGAAGATGCTGCGCCGTCTGGCCATGGACATCAGCCCGCTCCGGACCAGCAGAGCCTTCCGCGACGTGTTCGTGGCGCGCACCGTGTCGGTTTTCGGCATCGGCATGCTGATGGTCGCGGTGCCCGTGCAGGTCTACGCGATGACCGGCTCGACCGTGCACGTCGGCGCGGTCTCCTCGGCCGAGGGCTTCGCGCTGCTCGCGGGCTTCCTGTGGGGCGGCGTGCTGGCCGACCGGCACGACCGGCGCCGGTTGATGCTGGTCGCGCGCACCGCGGCCGGCATCGGCTTCGCGCTGCTAACGCTGAACGCCTTCCTGCCCTCCCCCTCGCTGGCGGCGATCTACGTGCTCGCCGCCTGGGACGGGCTGGCGACCGGCGTGAGCGTCACCGCGCTGCTGGCCGCGACCCCCGCCCTGGTCCCCCCGGACAAGCTGGTCGCGGCGGGCGCGCTCAACGCGCTGACCGTACGGCTCGGCTCGATGCTCTCCCCCGCGCTCGGCGGCCTGACCGTGTCGGCGTTCGGCGTCGGCTGGAACTACGCGGCCGCGGCCGCGGGAACGCTGGCCACCCTCGGCCTGCTGACGAGGTTGCCCGCCCTGAAACCGGTCGCCGAGGTCACGGAGAACCCGCTGAGGGCGATCGCCTCGGGGCTGCGGTTCGTGGCCTCGCACCGCGTGGTCGGCTCGCTCATGCTGCTCGGCCTGCTGTTCATGGTGGCGGGCGGCATCCCGGTGCTCATGCCCGCGTTCGCGACCCTGCAGCTGGGCGGCGGCCCGGCCACGATCGGCCTGCTCTACGCCGCGCCCGCCTGCGGCGCGGTGCTCGGCTCGGTCACCAGCGGCTGGGCCGGGCGGTCGCGCGCGCCGGGCAGGGCGCTGCTCGTCGCGTCGGTCTGCGGCTTCGCGCTCCTCGCCTGCCTCGGGCTGGCGACCCATCCCGCGCTCGCCGTCGCGATCCTCTTCGGGTACGGCCTGGTCGCGTCCATCGAGGAGATCCTCCGCTACGGCCTCATCCAGGCGCACACCCCCGACGGCTACCTCGGCCGGGTGAACGCGCTGTGGGCCGCCCAGGAGACCGGCGGCGAGGCCGTCGGCGCGCTCGGCGCGGGCGCGCTCGGCCGCTACCTGGCGCCCGGCACCGCGATCGTCGTGTACGGCGCGGCCAGCGCCGCCCTGGCCCTCGCCCTCGCCCTCACGCTCACCGGCCTGCGCGGCGCGACCCTGGACGCCGAACCGCGGGAGGTCTAGGGCCTGTTCCGTAATCCGGAGAAGTGGTCGCGTCGATCCCGGCCGTCAACCGGCCATGCCGAGGAGCACGGCCGCGGTGCCCATGCCCAGCGCGAGCGGATAGGCCCACCACCTGGGCGCGGGCCCGTCCTTCAGGATGCGGGCCCCCAGCGGCACCAGCGCGACGCACAGGCCGAGAGTGGCGACGATCGACATCGGACCCGTGCCCTTGAGCACGCCGATCGGCAGCGCGCTCATCGATGCCAGGGCGACGGACCTGACGGTCCCCAGCACGCCTGCCCGCCATACGCCGACGGCCAGCACGACCCAGCCGAGGAGGATCGCGATCGACAACGGTTGGAGCACGTGGAACGCACCGTAGTAGCCGTCGACCGCCTGCCGCCCCGCCTCCACCCCCTGGGCGCCGGTGACCTGGAAGATCAAGTGATTGATCCCGGTGTGGAAGGCGCGGGCGAACAGCCCGAGCACGACCATCACACCGCCCCACAGCGCCCACCGCGGCTGGGTCGCCCACGCGCGCCGGACCAGGGCGATGACGGCAGGCCACAGCAGGACGTTCCCCGCGGCGAAGGCACTGTAGGAGGCGGTCATCCTGCCGGGGTCCGCGGCGAACGCCACGAGTTGCCCGGGGAAAAAGTCGTCGACGTCGACGCGGAGCAGCACTCCGGCGAGCATCAGAACCGGGCCGAGGACGAGCCCGGCACCCTCGGCCCAGCGGCCGGGGAATTCGAAAGAGGTGGTTGCCATGCCGTCGATCCAACCGGTGCGGCGCCCGCCGCACATTGGCGCGGGGACCAAGACCCGGGGTAGACCTGGCACTACCTCGGCTCGGCCTGCAAGTAGGCCAGGACGGCCAGGACGCGGCGGTGGCCGTCGGCGGCGGGAGGGAGATCGAGCTTGTCGAAGATGCTCGCGATGTGCTTGGCGACCGCCGCGCCGGTGACGGAAAGAGCCCGGGCTATCGAGGCGTTGGCCCGTCCCTCGGCGATCAGGGTGAGGACCTCCAGCTCCCGCGGAGTGAGGCGCCGCAGCGGATCGCGCCGCCCGCTGAGCAATTGCCGCACCACCTCGGGGTCGATGACCGTGCCGCCCTCCGCGACCCGGACGAGCGCGTCGACGAACTCGCCGACGTCCCCGATCCGTTCTTTGAGCAGGTAACCGATGCCCGTGCCGCGACCGGAGCCGAGCAGCTCGGCGGCGTAGGTCCGCTCGACGTACTGGCTGAGCACCAGCACGGCCAGTTCCGGGTGCGCCGTGCGCAGTGCGAGCGCGGCGCGCAGCCCCTCGTCGGTGAAGCCGGGCGGCATCCGCACGTCGACCACCACGATGTCGGGCCGGTGCTCCTCCACCGCGGTGACGAGGGAGACGGCGTCGCCGACCGAGGCGGCGACCGTGTGCCCGAAGCGCTCCAGCAGGCCGGCCAAGCCCTCACGGAGAAGAACGGCGTCCTCGGCGATCACTACCCGCACGGAATCTCCACTCGCATCGTCGTCGGCCCGCCGGCCGGACTGGACAGGGACAGCCTGCCGTCGACCACGGCCACCCTGTCGGCCAGCCCGATCAGGCCGGTTCCGCCGGCCGGATCGGCACCACCGGCCCCGTCGTCGCGGATCTCCATGATCAGCGTATCGTCGACCAGCAGGCCGAGCACCCGGGCCCTGCCCGCCCCGCTGTGCTTGGCGATGTTCGCCAGAGCCTCGGAGACGACGTAGTAGGCGGTCACCTCCACCGCCTCGGGCAGCCGCCGCGGCAGGGAGACGTTCACCTCCACCGGGATCGGAGAGCGCCCGGCCGCGTCACGGGCGGCGGCGGCCAGACCGCGGTCGGTGAGCACCTGCGGATGCACGCCGCGAATCAGCTCTCGCAGTTCGGCCAGGGCCCGCCTGGCCTCCTCGTGGGCCTGCTCGATCTGCTCGGCGATCGGCGAGTCCGGCGGCAGGTCGAGCCGGGCCAGTCCCAGCCTCATGCTCAGCGCGACAAGCCGTTGCTGGGCGCCGTCGTGCAGGTCTCGCTCGATCCGGCGGCGTTCCATCTCGAACGCGTCCACCAGCCGGGCGCGTGAGCGCACCACCTCGGCCAGCTCGGTTTCGTGTGGGGCGAGCAGCGCCCTGGTCATGGCTCCGCGCGCCCCCGCCCAGGCGGTGAAGGCGTAGGCGGCCACCGGAAGCAGGAGGAATCCGGCGGCCGAGGCCGTCAGCGCGGCGGTGAGCGCCCACGTCTCCTCCACCGGCTGGAGGACGGGCGACAGGATCAACACGACAGGGCCCCCGACGGTGAAGCAGACCACCACCAGGTCGATCCACCAGAGCGCGAGGAGCGAGGCCACCGTCAGGCCGACCCCGCGCCACGGCTCGTCAGGCGCGCGGGCGGGCGGGGCGAGGCCGATCAGCCGCAGTCGCCACCGCTCGAACCCCGTCACCGGTAAAACGAGCAGACCGGCGGCGGCCAGCCCGGCGGCGACCATGAGCGGGACGGATTCCAGAAAGGAGATCGACACCGCGACGATGACGACGGTGACGCCGAGCACGGCACTCGACGACAGGTACGCCAGTGATCGCCACGGCCACCGGGACCGCAGGAAGGACAGCGGATGCCGGGTGAGTGCCTGCAGAGCGGTCCGGGTGCGCACCGTCAGAGGCTAACCACTGGAAGCCGTCCGTCGCGGACTCGCCGAAGGCCTTGTGCGAACACCGGCCGAGGCGTCGCCCATGAGCTCCTGCCGATCAGCGCGAGCTCTTACCGGAGATGCCGTCGATCCACAACGTCACCCCGGCCGCCTCCGGCCCGATCACGCTCCGCTACTTTTTCCCGCCTTTTCCCGCCGATCGTTTGGCGCCGGACGCCGAATTTCAAAGATGGTCTTGCATATTGGTAATCGCTGGTTGAAGATCAATGGGCAGCGGCAATTCCCTGCGGGGGTCTATCAGGAAGGTCCAAAGCATGAGTCTCGTGAAAAGAGTGGTCGTCGGCGTCGCCGGCTTCGCCATCGCCGGAACGGTTCTCTCCTTTGGTGGTGTAGCCCACGCCGAAAGCAGGTTCTACGGTGGTTACTCGGACGCGGGTACCTGCAACTACTGGAGGTACGCGGTCAGGGATTCGGGATACCAGGTGACAGCCTGTACCTGGTCGCAGCCCAACAAGTGGCACTTCACGGCGTGGCGGTAGCACCCGTGGCGGACCCGGTGTGAACCACGAACCGGTCCAAGGGCCCGGCCCTTTGAGGGGCCGGGCCCTTCACGCGTCCCGGGCCGGCGCGCGGCGGTCCTTCCGGCTTCCGCCGCGTCGATCCGGGGGGGCGGTCCGGTCGCCACGCGCCGGGCGGTGTCGTACGCCGGGAAGGCCCGGCCGCCGGAGGAGGACGAGACGCCCGCCGGCGGGCCCGCCCTCCCGGACGTCGCGGCCGGAGCGGTCCATCGATGGCGATGCGCAAGCCTGCCCAGGTCACAGGCCAGATCGGTCCGGGAGATGCCGGGAAGAACGGTCCAGGACGTGCCCCCGGCCGCCAGGTGGCGGAGCGTGGTCGGCCCGGGGTGACACGGCGCCCGGTCCCTGCCACGAGGCCCTCGTCGCGTCCGCCGGGCAGGCCTCGCCGCCCCGGCCGTCCGCCCGTCCGCTCGTCCGCCCCGACGGGATCGGCGTCCCGGCGACCGCGCCGCGATCCGGCGGCGGGCCCCGCGGACGCCCGCCCTCGTCGTCGCCGGCGCCCTCGGCCATCACCGCGAGACCACCGCCCGTCTCCCCGGGAAAGGCGGTGGAGGCCGCACCACCGGGGAACCCGGAGAACACGGATCGTAACCGTCGGGCCTCACGGGAACGGCGACCCGCGAAACTCGGATAAGCGGTCTTACCAGTACCGGAACGGATCGGCCCGGACTTTTACCGAGCCTCTCCGGCGATCATATTGAGTTGTTCGCCATTTGGCCATGATTTCGGGAGCACTGAATTAACCTTGGCCATGACTTCGGAAGCACTGGATTCACCAGGGCGAATTCCGCTCGTCAATGTTTTCCGGCGGAAGCGACACCGGCGGCCTCGTGTGACCGGGCGTCGTCCATTCGGCACGCCTGACGAGGAGTCACCGGAAGCGGCCGTCTCAGCGTGAGGAACAGGCCCCGAAGGGCCCGGCCTGCTTCGAGGAACGTCGCACCGGTCCAGGACTCCTGGCCGCGCCGGGCCGACGAAAACCGGAGCCCGGGTGAGCCCGGCGAAACCGGCGAAGGCGATGTGAGGGAACGGCTGGAAAAACGGCCGACTCTGTCAGATGGTGAGGAGTGACAGCAAACCCGTCATATCCATGTCAACGTACGACCACCGGCGACGCCCGGCCGGCGAGCCACCGCCCATCCCGGGAGGAGTCCGGCGGAAAGACGAGAGGAAGAGCATGGCTCAGACGACCGTCGCCCTCCTGCTGGTCGCCGCCCTGACCGGCGGCACCGCACCGGCGCACTCCGGCCTGACACCGGCGGACACACGAGCGGCCGTCCTCGCGCCGGTCGCGGCCGCCGCCCCGGCGACGGGCGCCGCCGCGCGGGGGAAGACCGCCGCTCCGAATCTCCGCGCGTGCTACGACGGGAAGTGCAACCTCACCCTTTCGAAGGCGGTGCGCTTCCGGGTCAGCCCCCGGTTCGGCGTCACCCGGCTGTCCATCTCCTTCGGCCGGACCTCCGTGCGGGTGCGGGCCACCGGGCCCGGGGTGACCTCGCAGGCGGTGCTCGGCCTCCGCTCGACGGGGTCGGTCAACGGCATCGGAATACGGGTGGTGTCTCTCTCCCGCGGCAAAGCGGTGCTGAGGCTCTCCCCCAGACGCTGACTCGGGAAGGTGGCGCGAGCGAGGCGCAGGTATGCGATCCCGCTGTCCCAGTACACCCGTTCGACGGCGCCGTCCCTGGATCGGCCACTCCAAGTTTTCGCCGCCGCTTCGTGTTGACCCGCGAGGAGGGTGACTGAAGGACGAGGCAAGGCTCTCGACCGGAGGGGTGACGGGGGATGCGGTGGTGGCCTGAACGCCGGCGACGACGTGCGGCCGAATCCGACTCCTTCGCCGACCTCTTGCCGGCGGCGGCGCGGAAACAGGGTGTCCCCACTGCGCGGCGCCCAGCACGCGTACCGGATGGCCGTGAACTCTCCCAATCCCGAGGCGGCATTCGAGCGGGTCATCGCGACACGGCACCCGGAGTTCGCGCCCATGGCACACACATGCCTGATGGACTCACGCCGCCAACGGGGCTGATTTCCATCTCCGCTCGCGCGTTGTCGTCAGCCATGGCGACACCTTCCGAAGTCGGGGATCGTCCTGGCTCTGACCGTACGCCGCGCTTGGCTCGTCGAATCGCCGGATTGTCCTCATGGGATATCGAGGATGTTCGCGCAGGCCACGGCGTACCGTTCGCGGATCGCCGGCACGGCGTCCGCCTCGTGCGTCTCGACCTGCCCGACCGTCCACGACGGCGGTCGCTGCCCGCCCGACAACACCCAGGCCGCCTGACGGGCGGCGCCGTCGGCGACGTACTCCCCCAGTGGTGGGACGAGCACGGGGCGGCCGAAGACTGTGGGAGCGATCCGGCGCACCGCCTCCGAGCGGGCGCCGCCTCCGACCAGGATGACCCGGTTGACCGTCATGCCCTGCTCGATCATTGCGTCCAGCCCGTCGGCGAGGGCGCACAGCATGCCCTCCACCGCCGCGCGGGCCAGGTGTGCGGGGGTCGAGGTCCGCAGGGTCAGGCCGTGCACGGCTCCGGTGGCGTGCGGGCGGTTCGGTGTGCGCTCGCCCTCCAGGTAGGGCACCAGGACCAGCCCGTCGGCGCCCGGCGGTGCGGACAGCGCCAGCGCCGACAGCCCCGCGTGGTCCACTCCCAGCATGGTCGCGGCCGCGTCCAGCACCCGGGCGGCGTTGAGCGTGCACACCAGCGGCAGGAACCGGCCGGTCATGTCGGCGTACCCGGCCACGATCCCGCTCGGGTCCGCGGCCGGCACCTCGGAAACGGTGGACACTATGCCGGAGGTGCCGATCGACACGATCACGTCGCCAGGCTCGGCACCGACACCCAGCGCCGCCGCGGCACAGTCGCCGGCGCCGGGGCCCAGCGGCGCGCCGGTGCGCAGGTGCCCGGCCTGACCGGTCGGCCCGAGCACCTGCGGCAGCAGCACGTCGTCGCGGCCGAACGCCAACCGGAGCAGGTCCAGGCGGTACTCATCGGTCGCGGCCGACCAGTATCCGGTCCCGCTGGCCTCGCTGCGGTCGGTGCGCAGCGCATCGAGGCCCGGTGCGCCGGACAGCCGCCAGGTCAGCCAGTCGTGCGGCAGACACACCGCGGCTGTACGGGCGGCGTTGCCCGGCTCCGCCGAGGCCAGCCAGCGCAGCTTGGTGACGGTGAAACTGGCCACCGGTACCAGGCCGACCGCCTCCGCCCATGCTCGCTGTCCCGCCTCGCCACCGCCGAGATCCGAGATCAGGTCGGCGGCGGCGCCGGCCGAGCGGGTGTCGTTCCACAGCACGGCGTCCCGGACCACCGCGCCACCCTCGTCCAGGCACACCATGCCCTGCTGCTGCCCGGCGATCGAGGCAGCCGCCACGTCGTCCAGTCCGCCGGCCTGTGCGACCGCGTCGGACAGTGCGGCCTCCCACGCGGCCGGCGGCACGGCGGTGCCGACGGGGTGCGGTGCGCGACCTTCGCGCACCAGCTTCCCGGTCTCTGCGTCGCGGATGACGACCTTGCACGACTGGGTCGACGAGTCGACCCCGGCGACGAGGGGCATCGTTCCTCCGGGGGTTGTCGGGTGAGGGTCAGGTGGCGCGGTTGGTCGGCAGGGGGCGCGACCAGATGGCCGGCGGCGAGCTGGTCGCGCAGATGAATCCGAGGCCCTCGGCACCGGCCGTGTCCGGGGGCGAAGCTCTAGAATGCTTGGTTTATTTGTCGGGCGGCTGAATTATCTCGGTTGCGCCAGGTGTGTTGTCAAGATCATGGCGCAGCTCGCAGCGGGTTACCCAGGCTGGTCATCGGTGACGTCAACAACTGCCCCGAAGAACGGCAAGCTCAAGGGCAAGCAACCCAAACTGCCCGAACCCGCCCGGGACATCGGAGCACGCGGCCCGGCGGCCCCTCGTCGCTCGGGGGCCGCCGGGCCGTGCATGAGGCGTCACCCGGTCTTGCTGTCCAGGCTCGGGCCCTGGTCCTGCTTCTCCGTGCCCGTGTCGAAGCTGGGCCCCTGGTCCGGCTTCCCCGTGGTACCGCCGTCAGCCGGCACCGGCATCGAGGTGGGCTCGCACTGCGACACCGCACCCTGGACGATCTGCAGCGTGGTCGCGAACGGAGGCCTGTCGTCGCCGTCCTCGCTCTTCGAGACGGTCAGCACCAGCGTGGATCCCGCTGGCACCTGCCCCTTCTCGATCTTGAAGCTGATCCCGTCGCCCTGCCGCCCGATGCTCGCGGCGAACCGCCCGGAGCCGCCACCTCGCGTGCCCCGCGGCTGCTTGCAGGTCTGCCCCTGCGGCAGGTAGTCCACCACCGCCTTGACCCCTGCCCCGGCCAGCTCGGCCTCCAGCCCGTCGGGATCGGTGAACGCGTGGATCTCCACGCTGACCCCGCCGTCGGCGCCCCTGGTCACCGCGTAGGCCGGGCCGCCGACGACGCCGGTCGCCACCACCACCGCGGTGGTGGCCGCCGCGACCCCCGTCACCGCGGCGGACAACCTCACCGATCGCCGCCGGAAGCCGTCCCGGGCCGGCGCCACAGTCGTCATCTTGTCCTCCGCCTTCCTGCTCGTGATCTCTTCCTTGAGTGCACCGAGAAGACGATCTTCGAAGTTGCTCATGCCCGTCCTTCCGAATACACAGCCGATGGCGAGGTGAAGTGTTCGAGGGCACGCCTGGCCCTGTGCAGCCGGACTCGCGCGGTGACCTGCCTGATGCCCAACGCCTCGGCGGCCTCGGTGACGGTGAGCTGATCGATCGCCATGAGCTCCAGCACCGCGCGCTCGCCCTCGGACAGGCCCCTCATGGCCTCCAGAGCGCTGCGCATCTGACGCTCGGCGTCGATCCGCTCCTCCATCCGCGCGAGGTCGTCGTCGTCCATCAGGCGGCGCCCCGCCAGGCGACCGGTCGCCCGCGCCTCCCGCGTGGCCCTGCGAAACTGGGCCGACACGACATTGCGCGCGATGCCGTACAGCCAGGCGATCTCGCTGCCACGCCCCGGCGTGTACGTGTCCGCGGAATCCAGAACCGCCAAGAAGATGTCCGCCGTCAGATCGGCGGCGAGGTGAGGATCGCTCACCCGCCGGACCACGAACTTCAGCACGGCATCGATGTGGCGGCGATAGAAGGCCTCAAAGGCCGCAGGGTCTTCGTTGAGGCGCACCAGCCTCGCTCCCTTCGTCGTTCGCCCTTACACCCGTACTTGGACCGGGCGACACGAAGCGTTTCCTCGCGGGTCACAGGGCCGAGGAACGCGGAGCCGGCGGCCATGCTTCGGGCCGCGACGACCACGCCCCGACCCACGCCCGCACAGAAGGCTCCGAAAGCTCCACCATGTCCGCCCCTGCGCTCACATGCGCAGCCCCCGGTCGGGGCCCTTGGTGGTGGGTGGGAGGGTGTCCGGTCGGCCACGCCCTGCTCGATCCAGGCGCGGGCCATGCCGGCGACCCGGTGTACGAGCTGCTCCTCCTTTGCGCACCAGCCGGCGGGGCCGGCCTCGTCGTCGTAGCCGGCTCTGTTTCCGCCTTCCAGGCTGCTGGAGAACGAGGGCCGCCTGGACCAGCTCGAGGTGTTCGTGGTGCCGTTGAGGGTCCAGGCGGAGATGACGCGGGCGGCCGCGATGCCCGACCCGAGGTTGTCGCCACGCAGCCGGCCGTTGGGACCGCCGGACTTGCAGTTCCATACCAACAGGTCCGCGTCCACCACGGCCCGGCGATCCAGCACCGGGTGGAGGCTGAGCCGTAGCAAGGACCGCCGGTCAGTGGGTGCGGGTGGCCGAGACGGTGACGTTGTGGGTCCACCACGCGCTGCCGGGCGCGGAGTAGACCGGTGACCACGTCGTGGCGTGGCCCGTGCACGCCCGGTCCGCCGCCAGGAACACCACGCAGGCAGTCTGCGAGCCGTTCTCGACGGCGAACATGGGCGCGTGCCGCCCCGGCCCGAGGCGGTAACCAGGTCCTACCGGCCGGGCTCTCCGGCGCCCAGGCGCTCGGTGAGCTCGTCCTCGGACATGCCCTCGACCATGAGCCAGATCTCGGCGACCGCCTCCAGCCTGCCGGGGGTCTCCTCGAGCTCGGTGAACCGCTGGGCGACGCGTGACACGGTCCGCTCGGTGAACAGCGCGCGCAGCGGGAGCGAGGAGGCGTCGAGCGCCTCGCGCAGCCGCGCGATGACGGTGGTGGCCAGCACCGAGTCGCCGCCGAGCGCGAAGATGTCGTCGTGCGCGCCGACCCTCGGCACGCCGAGCACCTGGCCGACGATCCGGGCCAGCACCCGCTCCAGCGCGCTGCCCGGGGCGGTGTAGGGCGCGCCCGTCTCCCCGGCCGCCGCGGTGACGAGGGCGGCGAGCGCCCTGCGGTCCACCTTGTTGTTCGCGGTGAGCGGCAGCGCGTCCAGGGTCACCAGCAGGTCCGGGACCATGTGCGGGGGCAGCAGCTCCCGTACGTGGGCGAGCAGTTCCTCGGTCCCGGTCTCCCCCGCCTCCTCGGCGAGCACGACCGCGGCGGCCAGCCGCGAGTCGGCGAGCAGGCCGACGGCGCGGCGTACCCGGGGGTGGTTCTCCAGCGCGGTCTCGACCTCGCCGAGCTCGATCCGGAACCCGCGCACCTTCACCTGGTGGTCGCGTCGCCCGAGGAACTCCAGCGTGCCGTCGGGCCGGTAGCGGGCCATGTCCCCGGTCCGGTACCAGCGGGTGCCCTCGTGGACGACGAAACGGTCGGCGGTGCGCTCGGCGTCGCCGCTGTAGCCGTCCGCGACGCCCGCGCCGCCGATCCACAGCTCGCCCTGCGCCCAGTCGGGGCGGTCGCGCCCGGCCTCGTCCACGACCCGGCAGGCCACCCCGCGCAGCGGCACGCCGTACGGGATCGCCGTCCAGTCGGCGGGCACCTCGCCGTCGACCTCGATCACGGTCGAGTGGATGGCGGTCTCCGTCGTGCCGCCGAGTGCGACGAACCTGGCCCCCGGCGAGCGTTCCCGCAGCAGCGCGGGCAGGTGCGTGCCGACCCAGTCGCCGCCGAGCAGGACCAGCCGCAGGCTGGGCGCGGGGCCGGTCTGCAGCAGCATCTCCAGCACCGACGGCACGCAGTTCAGCACGGTCACCGACCACCGCCCGACCAGTTCGGCCCAGCGGGTGGCGTCACGGCGGTCGTCCTCCAGGGGGATCGCCACGGCGCCCCCGCGGGACCAGAGGGCGAACAGGTCGAACACCGACAGGTCGAAGTCGAGCGCCGACACGGCGAGCGACACGTCCGCCTCACCGATCGAGAACCGCTCGACCAGGTCGCCGATCGTGTTCATCGCGGCCCGGTGCGAGACCTCGACGCCCTTGGGCTCCCCGGTCGAGCCCGAGGTGAACAGCACGTAGCCGACCTGGTCGGGGGGGACGGGCACCGGCCCGTCCAGCGGGGCGGGGTGCGTCACGGCCGAGGTGAGCGAGACCGCGACCCCGGCCGTCTTGAGGATCCTCTCCCGCCGGGCGGCGGGCTGCCCCGCCCCGACGGGCACGTACGCGGCCCCGGCCGCCAGCGTGCCGAGCACCGCCACCGCCTGGTCGGGCCCCTTGGGCAGCTCGACGGAGACCCGGTCTCCCGGCCGCACCCCCCGCTCCACGAGATGGGCGGCGACGCGCAGGGCGCGGTCGGCCAGCTCGCCGTACGTGAGCGTGCCGCCGGCGTCACCGGTGCCCCAGTGCAGCGCCGCGAGGCCGGGGGTGCGGCGCGCCCGCGCGAAGAACTCCTCGTGCAGCGTCCGCGCGGGCAGCGCCGGCTGGGCGTTGAGCTCGTGCCGCAGGCGCAGCTGGTCCGGCGAGGCGCCGATCCGCAGCGGCTCGGCCCAGTCGGCGTCCGGCGCGCCGAGGCGGGTGATCGCGCCCGTGTAGGCGGCGAACATCGCGTCGGCGACGCCGTCGGGGAAGGCGGGGTCGCGCACGTCCCAGTTCAGCAGCAGCCCGCCGGAGACCTCGGTGACCTGGGCGTCGAGGAGCACCTGCGGCCCCTGGGAGATGATCCACTCCGGCTCTCCGAAGCTGCGCCGCGCCCGGTCGCCGAACAGCTCGCCGAGGTTGAGCGCGCTGGTGTAGACGATCGGCGCGAGCACCTGCTCGCCCCGCGCCCGCGACAGGTCGCGCAGCACCTCCAGGCCGGAGTAGTCGCTGTGCTCGCCGGCCGTGTGCAGCAGCGCCTGCAGCTCGCGGGCGCGCTCGGTGAACGGCAGCTCCCGCGACAGGTCGGCCTCGAGCAGGATGGAGCCGGTGAAGTCGCCGACCAGGGCGTCCACGTCGGGGTGGATCGGCTCGCGGTGGAACAGCGGCAGGTTCAGCAGGAAGCGCGGGGTCGCCGACCAGGCGCCCATCACCTCGGCGAAGACGGCGGCGAGCGCCATCGCGGGGGTGACGCCCTCCCGGTGGGCGCGGGCGATCAGCCGCTGCCTGTCCTCGGGGGCGAGCCAGTGGTGTTTGCGGACGACCCGGTCGCCCGGCTGCGGCACGACCGGCAGTTCCGGTGGCCCGGGCAGCTCGCCGAGCCGCTCGCCCCACCAGCGCCGGTCACGGGCGCGGGCCTCGGCGCGCGGGTCGGCGGCGAGGTAGCGCGCGTAGCTGTAGCCGATCGGCGGCAGGCTCTCGCCCTCGTACAGCGCCGCGAGGTCGGCCAGCAGGGTGCGGTAGCTCATCGCGTCGGCGGCGACCATGTCGACGTCCAGGTGCAGCCGCGCCGTGCCGGACGGCAGCAGGCTCAGCCGCGCGTCGAAGACGCGGCCCGTCTCGATGGGGAGCCGCTGGGTGGACATCTCGGCGCGCAGCCGTTCCAGCTCCTCACCGGGATCCGGCACGGCGCGCAGGTCGTGCACCGTGACGGCGGGTCCAGGCCGCTCCGGCAGGACGCGCTGGGTCCCGTCGTCGGAGATCGCGGCCCGCAGCATCGGATGCCGCTCGACGAGCGCCACGACGGCCGCCTCCAGCCGGGCGGGGTCGATCTCACGTCCGTCGAGTTCCACGTAGAGGTGCGCGGCGACGGAGCCGAGCGACTGGCCGGAGTCGCGGCCGATCCAGTAGGCGTGCTGCATGAGCGCGAGGGGGAACGGCCCGTCGTCCGGCTCCGCGGCTTCCCGCCGCGTGCCGAGGCCGGCGCCGGAAGCGCCGTCGAGGACGGAGCCGGGGACGGGGACGGGGGTGGGGGCCGGAAGCGGATGCGGTGCGATGGCGCCGCGCTCGTCGAGCAGTTCCCACCACTCGGCCAGCGTGGGCCGCCGCGCGAGTTCGGCGAAGCCGACCTCGACGCCGAGGCGGCGCAGGCGGCCGGTCAGCCCCATCAGCTGGATCGAGTCCATGCCCAGCTCGATGAGGTTGTCGTGTGCCTCTACCTGCTCTCCCAGCAGTTCTGTCAGCGAACGGTGCAGTTCTTCCCTGGTCAGCACGGAACTCCCCTTAAGTCAGGTAAGGCTAACCTAATTTAGGAGGGTTCACTCGTCAACGCGCGTCTCATGACAACCCAGACGATCCCGGACACGCGATCTCTCGCCCCTCGGCCGGCCAGGACGTCCGGCACGCCGTCACCGCGAAACGCGAGTCCCTCACGCCCGCCCTCTCATCCCCTCGGTCGACAGCAGCCAGACCAGGTAGACGCCGCCGAGCACCCCGGTGACCACGCCGACCGGCACCGCGACCGGCAGGTGCAACGTCACCAGGTCACTGAACACGAGCAGCGCGGCGCCCATCAGCGCGGCCGGTACGAGCTGCGTGCCGGGCCTGCCGGTGAGCCCGCGCGCCAGCTGCGGCGCGGCCAGCGCGACGAACGGGACGGGCCCCACCGCCGCGGTCGCCACCGCCACCAGCCCCACCCCGACCACCACGAGCACGGCGCGCGTCCGCTGGACCGGCACGCCGAGCGCCTGCGCCGCGTCGTCCCCGAGCTCGCCCATCCGCAGCCGCCTCCCGAGGGCCAGCACGACCGGTACGAGCACCGCCACGGCCACGGCGAGCGGCCACGCATGCTGCCAGCCCCTGCCGTTCAGGCTGCCGGTGAGCCAGAACGCCGCCTCGTACGCCTCGCGCAACTCGGCGCGGGTGACGAGGTAGGCGTTGAGCGCCTCGAGCATCGCGGCCGCGGCGACCCCCACCAGGACCAGCCGGTAGCCGTGCACCCCGCCCCGGTAGGCGACCAGGTAGACGGCGAGCGCGGTCAGCACCGCGCCGAGGACGGAACTGGCCGCGATGGCGACGGCGCCGCCGCCGACGACGAGGATCTGCAGCAGCGCGCCGGTGGCCGACCCCGTGGTGAACCCGATGATGTCGGGGCTGCCCAGCGGGTTGCGCGTGATGCTCTGGAAGACGGCCCCGCTCAGGCCGAGCGCCGCACCGGCGAGCAGGCCGGTGATCGCCCTGGGCAGGCGCAGCGTGAGCACGATGAACTCCGTGGCCCGGTCCCCCTGCCCGGTCAGCACCCCCACCACCTCGGTGAAGGAGATGGGGAACTCACCGCTGCCGACCACGGACACGGCCGCCCCCAGGGTGGCGGCCACCAGCACGGCGCACACCACGACGACGCGCGGCTCCCACCGCAGGGACACCGTCCCGACCCGCAGGACACGACTCATGCTCACAGCTGGGGAACCCTTCCGCGACGGACCATCAGTGCCAGGAGGGGAGCGCCCAGGAACGCGGTGACGATGCCCGTCTCCAGCTCACCGGGCGCCGCGACCACACGTCCCGCGATGTCGGCGGCGAGCATCAGCACCGGCGCCAGCAGCAGCGAGTACGGCAGCACCCAGCGCTGGTCGGGACCGACCAGCGCCCGGACCACGAAGGGCACCGCCAGCCCGACGAACGCGATCGGCCCCACCGCCGCCGTGGCGGCACCGCACAGCACCACGACCGCCAGCGCCCCCAGCGCCCGTGTCCGGCCCGGCCGGGCACCCAGCGCCCGCCCCGTGTCCTCCCCGAGGGCCAGGGCGTTGAGCGGGCGCGCCAGGCAGAGCGCCAGCACCGTCCCCGCCAGCAGGAACGGGCCGATCTGGACGAAGACGGCGAGGTCGCGCCCGGACAGCGAGCCCACCTGCCAGAAACGGAAGCTGTTGAAACTGCGCGGGCTGAGCAGCATCATCCCCGCCGTCAGCGAGCTGAACACCGCGTTGATCCCGGCGCCCGCCAGGACCAGCCGCGCGGGGGTGGCGCCGGAACGGCCGCGCGACCCGACCAGGTAGACCAGCAGCGCGGCTCCGGCGGCCCCGAGGAACGCCGCCCACACGTAGACGAGGACGTCGTCCACCCGGAACAGGCCGATCACCGTCACGACCGCCACCGCGGCACCGCCGTTGACGCCGAGCAGGCCGGGTTCGGCGAGGGGGTTGCGGGTCAGTGCCTGCATGAGCGCGCCCGCCAGTCCGAGCGCCGCCCCGACGGCCACCCCCAGCAGCGTGCGCGGCAGCCGCAGCTCCTGGATGATCAGGGCGCCCTCCGAACCGTCCGGGGAGAACACTCCGGACAGGGCCTGGTCGAGCGGGATCTGCTTGGCGCCGATCACGATACTGCCCAGCACGGCGAGCAGCAGCAGGCCGCCGAGCAGGCACAGACCGGCCAGCCGTTTGGGGAGATACGCGCTCTTTACGGGAGGAGGCACACGCTTCAAGTTAGCCTAACCTAACTGAGGTGTCGACGAACGGGCCGGGCGACACGCACGACTCCCCCCGGCCTCCGGAGCCGGGAAGCACGGTCACGCCCGCTCCGGGAAGCACGGTCACGCCCACCCCGCGACGGGCCACGGGAAGGGCACCGCGACACCAAGAAGCCCCCGGACACGCGCACCGGAACCCGTACGCGACCCGCGGGTTCCGTACCGTGCACGAAGGTGGCCACGCCGGATCGGGCGGCGGCACCCGCGTCCGGAACGAACCGAGGTGGTGCGGCCCTCCGGAATGGAGGCACGCTTTTTCGGGTGCCTCCGTCGCACGAAGCACGACCATGGAGATGGTGACATGACACGTCCGCCGGTCCCGCCCTTCACCCTCGAAACCGCCGTCCTGAAGGTCCGGCTGGCGGAGGACGGGTGGAACACCCGCGACCCGGAGAAGGTCGCCCTGGCCTACACCCCGGACTCCCGCTGGAGGAACCGCGCGGAGTTCGTCGACGGGCGGGACGCGATCGTCGCGTTTCTCCGGCGCAAATGGACCAGGGAGCTGGAGTACCGGCTCGTCAAGGAACTGTGGGCCTTCGACGGGAGCCGCATCGCCGTGCGTTTCGCCTACGAGTGCCACGACGACTCCGGCAACTGGTTCCGCTCCTACGGCAACGAGAACTGGGAGTTCGACGAGGAGGGGCTGATGCGCGCGAGGCACGCGTCCATCAACGACCTTCCGATCGCGGAGGCGGACCGCAGGTACCACTGGCCTCTGGGACGCCGCCCGGACGACCATCCGGGACTGAGCGACCTGGGTTTCTAGGGAAAGCTCGCGGAGCCGCGGGCGGGATCGCGCTCCGGCGTGTTCCCGCGCTCCCGGCCGTGGACGAAAGACCCGCTTTCCAGGGACCTCGGCCCCTGCCTCGGGACCCGCCGTCGCGATGGAATGGGACCACTCGCCACCGTCCTCACCTTCTCGTTGGGAGATGTCATGACCGAACGCATAGCGACCCCCGGTGACCTGGGCAGGCGGGTGGCCCGGCTGCGTGACTCCCTGGGTCTGAGCCGCGAGCAGCTGGCCGACCGGGCCGGGGTCGACATCGGGTACGTGGGCTACCTGGAGGAGAGCGCGGCCTCGCCGGCGGCGGAGACCGTGAGCCGGCTGGCGTCCGCCCTGGAGGTCGGCGTCGAGGAGTTGCTGGGCGCGGCGGCGAACCTGCCGCCCGGTCGCGGCCGTCCCGCCGCCGGGTCCCTGCTGGAGAGGCTGACGGAGGAGGAGTGCCTGCGGCTGCTCTCCCCCGGCGGGGTGGGCCGGGTGGCCTTCAACGATCCGGGAGGACCGGCGATCCTGCCGGTCAACTACGTGATGCGCGAGGGCTCGATCATCTTCCGTACCGCCTTCGGCGGGCCGCTCGACGACAACCTGCGCACGGGTGTCCGGGGCGTGGAGCTCAAGATCGGTTTCGAGGTCGACCGGATCGACGAGGCCGGTCGCGCGGGCTGGAGCGTGCTCGTCCGGGGCGGCGCCCACCACGTCTCCTCCGCCGAGGAGCATGCCGCCGCGGAGGCCTCCGGTGTCCGGGCCTGGGCGGGCGGCGACCGCGAGCTGTACGTCACGATAGTCCCCGCCGAGATCACCGGCCGCCGCATCCGGCACGCCCCCTGAGCGCGTACGGCCGCGCGGGGGCGACACCAGGGACCTTGGTCCCTACCTGTGAGGTCACGAGGGGACTAGCGTTCGAGTCATGATTCGTGTGTTCCTGGTCGACGATCACGAAGTGGTACGGCGGGGCGTGGCCGCGCTGCTGGAGTCCGAAGGCGACATCGAGGTGATCGGCGAGGCGGGGACCGCCGAGTCCGCGGTGGCCCGCATCCCGGCGCTGCGGCCGGACGTCGCCGTCCTGGACGTGCGCCTGCCCGACGGCAGCGGGGTGGACGTGTGCCGCGAGGTCCGCTCCAGGGTGCCGGGGCTGGCCTGCCTGATGCTGACCTCGTTCGCCGACGACGAGGCCCTGTTCAACGCGGTGATGGCCGGCGCGTCCGGCTACGTGCTCAAGCAGATCCACGGCTCGGACCTGGTCGGCGCCGTGCGCACGGTGGCGGGCGGCCAGTCGCTGCTGGACCCGCAGACGACCTCGGCCATGCTGGCGCGGTTGCGCGAGCAGGCCACCCGCAAGGACCCCCTGGAGGCGCTGACGGATCAGGAGCGGCAGATCCTGGAGCTGATCGGCGAGGGCCTGACCAACCGGCAGATCGGCGAGCGGATGCATCTCGCCGAGAAGACCGTCAAGAACTACGTCTCCAACCTGCTGGCCAAGCTCAGCATGGACCGCCGCACCCAGGCGGCCGCCCTGTCGGCCCGGTTGAAGGCCCATCGGCGGAACTGACGGCGCCTCCGTCCCCGACCGGCGACGGCTCCTTCCTGAACGGCGGAGGTTCCGTCCCTGAGCGGCGACGGCTCCGCGCCCGACCGGCGGGGGGGGAGCCGGTGCCCCGGGGGTCACCCGGTGTCCCGCGAACCGTCACCCTTCCGCTCGAGCGGGACGCTCCACACCAGCCGGGTGCCGCCCCCCTCCGGTGTCCCGGTGCCGAGGAACCCGCCGAGGTCCTCGGCCCGTGTCTGGAGGTTGCGCAGCCCGCTGCGCCTGCCGTCGGCGGGAAGGCCGGCGCCGTCGTCCGTCACGGTGAGGACGAGCCGCTCCTCGCCGAGTTCCACCGACACGTCCACCTCGGAGGCCCTGGCGTGCCGCACCACATTGGACAGCGCCTCGCGCAGTACCGCCGGCAGGTGCTCGGCGATCTCCGGGGGAACCCCGGTGTCCAGCCGTCCTTCCATGATCAGGCCCGGCATGAAGCCGAGGTGGCCGCGCGCGCCCTCCACCAGGGCGACGATCTGGGCGCGCAGGCCGGCGTCGTCGTCGCCGGGGGTCTGCAGGGCGAAGATGGTCGAGCGGATCTGCCGGATGGTCTCGTCCAGCTCGTCGATCGCGTTACGCAGCCGCTCTGAGGCCTCGGGCCGATCGACGAGCCGTACCGTGCTCATCAGCGTCATGGCCACCGCGAACAGCCGCTGGATCACCACGTCGTGCAGGTCCTTGGCGATCCGGTCGCGGTCCTCCAGCAGTCCCAGCCGCTCGGCGTCCATCCGCCTCTCCGCCAGTTCCAGGGCGATCGCGGCCTGGCCCGCGAAGGAATGCAGGGTGCGTATCTCCGCCCGGTTGAAAGGGACGCGGCCCTGACGCTTGCCCAGCGACAGCACGCCCCGAACCCCTCCCGCCGCGCCGAACGGCACCGCGGCCACCGGGCCGAGCGAGACGTACTCGGCGATCACGATCGAGACCTCGGTCTCGGCCGGGTCGGTGACCGTGACCGGCTCACCGCCGGTGAACGCCAGGCCCGCCAGGGACCCGGCGATCGGGGCCTCCGCGTCCACCACCCGCCCGTGGTTCTCGCCGTCGGCGACAACGACCCGCAGGACCCGCCCGGTCTCGTCCGGCAGCAGGACCGCCGCGATGTCGGCTCCGGCCATCTGCCGAGCCCGCCGCGCGATCAGCGTGAGCACCCGGCTGGGTTCGGCGCCCGACAGCAGGCTGGTGGTGACCTCCGCCGAGGCCTGCAGCCACATCTCCCTGCGCCGGCTCTCCTC
>NZ_JBRIQO010000022.1:0-197543 GCF_052983175.1 Streptosporangium sp. G12 | reverse complement strand
GCTTCATGCACTGGCTTTTAACACACTGTTGAGTTCTCAAGAAACGGACGCGTACACCATCACCCTGACCCGACCAAGTGGTCCGGCAGAACTCCGGGGCGTTCGTTCTGTTTTATTCTGTTCTTTCGTTGTGCCTTTATTCTTTCAGGCCCGCTTTTTCGTGTCAAACCGACCCGATCCGGCTTACCTGTTTCAGAATTTACCGCCTCCCCTTTCGGGGCAACCCGTCTAACTTACTTGATCGTCCGATTCATGTCGAATCGGACCTCTTTGGGGACAAAGATCCCGTAAGGAGAAAGATCGTCAGAGAGGGTTCCGAGGCCCCGGCGTCACCGCCGTCTCCCTCGGGTGCTGGTGAACTTTATGAACCCCGACCCGCGTCGTCAAATCAACCGCGCCACCGGGGGAAAACCGATTGCCCGGAGGGGGTGGCGGCCCGCACGCTGGCGTGGTGGTGATTCTTGAGGCCGTGGCGCTGGCGAAGAGGTTCGGCTCGGTGGCTGCCGTCCAGGAGGTGAGCCTCACCGTCGAAGCGGGCCAGATCGTCGGCCTGCTCGGCCCCAACGGCGCGGGCAAGTCGACGACCCTGCACATGCTCCTCGGGCTGATCACGCCCGACAGCGGAAGCATCCACATGTTCGGCCTGGATCTCGCCGGCAACCGGACCGAGGTGCTCAGCCAGATCAACTTCGCCGCGAGTTACGTCGACCTTCCCGGCGTCCTGCACGTGCGTGAGGTGCTCGACGCCTTCGCCCGGCTGTACGGGGTGCGGAAGCCGAAGGTCCGGGTGGAGGAGGTCATCGAGCTGCTGGACCTGGGACCGCTGCGCCGGCGCCGCGTGATGGAACTCTCCTCCGGCCAGCGCACGCGTGTGCAGCTGGCCAAGGCCCTGATCAACGAGCCGAGCCTGCTCATCCTCGACGAGCCCACCGCCAACCTCGACCCCGACGCCGGCGACCGGATTCGCAATCTGCTCGTCCGGGTGGCCGTCGAGAGCGGGCGCGCGATGCTCATCACGTCCCACAACATGCAGGAGGTGGAGCGGATGTGTCACCGCATCCATTTCATGTCCGAGGGTCGGATCGTGGCCAGCGGAAGCACCACCGAACTCACCGGCGTCTACGGCGCGCAGGATCTGGAAGAGGTCTTTCTCAAGGTGGCGCGATCATGACGATAACCCTTCCTCCGCTCAGCCTGGCCGCGCGCAGGCGGCGGATCAGCGGTGTGGTCTTCCGCGACCTGGCGGCGCTGCGCCGCAGCCCGATCCGGATGTTCGAAATCGTCTTCTGGCCCACGATCGAATTGTTCGTCTGGGGCTTCGTGACATTGTTCCTGCAGTCGCAGCGCGTGCCGTTCATCGCCGCCTTCCTGCTCGGCGCGGTCCTGCTGTGGCAGGTGCTCCAGAAGGCCAGCAACGAGATATCGATAGCGTTCCTCGAGGACATCTGGAGCAGGAACTTACTGAACGTCCAGGTCAGCCCGCTTTCCAATGTCGAGTACGTGATCGGGTTGATCGTGTTCTCGTTCGGCAAGGTCGTCTTCGCCGTCGCGATCATGTCGGGGCTGGCGCTCGGCCTCTACGGTTTCGGCGTGACGAGCATGGGCGCGGGGATGGTGCCGTTCATGGCGCTGCTGCTGGTGATGGGCTGGTCCCTCGGCCTGGTGGGAATCTGCGCGGTGCTGCGGTTCGGCGAGAACGCCCAGGTGATCGCCTGGTCCCTGGTCTTCGTGGCACAGCCGCTGGCCGGCATCTTCTACCCCGTCGAGACGCTTCCCGGCCCTCTCCAGGCCATCGCGGAGTTCATGCCCGCGACCCACGTCTTCACGGGCATGCGAACCGTGCTGAACGGCGGCGCCGTGCCCTGGGAGAGCCTCGCCTGGGCGGCACTGCTGGACGCCGTCTACCTCGTCGCCACGCTCGGCCTGTTCGCGTGGGCGCTGCGCCACGCTCGCGTACGCGGCCGGCTGTCTCGTTTCGGCGAATGACGAACAGCGAACAGCAGGCGACGGGCGACGGTAAATCAAGAGCACCGGGAGGACAAACAGCTCACCGGACGGTGAGCAGGATGTCGTGACGTGCGTGCTTCGGGGAAAGCCGCTCCGGGAAAGTGAGGGAGAGAGCGAGGGGCGGGGGCTCTCAGGATGCCGGGGATCTCGGGGACGTCGGCGAAGATACGCGGACACGCCAGGCGCGCGGCGCTCCGGTTGCTGCGGGCCCGCAACGCGAGGCGGGCGCGGCGCGCTCCGGCCCCCGACACCGGAACGGTCCGTATCCTGCTGCAGCACGCGTACGGGATGGGCGGCACGATCAGGACCGTGCTCAACCTGGCGGGGCACCTGGCGCGCGAACGCGACGTTGAGATCGTCAGCGTGGTCCGGACGGCGAAGGAGCCGTTCTTCCCCATCCCGCCGGGCGTGCGGGTGTCGTTCCTCGACGACAGGACCGGACGGCGGGGGCCGGTGGCACGGCTGCTGTCGCGGCTGCCGAGCGTCCTGATCCCGAGGCAGGAGAACGTCCACCGGGCGGTCTCGCTCCGGACGGACCTGCTCATGGTCCGCTTCCTGCGGTCCATGCGCTCCGGCGTCCTGATCTCCACCCGGCCGGGGTTCAACCTGATCACCGCGCTGTTCGCGCCGCCGGGCGTCATCACCGTCGGCCAGGAGCACGTGGCCCTCGACCTGCACGCGCCGGAGGTCGTCCGGCTCATCAAGCGGCGCTACGGCAGGCTGGACGCCTTCGTCACCCTCACCCAGGCGGACCTGGAGCACTACCGCAGAGCGCTGAAGGCGCCCCCGGGACGGCTGCTGCACATCCCGAACGCCGTGACCGCGCTGGCCGGTGACATCTCGAAGCTGGACGAGAAGGTGGTGATCGCCATCGGCAGGATGGTGCACGCCAAGGGCTTCGACCTGCTGGTCAAGGCGTGGAAGCCGGTGTCGGAGGCGCATCCCGACTGGGTGCTGCGCCTCTACGGGCGCGGCAGGGCCGGGGCCGAGCGAAGGCTCCGCGACAGGATCGAGGAGGCCGGGCTGTCGGACACGATGCTGCTCATGGGCAGCTCGCCGGAGATCGGCGTGGAGCTGGCCAGGTCGTCCATCCACGTCGTCAGCTCGCGCTACGAGGGGTTCAGCATGACGATCCTGGAGGCGATGAGCAAGGGCGTGCCGGTGGTGAGCTTCGACTGCCCGCACGGCCCCGGGGAGGTGATCGTCCACGAGCACAACGGGCTGCTGGTCCCGGGGAGGAAGCCCGCGGCGCTCGCGGAGGCGCTCCGCCGGTTGATCGAGGACCGGGAACTGCGCCGCGAGCTCGGCGGGAACGCCGTGCTCACGGCCTCCGGCTACGGTCTCGACACCGTCGGCGCCCGCTGGGACGCGCTCCTGGCGGAACTCGGCGACGAGCATTCCACCGGTCACGAACGTCACTTGCCTGATCAGGCATAAGGGAATACGTCCCCAATTAGCCGATCAAACTCCGGTAATCTGCCGCTCATCTTCAGGAGGTGGCAGGTGGCCGAATCCGGCGCCTTTGCGGTACCGGGCTACGAGGTGTCCGGGGTGCTCGGCCAGGGCGGCTTCGGGATCGTCTACCGGGCCAGGCAGCTGGCGGTGGAGCGCGAGGTCGCGCTCAAGGTGGACAACCGGGTGCTGGTCTCCGAACGGGACCGGCGCCGTTTCATGCGTGAGGTGACCTCGGCCGGCGCCCTCTCCGGCCACCCGCACGTCGCCCATGTCTACGACGCGGGGGTCCTGCCCGACGGCCGGCCGTACATGGTCCTGGAGTTGTGTCCCGGCGGGTCGCTGCTGGACCGGATGCGGGCCGAGAAGCGGCTGCCGCCGGCCGAGGTCGCCGACATCGGCATCAAGATCGCCGACGCGCTGTCGGCCGCGCACGCCGCCGGGGTGCTGCACCGCGACATCAAGCCCGCCAACATCCTGATCAACCGGTACGGCAACGTGGTGCTCTCCGACTTCGGCCTGGCCACCATGCCGTCCTCGGGCGGCGAGGCGTCGGTGACCCGGGAGTCCCTCACCCCGGCCTACGCCCCGCCCGAGGCGTTCGAGCTGACCGAACCCGCCGCCGCGGGCGACGTCTACTCTCTCGCCGCCACGCTGTACGCGCTGCTTTCCGGGCGCCCGCCGCGCTTTCCCGAGAGCGGCGTGGTCAACATCGCGGTCATCATGGCCCTGCACCGCCTGCCCGTCCCCGAGATCCCGGGGGTGCCACCGGAGCTGACCGCCGTGCTCAGGGAGGCCATGGCCACCGACCCGGCGCGGCGCACCCCCTCGGTGTCCGCGCTGCGCGACGCCCTCACGGACCTGCGCCTGGAGAGGGGCGGTCCGGCCCGCCGGTCCCCTGCACCGCGTCCCGCCGCCTCTCCCCCCTCTCCCTCGGCTCCGGCCTCTCCCCCGGCTCCGGTCGCGGGCCCGGCACGCACGCCGCCGTACGCCGAGCCCCCGTACGCGTCGCCGTACGGCACGCCGGCGGCGCGGGGCGGGCCGGGCGGGGAGGCGGCGCGGTCGCACCTGACGTCACCGGGCCTGAAGGGGCTCTCCAGCACCCGGTCGCCCGCGGCGGCCCCGGCGCATCCCTCCTCGTCGAACGTGCGGGTCTTCGTCGCGGTGGCCGTGGCCTTCGCGATCCTGCTGATGGCCGGGGTCGGGCTCATGTACATCGAGAACCGCGACCAGACCCCGTCCACCGGGCAGCGGTCCGGCCCGCAGGCCCTCCAGAACGCCGGCGAGGACGGGAACGCGGCCCCGGAGGCGGACGCGTCCGCGGCCCGCGAGGTCCCCGAGGTGGCCACGGTCACGGCCGCCTGCCCCGCCGCGGCGGTGGCGGGCGCGGGAGCCGCGTGCGTGGCGGAGCCCGAGTGCTGGGGCAGCCTCGTCGCGATCGCGGACGACGCCACGACCAAGCGGATCGGCTGCGAGGAGTCCCACTTGTGGGAGACGTTCGCGATCGCCCCGCTGCCGCAGGACTCCCTCACCCACGATCTGGCGGCCCTGGAGCGGCATCCGACGGTGAAGAAGGTGTGCACGACGCGGATCATGCTCGCCTCCCGGTACGGCGACGCCCGCAGGATCGGGCAGGCCAGGTGGCGGAGCATGATACTGCCGCCCTCGAAGGAGCAGTTCCAGGGTGGTGCGCGGACCTATCGCTGCCTGGGCGGGGTCCTCGGCTCGGAGGCCCCCGGAACCCTGTTCCGCCACTGATCCCCGAGCGACTCCCGGCTCCGCGCCGGGCTCCCTGCTCCTGTTCCGTCGCTGGCCTCCAGGGGATTCCCGGGCTCCGGTGTCCCTGACCCGCCACCGTCCCCAAAGGCCCTTACGGCCTCGCGTCGGGCTCGGGTCTCCTCCTCTCCGTTCCGCCCGGACGCGGAAACCCCGTGGAAACGGGCGGTTCGCGGATCCGTACGGCGCCGGGATCCTCTCTCCCGGGACCTCTTGACGGCTTTGATCGGCGGTGGGTGCAGACTGGCATCCTTGGACACGACAAAGGAGTGTCAGAGATGACTCAGGCTCAGATCGGTGTGACAGGACTGGCCGTGATGGGGGCGAACCTCGCCCGCAACCTGGCCAGGCACGGGCACTCGGTAGCGGTACACAACAGGTCCCAGCACAGGACCAAGGCACTGATCGAGGAATACGGGGACGAGGGAACCTTTGTCCCCTGCGAGACTCCGGAGGATTTCGTCGCCGCTCTGGAGCGGCCCCGGCGTATTTTGATCATGGTCAAGGCGGGTGCGCCCACCGATGCGGTGATCGAGGAGTTCGCCCCCCTGCTGGAGCCGGGCGACATGCTCGTGGACGGTGGGAACGCGCACTTCCTGGACACGCGCAGGCGCGAGGCGGCGCTGCGCGAGCGCGGCATCCACTTCGTCGGCGCGGGGGTCTCCGGCGGCGAGGAGGGCGCGCTGCTCGGGCCGAGCATCATGCCCGGCGGCTCGAAGGAGTCGTACCAGGCGCTGGGCCCGCTGCTGGAGGACATCGCGGCGAAGGTGGACGGCGTGCCCTGCTGCACGCACATCGGCCCCGACGGCGCCGGGCACTTCGTGAAGATGGTGCACAACGGCATCGAGTACGCCGACATGCAGCTCATCGCCGAGGCCTACGATCTGCTCAGGCAGGGACTCGGCCGGACCCCGGCGGAGCTCGCGGACATCTTCGCGGAGTGGAACGAGGGCGAGCTGTCCTCGTACCTGATCGAGATCACCGCCGAGGTGCTGCGCCAGGTCGACGCGACCACGGGCAAGCCGCTCGTCGACGTGATCGCCGACCGGGCGGAGCAGAAGGGCACCGGCCGGTGGACGGTGCAGATCGCGCTGGACCTGGGCGTTCCGGTGAGCGGCATCGCCGAGGCGGTGTTCGCCCGCTCCCTGTCCGGCCACGCGGACCTGCGGGAGGCCGCGCGCGGTCTGCCGGGCCCGTCGGGCGTGCCCGCGGGGGCCGTCGGCGACGAGTTCGCCGAGGACGTGCGGCGAGCGCTGTACGCCTCGAAGATCGTCGCCTACGCCCAGGGATTCGACCAGCTCAGGGTCGGCAGCGCCGAGTACGGCTGGGACCTCGACCTCGGCGCGCTGGCCACGATCTGGCGGGGCGGCTGCATCATCCGCGCCGTCTTCCTCGACCGCATCCGCGAGGCGTACGCGGCGCAGGACAAGCCGGTCACGCTGCTCGCCGCCCCCTACTTCGCCGACGCGCTCACCCTGGCGCAGGACTCGTGGCGGCGGGTGGTGTCGAAGGCCGCCGAGCTGGGCATTCCGGCGCCCGGCTTCTCGACCGCGCTGGCCTACTACGACGGGCTGCGCGCCGAGCGCCTGCCCGCGGCCCTGATCCAGGGCCAGCGTGACTTCTTCGGCGCGCACACCTACGAGCGGGTGGACCGCGAGGGCTCCTTCCACACCCTGTGGTCGGCCGACCGCACGGAGGTCGAAGGCTAGAGCCGGTGACCCCGGGGGCGGCGGATTCCCGCCCCTGGCCCTGGTCCCGGCCCTGCCCCGCTCCCTTGCCCGCCCTGCTCCGGCCCGGTGCCGCGTGTTCAGGGGAGTTCGGGGAGCAGGGCGAACGCGTGGTCGGCGGCGGCGACGGCCGACGGGTGGATCCCCTCGGCCGTCGCCCCCCCGGCCAGGGTCAGCCAGTTGCGCCGGGCCAGCACCCGCTGCGCGGCGAGGACCTGGCCGGCGACGAGCAGCGCGGTGAGCTCGTCGGTGTCCTCGGCGAGCGCGGCGGCGAGAGCCTCCTCGTCGAGGGCCGTGTAGTGAAGCACCCGGGCAGCCAGGCCGGGCGTGGAGAAGACCATCCGGTGGTAGCCGAGCACCTCGGGGTGGTCGTTGAGCCCCGTCACGGGATCGCGCCGGTCGAGCCCGGCCAGGAAGTGCCGGTGCAGCGCCGCCAGCGGCCTCTCGCCCGCCCCGCGCTCGCGGACGACCCGGGCGGCCTCCCCCTGGTGGTCGGAGATGCGGTGCAGGACGAGGTCCTCCTTGGTCGGGAAGTACTTGAACAGGGTCGGTTTGGAGACCCCCGCCGACGCCGCCACCTCGGCGACCGACACCTCGTCGAAGCCGCGCTCCAGGAAGAGCGTGATCGCCGCCGCCGAGATCGCCTCGTGGACCTGCTGTCTCTTGCGTTCCCGAAGTCCTGTCACGCGTTTCAACCTAACAGAAGCGCAACTTGGTCAACATCTTAACCTGGTTAAGATTTTTAGGGGTGAGATGCGATGACCGGCACGGGACTCGACGGCGAGCGGGCCCGCCCGGCGGAACGCGAGGCGGTCATTCGCCGGATGGTCGAGGGCGCGCGGCCGAACGTCGGCGGCGGCGAGCGGGTGGCGGGCGACCGTTACGGCGCCGAGAGGCCGGGCTACCACCTGAGGAGCCTCGCCAGGGAGCTGGACGAACAGCCGGACGGCCCGCCGCTCTTCGGCCACCCCGGCTTCGCCTAGGCGATTTTCACCTTCAATGCACCTTTCGCCCGTTATTGCCATTCAATGACTTGCCCTTTAATGCTGGAATTCGCTGGAATTCAGGGGAGGCTGATGGAACTCCTGTTACGCTCCGGGCCGTGAGTGATTCACTGGACGCGCTGGAACGGCGAATAGCCGACCTCCGCGCCGAGGTGCGACGGGCGGTCAAGGCGAGGGAGAACTCGCTCGCCCGGTCGCTGCGCGGGGATTTACGCAGGGCCGAGCAGGCGTGGGACGCGGCGATAGCCTCCGACATCCCGGCGGCCCCGACGCCGCCACACGAACCCGAGACCTCGCTGCTGCCCATCAGGGAGCAGGTCCACCAGGCACTGACCATGCTGGGCGTGCCGACGCCGGCCAAGCTGATCGTGGCGGTGAACGACGCCTTCTTCTCCCGCGAGCTGCGCGGCTCCCAGCTGACCAGCCTGCGGCGCGACGAGGAGCGCTCGTTCCGCGGCGACCCCTACGCCAGGCCGTACTACCTGTGCGCCGCGCTGACCGACCGCCTCTCCCCCGCCCGGGGGCTGCTCGCCGACAGCACGTGGCCGCCCGAGCTGCGGGTGCTGGGACCGCTGAGCCCGCGCGTCGACTTCCTCACCTCGGCCGTGCGCGTCGCCGAGCAGCTGACCCGGCTGGCGGAGCCGCCCCCGGGTGCGGTGCGGCTGCTGTCACGGATGGCGCAGAACATCCCGGGGGCCGTCGAGGGATTCGCCCCGGCCGACCCGGCGACCGCGATCCGCGCGGCGCGGGCCGAGCTGGAGGTGCACCTGGCCGCCGACTCCGCGCAGCGGGCCGAGGTGGCGGCACGGGCGACGAGGCAACTACCGGACGTGGAGCGCCTGTTCGGCGCCACCGCGATGAACACCTTGAGGGGGGCCTGTTGAAGACCAGGCTGGACGGGGAGACCGGCTCATGAACAAGCTCAGGGAGAGGTCCTTCCCGAACAGGCTTGACGAGCTGCGCGGGCCGATGCCGTCCCGCCCGCACGACGCGCGGGCCATCGCGGCGCTCGCCGCCAACCCCGGCTGCGCGCGCCGGGCGTTGATGGACGCCGCCGGTGTCGACAAGGACCTCACGGCCCGGCACGTCGGCTTCCCCGCGCCGTTCGGCCAGTCCCAGTTCGCGATCAGCCGTGGCAACGTGTTCGAGGCGCTGGTGAAGGAGAACGGCTGCGCCGAGCTGCTGCGGCTGCTGCGCGAGCTGCTCGGCCTGGCCGTCGCCCAGGTCGGCTACCAGGACGTGGAGAGCGTCGGCTCCCACCTGCGCCACTCGCACACCCGGGCGCTGATCGACCGCGCGGCGCGCGAGGACGACGGGACCGCGGTGTTCTACGACCATCCGCTGTTCAGCCTGCAGATCGCCGGGCACACCTCCTACCTGGAGCCGGACGTGGTGGCCTTCCAGATCGGGGGACGCTTCCACATCGTCGAGATCAAGTCGTTCGGCATGATCGACGGCCAGGCCGAGCCGGACAAGGTCGCGGCGGCGACGCGGCAGGCCGCGGTCTACGTCCTGGCGCTGCGCACGCTCATGGCCGACCTCGGCCACGACCCGCAGCGTGTCTCCCACGACGTGGTCCTCGTCTGCCCGGAGAACTTCGCCAACCGCCCGACGGCGGCACTGGTCGACGTGCGCAAGCATCTCTCGGTGCTCACCCGCCAGCTCACCCGGATGACCAGGGTCGAGCATCTGCTGGAGGGCCTGCCCGGCGACCTGACCTTCGATCTGGCCCCCGGCGAGGACGGCGTGCCGACCCGCTCGGCGGAGGAGCTGGCCCAGGCGCTGCTCCAGGTGCCCGCCCGCTACGCGCCCGACTGCCTGTCCACCTGCGACCTGTGCATGTTCTGCCGTCACGAGGCCCGCGCCTGCGGGTCCACCGACCTGCTCGGGCGCCAGGTACGCGACCAGCTGGGCGGCGTCTCCGGCATGGACGAGGCGCTCGGCCTGGCCGAGGGCACCCGCGAACCGGCCGAGGGACAGGAGGAGATCGCCCGCCTGCTCCGGCTGGCGAACCGGCTGCGCGAGGAGTCGCTGCGGTGAGGACGGGCGCATCGGCCGCACGGGACGTCACCACGGCGGATACCCGCGAAACGGCCGCACGAGACGTCACCGCGGCGGAGACCGGCGCAACGGGCCCGGCCGGGTCCCCGAGGCGGACGGGGGGCGGCAGGTGAGCACGCTGACGGCGCTGGCGCAGCTGCGGGCCGTCAGGGACGGCGTCGCGCAGCGGATCACCACGGTCCGGCACTGCCACATCTCCGCCCAGCCGATGGTGCTCATCCCGCTCAAGCTCGCGGGCGAGGCCGCCGCGCCGCTGGCCGCCATGGTGGGCACCGACCCGGGTCACCCCCGGCTGCTCATCGTTCCCCAGCCCCGCAACCGGGACCTGCGGTTCGCCTTCGCCGCCGGGCTGGCCGAGGTGCTGCTGCCGTACATCGAGGGGTTCGAGAAGAGCACCGAGACGGTCGAGCGAAGAGGCGGCGAGCCGTACGAGCGATGCCTGGACGCGCCGCAGATCCTGGTGCCGAACCGGCCGGCGGCCTCGTTCGCCGGGCTGCTTGGCCGGTCCACCCGGTTCCGCCGGGCCGACGGCCCCTACCCGGTGCATCCTTCGGTACCGCTGCTCGGCCGGTGGCTGACCTACTTCGGCGACCGGTCGCGGCAGCCGGGCTCCTCGGTGCTGCTCGCGGCCACCGAGGCGCTGAGCCTGCACTGGGCGACCGGGCAGAGCGGGCTGGAGGACGCCAACCTGGCGGCGCTGCTGGGGTGGATCGATCCGCCGCCGGGAATGTCCGGACGCCGGGCGGCCGAGGAGGCCGAGGACCCGCTGCTCTGGCCTCCGGCCGGTCCCGCCACCGACCCCGGCTTCGACAACGAGGTGCTCGGCCCCGCGATACGCGCCTACGAGGAGGCGCCGACCGATCGCGCCGTCGACCGGATCGCCCAGGCGCTGCGCACCCAGCTCGACCCCACCTGGCGGCTGATGTGGCGGAGCGTGGACCTGCTGCGCTCCCTGCCCGAGGGGTCACGGGTGAAGGACCGCTGGGAGATCGACCGCGGGTCGTTCACCCGGTTCGTCGAGCGGATCGCCGAGGGCGGGCCGCCGCAGGCGCGCAGGGACGGGGCGGTCGGCGCCGCCGCGCGACTGGCGGGCCTGGAGCGGGCGCGGGCGAGCTACGACGTGCAGCGGGCCCACGACGACCCGCTGCTCATGGCCGAGTACCGGCTGAGCGGCGAGGCCTTCGCCGGGACGGTGACGTCCGCCGACCCCGAGCACAGCGAGGGCGAGGGCCGCTCGCGCAAGCTCCGCCCCCTGATCACGGTGCGGACCGGCGACCCGGTGCGGCTCGCTCCCGGCACCACGGTCGGCAGCCCCGACCGGCGCGGCCACGCCGCCGAGATCGTCGAGATCGCGGACGGGGAGATCACCCTCAAGGTCACCAAGGGGATGGGGCGGGGCAGGACACCGGCCCCCGGCTCGGTGCCCGAGCCGGGCGAGCGGGTCTCGTACACCTCGCTGACCGACGACTTCCAGTCGTCGGCGGCGCTGCCCGACCCGGAGCAGACGCCGTGGACCCACGGCGGGCCCCCGCAGGAGTACGAACCCAGTGACGACGACGCGCAGGAGGAATGGTTGTGAGCGTTCACCGGACCCCGCGTCGCCGGGCGGTGTCCCGTCCGGTCGCGCGCGCTCCTCGCGGGGCGGGCCGCGACGGGGGTGCGGCATGACCCCGCAGCAGGAGGCGGCGGCCGTGGTGGAGGCCGTGCTCGCCGACCTGCCCCGCCACCGCGGCGTGGTCGTGGACTCGCCGCCGGGCGCGGGCAAGTCCACGCTGGTGGTGAAGGCCGCCGGGCACATCGCGGAGACCGGCGAGCCGCTGATGATCGTCGCCCAGACCAACGAGCAGGTCGACGACCTGGTGGAGCGGCTCGCGGCCGGGCACCCCGACCTGCCGATCGGCCGCCTGTCGGCGAGCGGCTACATCACGCCCGCCCGCATCCTCGCCCACCCCAACGTCTCGGTCGCGGGCAAGCTGCCCGACCTGGGAGACCCGGCCGTGGTGATCGCCACCGCCGACAAGTGGGCCTGGATCGGCGACCGCACCTGGCCGTGGGCCATCGTCGACGAGGCGTACCAGATGCGCTCGGACAAGCTGCTGCGCATCGCCTCGCTGTTCGAGCGGGCGCTGTTCGTGGGCGACCCCGGCCAGCTCGACCCGTTCTCGATCGTGGACGGCGACCGCTGGGCGGGCCTGTCGTGGGACCCGGTGCAGAGCGCGGTCTCGGTGCTGCTGCGGCACAATCCCGACCTGCCGGTGCACCGGCTGCCGGTCTCCTGGCGGCTGCCGGCGTCGGCGGCGCCGGTGGTCTCCGAGGCGTTCTACCCGTTCACCGGCTTCCGCGCCGGGACGGGCCCCGACGACCGGTCGCTGGAGTTCACCGTGAACGGCATGCGCACCTCCCACGACCGGGCGCTGGAGGAGGCGGCGGTGTCGGGCTGGGCGCTGTACGAGCTGCCGAGCCGCCACACGGTGCGCACCGACGCGGAGGCCGTGGCGGCGACCGCGCTCCTGGCCACGCGGCTGCTCCAGCGGGGCCCGGTCGCGCACTCCGAGCGCGGCAGCCATCCCGTCACGGCCGACCGGATCGCCATCGGCGCCGCGCACCGCGACCAGGTCGCCGCGATCAGGGCCGCCGGAGTGCCGCCGGAGATCACGGTGGACACCGCCAACCGCCTGCAGGGCAGGGAGTACGACGTGACGATCGTGCTCCACCCGCTCTCCGGGCGCCGCGACGCCACCGCGTTCCATCTGGAGTCGGGGCGATTGTGCGTGCTCACCTCCCGGCACCGCCACGCCTGCGTCGTGGTGGCCAGGGCGGGCATTCCCGAACTCCTGGACGCCCACCCGTCGTCCGAGCCGGTCCAGCTCGGCGTGCCGGTGAAGTTCCCCGACGGCTGGGAGGCCAACCAGGCGGTGCTGGCCCATCTCTCCAAGCACCGGGTGACCCCGGACGGATGACCGCTCTCCGCGCGGTCAGATCGTGCGCCGCCAGACGTCGATGGCCAGCACCTGGCGCATGCCCACCGAGAGGTAGAGGTCGAGGGCGGGCGTGCTGTTGTTGGCGTCGACGTGGAGATAGGTGCCGGCCCGCCCGCGGCGTGCGTCGTCGGCGAACGCCCCGCGCAGCATGAGCCGGCCCAGGCCCCGGCCCCTGAAGGCGGGGAGTACGGCCAGCCGGCGCACGTAGCCGCAGTTCTCGTCGCCGAGGAAGGCGTTGGTCCCCAGCAGCATCGCCACGGGCTCGCCGTCGAGGCGAGCGACCGTCAGCTGGGCCCAGTCGGTGCTGACCGAGGAGTCCAGCTCGCCGTACCACTCGTCGTAGTCCTTCGGGGTGAACCCGAAGTGCTCGGCGAAACCGGCCTGCTCCACGGCGTGGCCCTGGCGGCGTACCTCCTCGGTGAGCCCGTGGTGCACCGTCGTCCCGGCCGGGAGCTCGGGCCGGGGCACCGTCCCCTCGTGGTCGGCGCGGAGCCGGATGAAGCTGGTGGCGGCGGAGAAGCCGCGGGCGGCGGCGACGGCGCGCTTGCCGCTGTCCTCGCGGTAGAGGCCGATGTCCACCACGGCCCGGTCGTGACCGAGTTCGGCGGTGATCTGCCTGGCCCGCTCGGTCACGGTGTCCCAGAGCGGGCCGGTCAGGTCCGGCGTGGCGGGGTGCACGACGACGTCCACGTCGACGTTGTCGCCGCCGCCCTTGCGGCAGGCCCAGGCCCACGCCACCAGCCGCCCGGTCTCGTCGTGGACGAGCCAGCCGTCGGACTCCGCGTCGAAGGAGGAGTCGTTCAGCTGGTCGGCGACGTCGTCCAGGGTCATGTCGGCCTTGCCGATCACCTGGGTGTCGCAGAGCGAGATCAGCTCGTGGATCTCGCGGGCGTCGCCGGCCAGCGGCCGCCGGGTGACGTACCCGGCGGCGGGGGTGGTTGTCTTCATGCCCCCATCGTGGCGGGGGCGGCTTGGGGATCGCTGGGCCGGGACTTGGGGCCTGGGGCCGGCCGGCCCCCAGGCCTCGGCGAGCCGGTCGGCCGGGCACCGGGGTCTGGGCCTCGCACCGGTCGGCCGGTCAGTCGAGCGCCGGGACCGGGGTCTGGGCCTCCTCGGACGCCTCGGGCCCGCCGCGCAGCGGGATCTCCTTGATGAAGGCCGCCAGCAGCGGCACCAGGACGGCGAACAGGATCGCCCACCAGAAGACGCTGGAGACGGACTCGGCCAGCGACTCCAGGAAGCCGACCCGCACGTTGGCGGGCATCTCGTGCAGCGCGGCCGGGTTGAACTGGGCGCCCCCCGAGGCGAGCCGCTCGCCCGCGGCGCCCAGCTTGCTCTCCAGGCTCGAGGTGAGCTGGTTGTTGAAGACCGCGCCGAACAGCGAGACGCCGAACGATCCGCCGATGGAACGGAAGAAGGTCGAGGCGCTGCTGGCGACGCCGAGATCCTTCTGCTCGACGCTGTTCTGGGCGATCAGCATGGTGGTCTGCATCAGGAAGCCCATGCCGAGGCCGAGCACCGCGATGAACACGCCGGTCTGCCAGGCGGGGGTGTGGACGTCCATCAGGGAGAGCAGCCACATGGCGAGCGCCATGCCCGCGCCGCCGACGATCGGATAGATCTTGTACTTGCCGGTCCGGGTGATGGCGCGGCCGACGAAGAGCGAGACCACCATGGCGGCGCCCATCATCGGGAGCAGCAGCAGGCCGGAGTTGGTGGCACTCGCCCCCTGGACGGTCTGCTGGAACAGCGGAAGGAAGTTGATCGCGCCGAACATGGCGAAGCCGAGCAGGAAGCCCACGCCCGAGATCAGGCTGAAGTTGCGGTCACGGAAGACGTTGAGCGGCAGGATGGGCTCGGCGACGCGGCGCTCCACCAGGACGAACAGCACCAGCGTGACGACGGCGAGCCCCGCCAGGCCGAGGATCTGCCACGACCCCCACGCGTACTCGTTGCCGCCCCAGGTGGTGATGAGGACCAGCGCGGTGATGCCGACCGAGAGCAGGGCCGCGCCCAGCCAGTCGATGCGGTGCTCGGTGCGGAGCTTGGGCAGCTGCAGCTTGACCACCAGCAGGGCCAGGGCAACGAACCCGACGGGCAGGTTCACGTAGAAGGCCCAGCGCCAGTCGAGGTGGTCGGTGATGAACCCGCCGACGAGCGGGCCCGCGATCATGGCGAGCGACATCACGGCGGCCATGATGCCCTGGTACTGGCCGCGCTCGCGGGGCGGGACGAGGTCACCGATGATCGCCATCGCGTTGACCATGAGGCCCCCGGCCCCCAGGCCCTGGAGCGCGCGGAAGGCGATGAGCTGCGCCATGCCGTCGGACGGCCCGCCGAGCATCTCGGATCCGGCCATGCCGCAGAGCGCGGAGCCGATCATGAAGATGACGATGGAGGCGAGGAAGATGCTCTTCCTGCCGTACAGGTCACCGATCTTGCCCCAGATGGGGGTCGAGACGGTGGTGCCGAGCACGTAGGCGGTCACCACCCAGGACAGGTGTGTCAGCCCGCCGAACTCACCGACGATGCGGGGCAGCGCGGTGCTGACGATCATGTTGTCGAGCATGGCCAGGACCATCGCGAGCATCAGGCCCGGCAGCACCACCATGACCTCGCGACGCCGCGCCGGCGCGGCCGCGGTCTCCTTCACTTCTTCGCCCCCTGTTTGAAATCCTTTGGAGATCGTTGTGGATCTTCCTTACTTGCCGACCGGCTAGCATCGGCTATGCTGGAATGTAAGCCGCTTACTTGCCGGCCGTCAAGTTGATTTCTCGGTAAGGGAACCATGAGGGAACACGCCGACACACGGACGCGCATCCAGGAGATCGCCCTGAAGCTCTTCACCGAGCAGGGTTACGAGGCCACCTCGCTCCGCGAGATCGCGGAGGCCCTCGGCGTGACCAAAGCGGCGCTTTACTACCATTTCAAGACCAAGGACGACATCATCGCCAGCCTGGCGGAGGACCGGGTGAGGGCGATCGAGGAGCTGGTCACCTGGGCCCGTTCCCAGCCGCGTACCGACGAGACGCGCGAGGAGCTGATCCGCCGCTACTCCCACGACCTGTACCGGGGCAGGCACCGCGAGGTCATGCGGTTCTTCGAGCGCAACCAGACCTCGCTCAAGAACCACCCGACGATGGAGAAGACCCGCGAGCGGATGTTCGAGCTGCTCGCCTTCCTCGTCGACCCGGAGGATCCCCTGTCCACCCAGCTGAGGCACTCGATGGCCCTGTTCGCGCTGCACGCCTCGCTGTTCATGCTCAGGGACGAGTCGATCACCGACGAGGAGCGCCAGGCCGCCGCCCTGGAGGTCGCGCTCGACCTCGCCCGGCGGTGAGCGTGCTCATCGACCCGCCCAACTGGCCGGGTCCGCGCGACCTGCTGTGGTCACACCTGGTCAGCGACAGCTCGACCGGGGAGCTGCACGCCTTCGCGGAGCTGCTCGGCGTACCGCGCCGGGCGTTCGACCGCGACCACTACGACGTTCCCGAGACCGTCTACGAGCGGGCCGTCGCGCTGGGCGCCGAGGCCGTGTCCTCGCGCGAGCTCGTCACCCGGCTCATCGCCTCCGGCCTCCGCCGGCGCAAGGTCCGTCCCGGTACCGACGGTTCCGGCATGGATCCCGACTCTTCGGGCATGGCATCCCTTTGATGACATCACCGCACGTCAACGGAGGAGACGACATGCTGAACGGCAAGACGATCGCGTTCCTCGTGGCCCCGGAGGGCATCGAGCAGGTCGAACTCACCGAGCCCTGGCAGGCCGTCAAGCAGGCGGGAGGAACCCCCAGGCTCATCTCCACCGAGCAGGGTCAGGTCCAGGGGTTCAACCACCTCGACAGGGCCGACATCTTCCCGGTGGACGCGACGGTCGAGGAGGTCTCCGCCGCCGACTTCGACGGGCTGGTGCTGCCGGGCGGCGTCGCCAACCCCGACTTCCTGCGGACCGTGCCGGAGGCCGTCGGCTTCGCGAAGGGGTTCTTCGACGCGGGCAAGCCGGTCGCGGCCATCTGCCACGCGCCCTGGACCCTGATCGAGGCGGACGTCGTGCGCGGCCGGAAGGTCACGTCCTGGCCGAGCCTGCGGACCGACCTGCGCAACGCCGGGGCGACCTGGGAGGACCACGAGGTCGTGATCTGCTCCGCGGGCCCGAACACCCTGATCACCAGCCGCAAGCCCGACGACCTCAAGGCCTTCTGCCAGGCCGCGACGGACGCCTTCTCGGGCTAGCGTCATCGATCATCCAAGCCGGGCGGGGGTCTGCGACCCCCGCCCGGCGGACGTTCCGCGCCCGGAACGAATCCTCCGCACATCCGATTACCTGTCACGTATGCAGCACTTTGCCATGCGTTGCCGTATTCCAGGGACACGATCACCCATCCCCGATTAGGAAGGGTCGCCCAGGGCAAAGCTTCTACACATCGCTGCGAAAGGAGGGGACTGTGGAGGCCACGATCGCGTTGCGTCTGCCGCGTGACGCCGCGAGTGTTCCCGTGATCAGGCAACTTCTCGACTCCTCGCTCCAGGCCCTGGGCGTGGTGCCGCAGATTCGCGAGGACATCCAGCTCATGCTCTCGGAGGCGTGTTCCAACGTCATCCAGCACGCCACCCCCAGTGACGACTACATGGTCAGCACCGAGCTGACCAGGGACCGCTGCGTGATCAAGGTGGTGGACGCCGGCAACGGCTTCGACTTCTCGGAGACCGCCTCCCCCGCCCCCACCTCCGAGCACGGCCGGGGACTGCTGATCATGCAGGCCCTGGCCGACGACATCCGGTTCGTCAAGCGGCAGGAGCGGGGCTCGATCGTCTGCCTGGAGAAGACCCTGCGCTTCGTCGAGGACGCCCCCGGGCTGTCACTGCTCCTCAACGAGGAACTTGAGCTCCAGGAGGGCGTCCCTGAGATAGTCGGTGACGGTCCACACGTCGGGGACCATCTCCCTGCAGGCGATCACGCCGACGTCAAGTGAGCCGTCGTAGGAGAAGACCGTGATGTTGATGCCGCCGCTGGCGTCGGTCACGACGGAGACGGGGTGGTACGAGAGCAGCCTGGCGCCGCTCACGTAGAGGGGGAGCTGCGGGCCGGGCACGTTGGAGATCACCACGTTGATCGGGCCCGCGCTGCCGGCGAACAGGTTGAAGGCCGCGCGGGAGGCCAGACCGGTCAGCGCGGAGGGCATCATGTCGCTGAGCTGCTGGAGCCAGCGCGCCGGGGCGAGCGACGAGCGGTCCTTGATCAGGCGCATGGCGTCCCGTACCGCCATCAGCCGTTCCACCGGGTCGGCGATCTGCGTCGCCAGAGTGGTGATCATGATGCTGACCTGGTTGCCCGTGCTCTGGTCGCCGGGGACGCGGAGCGAGAACGGCACCCCCGCGACGAGGGGCTGCTCGGGCAGCGCGTCGTGCTTGAGCAGCCACTGGCGCAGCGCCCCGGCGCACAGGGACATCACCACGTCGTTCACCGTGACGCCGAAGGCGTTCTTGACCAGCTTGACGTCCTCCAGCGGCAGGGTGGTGTAGGCGAACCGCCGGTGCGCGCTGATCCTGCCGCTGAAGGGAGTCCGGGGAACGGTCATTCGGGGCATGGCGGGCACCTCGGCGGCCCCGGATCCGGACAGGTAGGTGGCCAGGTCCCTGGTGAGCCGCGAGACCAGCCCCGCCCCGGGCACCTGGGAGATCAGCGGGATCTCGTCGAGGTGCGGGACGGCGTTGATCAGGAACCGTACCGTGTTGGCCGGGTTGACGACGGCCTTGGCCAGCCCCCTGACGACCATCTCCCCGGTGTCGATCTCCTCCTCGGGCTCGGCCGCGGGTGCCAGCCGGACCTCGACGGGCTCGGGTGAGGTGTCCAGCAGGCTGGCCAGCACGTCGGCGCCGGTGACGCCGTCGACCGCGGAGTGGTGGACCTTCATGTAGAGGGCCGTACGGTCGCCGCGGAGGCCGTGGATCAGATACATCTCCCAGAGCGGGCGGCGCCGGTCCAGGCGGCGGGCGTGCAGCCTGGCCACCTGCTCGCCCAGTTGCTTGTCACTGCCCGGCCTGGGCAGCGCGATCTCGCGCACGTGGTAGTCGAGGTCGAGCCTGGAGTCCTCGGTCCAGTACGGATGGTCAAGGCCGAGCGGGACGAAGGCGAGCCTCATCCGGAAGGGCGCGGCCAGGTGGAGGCGGTGGGCCAGCAGCGACACCAGGTCGCCGCGCGACAGCCCACCGGACAGGATCGCGAGTCCCCCGATGTTCGCGACGTTCGTCGAGGTCTCGAAATTCAGGAACTGCGTGTCCACCGCACTGAGTTGCCGCACCGTCTACCTCCGGGATGTCGTTCTCCCATCCTGCTCCCGCGAGGTCCCCAGAGCCAAAGCGGCCAGCGCCACCAGGAAGACCACGGACACAAGGATCAACGACAGCGGGATGAGCACGAGTACGACGATGACGGTCATGATCTCGCTGATCAACTGCGGCACCGGAGAGCTGTGCCCTGATTACCCGGCCGTTACACCGCGTTCCAGCGACAGAGCTTCAGCGCGAGATGGAGTTCTAACCTGTGGGTTCCGTTCTTGAGGTTGCGGCCGGCCAGCTGCTCGATTCTGGCGAGGCGGTAATAGAGGCTGGTGCGGTGCAGGTGCAGCTGTCTGGCGGTCTCCTGCGCGTCTCCCCCGCTGTCGAGATAGGTCTCCAGGGTGACGAGGAGCGCCGGGTGCTCGCGCAGCGTGTCGAGCGGGCCGCCCGCCGAACCCGGCCTGCCGGTGAGCGGCTCGGCGAGCAGCCGGTAGACGCCCAGGTCCGGCCAGTGGGCGACCGGCCGCAGCGTGCGTTCCGCCGCGGCGGCCCTGGCCGCGGTGAGCGCCTCCTCGTGCGCCCGTACGACCGACTCCAGCCCCGGGTGCGACGCGCTGACCCCGACTCCCACCCGGATCCTGGCGGCCAGCCGCTCTCCCAGCGCCGTCGCGTCCTCGCCGCGGTTCAGCAGCAGCACGGCGTGGCGGTCCAGGATCGTGAAGGCCGGCGGGCGGCGCACCCTGGCGAGCTCGGCGCCGACCGCCTCGCGCAGGCCGTCCGGGTCGCCGCGCAGCGCCAGGACGCGCAGCGGCCCCTCGCCGAGCACACCCGCCGCACGCCGCACGCCGATCTCGCCGATGAGCAGCTGGCTCAGGGTGTGGGAGCTGCCGCCGTCGTCGAGCAGGGCGGCGATCGCGGCGGCGTCGCGTACGGCCCTGTCCCGCTCCTGCGGGTTCAGCGGGCCATGTCCCTCGATGATCCAGAGGTAGCCGACGCGGCGGTCCTGGTGGAGCAGGGGCACGCAGAGCCGGGCCGCCATCCCCAGATCAGGATTTTTCGGGATCCGCACCGGATCGCGGGTCGCGGCCACCCCGTGCGCCTCCTGCCAGGCGCTCACCTCCGCGGGAACGGACCGCGAGAGGATGGCCTGGGCCCTGACCTGATCGACCTCCCCGTGGTGGGCGCTGTGCGCGACGACGCGGCCCTCCAGGTCGTCCACGGACATGCCCCTGCCCACCGCCATGGCCAGTGATTCCAGCAGGTCCTGGACATCGTCCGCTATCACGGTCCGATCCTACATATGTAGGAAGTATCTCCGGCGTCGGAACGATGACTCGATCTGGCGCGAGCCGTAGCGTCGCACTTGTTCATTTCGGGGAGTCCGCCTCGCGAGAGGCGGGGAGTCCGTCTCGTGAGAGCCGTCCGATCGCCCGGTGAAAGGAGCCTCATGGAGGAGCGCAGCCGCGTCGCCCCGTGGGCGCCCCCGCGGGCACAGCTGCGCCTGGCCGAGCTCGAGGCCGAGGTGGACGGGCTGGGACTCGACGCGGTCACCCGGCTGGTCGAAGCGGTGCTGGCCGAGCACCGCGGCCGCCTCGACGAGGACGGCGTGGTCCTGTACGCGGGCACCAACACGATGAGCGCGCGCGCGAGGGCCGCGCACGAGATCTCCCTGGGCTGCCGCCCGTCTATGGGCTGGCCCGGGGACAAGCACCAGACCGGCCTGGACGAGCTGGACGTGCTGGAGGTGCTCGCCCCGCTCCAGGTCGCGGCGCTGATGGGCGGCGAGTTCGCCGAGGTGCGGCTGCAGAGCGCCACCCTGGCCAACCTCGCCTGCTACAGCGCGTTCGCCCGCCCCGGCGACACGATCGCGGTGCTGCCGGAGACCGCCGGGGGCCACGCGAGTCACCATGCCCAGGGCGCCGCCGGGATCCGGGGCCTGCGGGTGGCCGGCCTGCCCTACGACGCCGGGCGGCTCGACGTCGACCACGCGGCCCTGCCGGCGTTCCTGCGCGAGCACCGGCCCGCGCTGGTGGTGATCGGCGCGAGCCTGATGCTCTTCCCGTACGACGTCGCGGGAGTGCGGGCGGCGTGCGACGAGGTGGGGGCCCTGCTGGTCTACGACGCCTCGCACGTGGCCGGGCTGATCGCGGGCGGCCGGTTCCAGCGGCCGCTGGACGAGGGCGCGCACCTGGTGACCATGTCCACCTACACGTCCTTCGGCGGCCCGCCGGGGGCGGCCGTCGTGACCCGTGACGAGGATCTCGCCCGCCAGGTGGCGGCGGCCGCCTATCCCGGCCTGACCGCCAACTACGACGCCTCACGGCTGGCACCGCTGGCCCTGGCCGCCGCCGAGCACGCCGCGGGAGGTTCCGGGTACGCCGACCGCTGCGTCGCCAACGCCGGGGCGCTGGCCGCGGCGCTGGACGGCGAGGGTTTCACCGTGGCCGCCGCCCACCGGGGCTGGACCGTCTCGCACCACGTGGCGGTGGACGCCGCCGCGTTCGGCGGCGGGGACGAGGCCGCCCGGCTGCTGGCCGAGGGCGGCGTCTATCTCAGCGGCGTCCACCTTCCCGGGCAACCTCCCGGTGAGCCCGCACGGGGCCTGCGGATCGGCACCCAGGAGGTGACCCGCCGCGGCTTCGGCCCGGGGACCATGGGCGAGGTGGCGACCCTGATGCGCCGCCTGCTCATCGACGGCCAGGCTCCCGCCGCGGTCCGCCGGGACGCGGTGGCCCTGCGCCGCGCCACCCCATGATCACGGACCGGCCCGCTCGACCCCCGGGGGTTCGCCCCCTGGCGGGCCGGTCCGCCCAACGCCGCTCCCCCTGACAGGCGGACCGGCCCGCGTCCCCCCTGGCGGACCGGTTCGCCGCCTTCCGCCCCACCCGCGCGCGTCGCCTCATCCGGACGGGTCACCTCCCCGCCCGGCGGCGGGAACGCGCGCGGGTGGCGGCCGGAACCGGGTCAGACCGCGCGGTGGTACTGGTCGGGCCAGCGGGCTCCGGCGGAGCCGAGCTCACGGGCGGCGAGGTTCGGCCAGTAGGGGTTGCGGAGCAGCTCGCGGCCCAGCAGGACGGCGTCGGCCTGGCCCGAGGCGATGATCTCCTCGGCCTGCCGGGGCCGGGTGATCTCACCGACCGCGCCCACCGGCAGGTCGGTCTCGGCCTTCACCCTGGCCGCGTACGGCACCTGGTAGCCGGGCCCCGCGGGGATGCGCGCCCTGGCGACGTTGCCTCCGGTCGAGGCGTCGAGCAGGTCGACCCCGTGGGCGAGCAGGTCCTTGGCGAAGCGGACGGTGTCGTCCGCGCTCCAGCCCTCGCGGTCGTCGGCGGGGTCCTCCGCCAGCCAGTCGGTGGCCGAGATGCGGAAGAAGAGGGGAAGCTCGTCCGGCCAGACCGCGCGGACCGCGTCGACGACCCGGAGCGCGAAGCGGGTGCGGTTCTCGTACGAGCCGCCGTACGCGTCGGTGCGGTGGTTGCTGAAGGGCGACAGGAACTCGGCGATCAGGTAGCCGTGCGCGCCGTGGATCTCGGCCACCTGGAAGCCGGCTTCCAGCGCCCGCCGCGCCGCGGCGGCGAAGTCGTCCACGATCCGGTCGATGTCGCCGGCGCCCAGCTCCGTGGGAGTGGGGTGGACGTCGCTGAAGGGGATCGGGCTCGGCCCGACCGGCTGCCAGCCGTGCTCGCCGGGGCCGGTGGGCGCGCCGCCCTGCCAGGTGCGGCGGGTGGAGGCCTTGCGCCCCGCGTGCGCGAGCTGGATGCCGGGCACGGCGCCGTGCTCCAGCAGGAAGCGGGTGACGCGGGTGAACGCCTCCCGCTGGCGGTCGTTCCAGATCCCGAGGTCGGCCGGGCTGATGCGTCCCTCCGGCGCCACCGCGGTGGCCTCGGTCAGGATGAGTCCGGCGCCGCCCACCGCGCGGGCGGCCAGGTGGGACAGGTGCCAGTCGGTCGGCACTCCCTGCTCCGGTCCCTCGACCGCCGCGGAGTACTGGCACATCGGAGCCATCCAGACCCGGTTGGGGATGGTGACGGACCTCAACGTCAGGGGCTCGAACAGGGCGCTCACGGCCGTACTCCTTCTCGGGAGGGATCTCGGGGACGGCGCCCCGGCTTCACATCTAATACGATAGTCTACGTACTACGAAAGATGTCAAACTACGATTACCTTCGTACAATCGAGTCGACCCACAGAAGGGACCCACCGTGTCGACCGCGTCCGCCAGGGCTCTGGAGCACCCCGCGTGCGGGGAGATCCGTCTGGAGGGCGTGCTGCACGCCCTGTCCGACCCGATGCGCCTTCAGATCGTGCGCTTCCTGTGGCAGCTGGAGGAGGACGAGGAGGCCCCCTGCTCGGCGATCGAGCTGGCGGTCACCAAGTCGACCACCACCCACCACTTCCGGGTGCTGCGCGAGGCGGGCGTGATCAACCAGGCCTACCGGGGCACGGCCAAGATGAACGCGCTGCGCCGGCGTGACCTCGACACGCTCTTCCCGGGGCTTCTCGGCGCCATCCTGGCCGCCGACGCGATCCAGTGCGAGCGCGACGGCTGACCGCCGGCGCGCCCCGGCGGGCGGCGCCTGGCCCCGGCGTGACCGGGGGCCGGACCCGGTGGTTGCGGCGCGATCCGGCGGCCGGATCGGACGTTTCCGGCGCGATCCGGCATGATCCGTCGTGATCCGGGCGGTTCCGGCAGGGCAGGACGTGCCCCGCCGGGTGGTTCCGGCGAGACCGATCGGATCGGGCGGATCGGAAAAGCCGCGAGACGGAGTACCGTCCTGTCATGTGCCGGAGTATCAAGACCCTTCGTGAGCCCTACGCCAGCGACGTGACCGACGACGACGTGCGAGCCGCCGCGCTTCAGTACGTCCGCAAGGTGTCGGGGTTCCGCTCCCCGTCGGCGCGCAACGCCGAGGCCTTCGAGCGGGCCGTCGAGGCGGTGGCCGCCGCGACCCGCACCCTGCTCGACGACCTCCAGCTGAAGCACGTCTCCCGGGACTGACCCCGGACGACCGGAGCCGGCGGAAGACGGCGGAAGGCGACGGGGACGCCCGCCCGCCGTGACAGGTACGTCCCGCCGGCGGAGACGGGGCCGCGCCCGCGGCGGGAAACCCGGACGACAAAGGGTCCCGGGGGACAGTACGGTTATCCCCCGAGGGGCGGCTCCTGGACGTGCTTCCTTCTCATGCAAAGGGCTTTAGCGCGTCCGCTCTCCGCCCCTCCTCGCATTCTTCCGACAGGGAGCTCGATCAGGGAGAGCACACGATGGACAGGACGGCCGAGATCCTGCTGCGGCGGCGCCGGCTCGTGCTTCCCGCCCTCCTCCCCCCAGGGGAGGCCGCGACCCCTCCGAGGCGCTACTTCCGCAAGCCGCGCGGCTCGCGGTGGATCTCCGGGCCCGACCTCGGGCTCGGCATGCAGGTGCTGGAGACCGAGCTCCTGCAGCACGGCTTCCTGATGTCGGCCGCGCTCAGAGCCGAGTTCGGGCGGATGACGGCCACCGACCTCGGCCTGGCGGGCCGCGGGCTCCTGCACGCGCTGCGGAAGGAGACGGGCGACCACGTCGAGCACGTGCCGCTCTTCCGTCACTTTCCCGAGAGCGTCCCCGCCGGCACCGCCGAGCTCTACGTCCGCAGGGTGTTCACCGCCCTGCTGCAGGAGCCCGAGCAGCCGTGCGCGCTGTGCGGGCGAAAGGACACCGTGCACGCGGTCTCCCCCTGCGCCCACCTGGTCTGCCACGCCTGCTGGGACGGCTCCGACTACGCGGGCTGCCCGATCTGCCACCGCAGGATCGACCCGGACGACCCCTTCCTGCGCCCGACCGACGTCCCCGCGGCCCGGACCGCGCCCACAGCGCCCGCAGCGCCCGCAGCGGCCGTCACCCGCCGCTCCCTCGGCCTGCTCTCGTTCCGCGACGACGTCGCCGCGGCCGCCCGGGAGGTCGCCGTCTCGCTGCTGGAGCGCCGCACCCCCCTGTCGGCGGCCGACCGCGAGGACGTCACCGTGCTGATCGGCGACCACCTGCCGGGGGCGGCGAGCTGGCTGCCGGAGAGCATCCCGGTCCGCGAGACCAGGGCGGCCGTCCTGGCGACGCTACTGCCCCACCTCTCCCCCGCCGCCGCGCGCGACCTGCTCGACCGGCACGCGGACACGGCGACCGACGTGCTGCGCCTGCTGTACGCGCTCATGGGCGGCGACCCGGGCCTGCGCACCAGGCCGCCGCGCCGTCTCTCCCTGCCCCGTCCCGTACGCCGCGTGCTGCTGGCCCGCCTCGACTCGCTGCCCCTGCGCCACCTCGTGGAGGACCTGAACCGCCACCCCGAGGCGTGGAAGCACATGGCGGAGACGCTGCACCCGCACGAGTTCCACCGGCGCCACCCCACGGTGGCGCTGGCCTTCGCGGCGCTGCGCGGCACCCCGCTCACCGGCGCGTTCGGACGGGCGATGCTGGAGCACGCGGCCGGGCATCCCGACGTGCTGCGCGTGGACGGCGGGCGGTTGCGCGCGGAGACCTTCGCGAGCCGGGTGGAGGCGGCGCTGCGCGCGGGCGAGCCCGCGCTGCCGCTGCTCGCCGCGAGGCCGGGCGAGCTGGTGCGGCGGCTCTTCAAGCTCCTGTCCAACGGGGAGAAGGGCGTCGCCGAGGCGACCACCGCCGCCGCGCCCCGGGTCGCGCCCGGGGTGCTGATCGCCGCCCTCGGCAGGCTCCGCACGCCGGTCGGCGGGACGCGGGTCTTCCTTCCGCGCGGCGACACCGCGCGCGCCTGGGTGCGGCCGGACGATCGCTCCGAGCTGCCCGAGGGTGAGACCGTGCCGGTCGTCGCGGCGCTGACCGGCGAGATGCTGCGCCGCGCGGGCGCACTGCCCCCGCTGGGGCGGGTGCTGCTGGACGAGGGGCTGGCCGACCTGGTCGCGCCCACCTCCGAGCGGTCCGCCTCCGGCTCCCTGGTCAGGATCCCGCGTGGCAGCGTGCAGCCGCTCCCCGAGGGGGATCGGATCCGCCTGTTCCTGCACTGGGCCGAGCCGCCGGACGAGCGGATCGACCTCGACCTGTCGGTGATCCTCTACGACACGCACTGGCAGTACGTCGGCCACTGCGACTACACCAACCTGCGCCTGGACGGGACCGCCGCCGTACACTCCGGTGACCTGACCTCCGCCCCCGAGCCGCTCGGAGCCTCGGAGTTCGTCGACCTCGACCTCGCCGCGCTGCGGGCCCTCGGCGGGCGCTACGCGACACCGATCGTCTTCAGCTACAACGACGTGCCGTTCGACGATCTCGTACGCGGTTTCGCCGGGTTCATGAACCGGCCGGAGGGCCTGTTCGACCCCCGGGCGGTCGAGCAGCGTTTCGATCTGACCGGCTCCGACAAGATCCGATCTCCTCTGGTGACCGACCTGTGGTCGCGCACGATGCGCTGGATCGATCTCGGCCAGGCCAGTGAGGGGTACGGGCACGACGCGTTGGGCTACGGCTCGCATCTGGCCAGGATGTACGCCGCGATCGAGGACTCCTACCTGCGGGCCGGGCACGTCACCCTGTGGGAGGTGGCGTGCTGGCACGCCGCCGCCCGCGCCGGCGAGGTGCTGGTCCGCCGCCTGGACGGCTCGGTCTCCCGTTACGCGCGCCGGGCCGGCGAGGACGTCGCCGGTCTCGTCACCAGGCTGACGACACACGACCACGACGAGCCCTGGGAGGGGCCGGTGGGCGACACGGACCTCGCCGTGCTCGTCCACGCGGACCTGGACCTGCCCGAGGGCTCCCGGCTCTACGCGCTCTACCCGTGGAGCGCGGACGCGAGCCGGGTGGAGCTGCTGGACGCCGCCGACCTGGTCGGCGCCCTGGCACCGGACACCTCCGGCTGATCACCGGTCCGGCCGTCCACCTTTTCCGGCGCCGGGGGTCAGTCGCGCGTGTTCGAGGAGCGGAAGAGCCTGCTCACGAACATGACCACCACGCCCACCAGTCCGATGATCAGAGCCCACTTGAGGAGCGTGAAGAGGAAGCCCAGAACCGAGCCCAGCAGGAGGAAGCCGATCACCACGGCCGCCACGATCAGAAGAATTCGTCCCATGCACCCCACGCTAGGCCCCCGCCGGGCCCGGCGGCAGTCCAGAGCCCCGATGCCAGGGACAAGCCAGGGTTTTCCCTCATGACCACCCCGCCGTCCGAGGGCCGGAGACGGTGGTTTTTCATGATCCGCGGGGATCGCCCCGTCGCGAGATCACGATGGGGGCGGGGTGACGGATTCTGTCGGTCCCCGGTGCCAAGATCTTCCCGATCTGTCAGCCCAAAAGGATCGGACCCCCGTGAGCGACTACGACTGGATCGACGACGACGCGTTCTGCGTGACCTTCGTCCGAGACCTCACCCCGCGTGAGGCTCTCGCCCGCCTCCGCGTCGAGGTGTTCGACGGCGACGACGAGGAGGGGGACTACGACGAGGGCCTCGTCTCCGCCCGCCCCGCGGAGGGCGGGACCATCCTCAGCGAGTGGAACGGCTTCGCGGGGACGCTGCCGGAGGTCCTGTCCCGCCTCTCCTCGGGAACGGTGACGGCGAGCGTCTTCCGCAACGTCAACATGGTCGCGAGCTTCGTCCACTACGCCGACGGGCGGGAGGTCCTCGACTTCGACTGGCTGTTCCCCGGCGACGACGCCTCCGGCGTCTACCTCGCCGAGCGGACCGAGCTCGGCCTGGTGGGCGAGGAGGCCGAGGGGGACCTCCCTGGCGCGCTGAAGCTGGCCGAGCGCATCACCGGCGTGCGGGCGGACGGTTCGAGCGAGACCGTGGCGGCCCACTGCGTGTTCGAGCACCACTGATCCGGCGGTGCCTCGCGCACCGCGGCACGGACCCCGGCCCGGGGAGGGCCGGGGGTCGTGCTTCCCGAAGGACCGCGCTCCGGCCCCTCCCCGGACCGGGAGAGGCCGGAGGCCGTACCTTCCCGAAAGGCTCGCGCCTTCGGAAGGGGTCCGCGTTCCCGGACGGGGCCGGGGTCAGCGAAGGGCGAAGCGCCCGCCGACGACCGGGAGGGTGACCGAGCTGGATCCCGGGTCGACCGAGACGCCGGTGCCCGGGGGCAGGCGCAGGGTGAAGTCGCGGTCGGTGGAGACGAGCACGACGCCGATCCGGTGGCCGGCCTTGACGACGTAGTCGTTCGGCTGGAGGTCGAAGCGGAAGTCGTGGAAGCGGCCCTCGCGCAGGAGCTCGGTCTTCGAGGCCGAGTCGCGGTTGCGGACGTCGAGCCAGCCCCTTGTGATGATCTTGTAGGGGGCGGTCACCGTGGTGTGCTCGGCCAGCCGGGCGCAGCCGGTGTCGCCGGGCACGCCCTGGCCGTAGCAGACCTGGGTGTCGCCGTAGACCACGTCGCCGTACGCGCGGGCGTCGGTGCCGTAGTCGACGAGCAGCGCCGTCAGGTACGGCGAGCGCCCGCCCTTGAACGCGGCGCGCACCTCGACCTCGGGGGTGCCGGACAGCCGCGCGTCGCGGGCCAGCGGGGCCGACAGGTAGGCCAGGCGGTTGGGGTCCGTGGCCTCGGCGTTCTCGGCGAGCTGCTCGGCGGTGCGGGCGCTCTGGTCGACGAAGGACTCGACGGTGTGGCGGCCCCGGGGGCGGTCGGTGCCCAGGGTGCCGTTGCGGCCGTCCTTGCCGGCGGTCAGGTGGAGCCGCGCGTCACGGGTGCCGGGCAGCGGCCACGAGGCGTGCTGGGCCCACTGTCCCGGGCCCGACTCCACGTCGGCCTGCGGCTCGTCCATGATGCCGTTGCGCAGGCCGTACAGGTGGAAGTCGAACCAGCGGTGGAGCTGGCGCAGCCACTCGGCGTTGCGCCCGGCGAAGGAGAACGGGTTGAAGTGCGCGCCCTGGTGGAGCCAGATCTTGCGGGGCACGTTCCGCTTCGCGAGGGCGTCCCACCACTGGACGGCCTGCTTGGTCTTGACGTTCCAGTCGTTGAGGCCGTGCACCAGGAAGACGGCGGCGCGGACCTTGTGCACGTCGTTGAGGTAGTTGCGCTGATCCCAGAAGTCGGAGTAGTCGCCGGTGACCCGGTCCTGGTCCTTCTCGATGCGGTCCATCAGCGCGCCGCAGGCCTGCGTGGCGTTCTCGCGGGTCAGGACGTAGCGGGCGAGCACGTCGGCGTCCTCACCCTGGTAGCCGCCGGGCGCCAGCACGCCGCCGTTGGCGCGGTAGTAGTCGTACCAGGAGGAGATGGCCGCGATCGGCACGATCGCCTTGAGTCCCTTGACCCCGGTCGCGGCGACGGCGTTGGGCAGCGTGCCGTTGTAGGAGACGCCGATCATGCCGACGTTCCCGGTGGACCAGTCGGCCCTGATCTCGTTCCCGGCCGCGTCGAACCCCCGGGCCCGGCCGTTGAGCCAGTCGATCGCGGCCTTGGGGCCCGCGGTCTCGTTGTCCAGGCCGGTCGTGGGGCAGCCGGTCGCCCGTCCCGAGCCGAGGTTCTCCACCAGCGCGATCGCGTAGCCGCGCGGCACGAAGTAGTTGTCGTAGTAGCCGCGGAAGGGCGGCGCGGCCGCGCGGTTCACGTCGGAACCGTCGACGCCGAACATCTCGTCGCGCAGGTCGTTGAACTTGTTGCGCCGGTACTCCATGCCCGCGGGGTCGGAGCCGTCGAGGTCGACGACGTGGTTGGGCACGTCGTTGCCGCCCGCGTAGTAGGGGCTGGCCTCCATGACGACCGGGACCTTCAGTCCCGACGCGGTCTCCTTGGGGCGCATGATGTCGACGGCGACCCGGTCGGGGCGGCCGTCGGCGTCGCTGTCGACCCCGGCGACCTCGACGAACACGGTCTCGGTGAGCGCGTCGGCGCGCGAGTAGATCGGCTGGGTCTCGCCGTTCTCGATCGGGGGGGCCGCGGATCGCGCGGCGGCGGCGGCGGGCAACGCGCCGGTGGGCAGCACACCGGCGGGAAGCGCGGCGGCCGGCAGGACGCCGCTTGGCAGGGTGACCGCCAGTGCGACGATGACCGTCTTCCATCTGTTCATCGAGGAAAGCTCCCAGAGGGTCGCTGAAAAAAACTGACAACTCCGGTCAATCTCCTGCGAAGCAATCTTGACCTGCAAGATCGAAGATATAACGAATAAGCGGCTATCTCGCGTTACGCGCGAGTTCCAGCGCGTATTCGGGGAACCAGTCGCCGGCGCGGGGCTCTCCCCGGTGGCATTCGCCGTCCGACTCGCCGGGGCGCTTGATCCACAGGAAGGCGTCGACCCGCTCGTGGCCGGTCTCGGTGGTCGGCTCCGTGCCGAGCGCGCGGCCCTTGGGGTTGCACCACGCGTCGTCGCCCTGCGCGTCGCGGACGGGGCCGTTGCCGTTGCGGGAGGTGTCGATGACGTAGTGGGCCCCGCCGATCGCGTCCGAGAGCCGTTCGGCGACGGCGACGCTCTCCTCGACGGTGAAGAAGTTGCTGACGTTGAAGGCGAAGCCGTCGGCCTGGGGCACCCCGGCCCTGCGCATGGGCTCGGCCCACTCGCCCGGATCCTTGATCCAGCCGGCGTTCCCCGCGTCGACGTAGACCTTGGTGGCGGGCTGCTTCTTCAGCGTCTCCACCGCGCCGCGGAGCAGGTCGAGGCGCTCGCCGGCCTGGCCGCCCTGGGTGCAGTTGTCCAGGATGTGGGCGAGCGCGTCGGGCTCGACGACGACCAGGGCGGGCCGGTCGCCGATGCCCTCGGCGAACCGGCCGATCCAGGAGCGGTACTCCTGCGCGCCCGCGGCGCCGCCCGCGGAGAACTGCCCGCAGTCGCGGTTGGGGATGTGGTACGCCACCAGGACCGGGATGCGGCCTGTCTGCCGGGCCTTGGTGGTGATGCCGGCGACCCTGTCCCTCGGGTCCTGGTCACCGATCCAGATCGCGTTGGGCCGGTCGGCGATCCTGCGGATCAGCCCGGCCTCCTCGGTCCTGCCCTCCCCCTCGAGCTTGCGGACCTCCTGGGCGGCGGCGCCGTCGGGGTCGACGTAGAAACCGCTCGCGTCCTTGGAGCTCGCGTCCTTGGAGGCGGTGCTCCCTGGGGCGGCGCTCCCCGAGCCGGCGGGCGGCGCGGGGTCGCCGGTGCAGGCCGCCGTCGCGAGAGTGAGAGCCAGCGCGGCTGCGAGGCCGTACCTGTTCATCGAGTACCTCCGGCGTGGGGACCCCGGGCCTGGCCCTGGGGAGCAGAAATGGGAGGGCTGGGGGTGGGGGTGGGAGGGCGGCGTACGCCGCGGGAGGCCGAGGGGGGCGTGTCGGCCTCTCCCCGGACGTGGACCCAGCGGGCCGGGGACGGTGTTCCCCGTGCGGTGACCCCGAACAGCATGTACCACCCCGGGGGCACTAGGGCCGGATTGGAGGGGATCTCGGCGATGATCCCGGTCTTCACCCGGGTGAAGTCCAGCCTGATCGAGCGCTGCTCCACGTCGGTGACGTGGGTGACGGCGCTCGGGCGCATCAGCCGTACCTGGTGGATGCGTGCGGCGTCGGGGGTCTGGAACCCTGCCCTGCGGCCCAGGAACACGCTCTCGCGCCCGCCGGTGAAGACCGGCGCCTTCTCGCCGTTGTGCAGGTAGGTCGGCGTGTAGATCTCGATGCGCTGGTCGAAGGTGCCCGGGAGCGAGCCCGCCTTGTCGCCGAAGAGCGGGTCGGAGCCCATGCCGAGCACCCGGCCGTCGGGCAGCAGGAGACCCTCGGCGTGGTAGTTGCGGCCGACGGCGGGCGCCGCGGCCTCGTGGAAGCTGTTGCTCTCCGGGCGGTAGACCTCCGCGCGCAGGACGTCGCTGGCGCCGCGCCCCCGGTAGTCGCTGGAGCCGTTGAAGGAGAAGACGGTGTCGTCGGGCAGCAGCACGGCGTTCGGGTAGCGCACCGGGTCGGACAGGTCGGGACCCCTGACGTAGCGCGGGCTGGCCTCGGTGAGATCCACGATGGCGGTCCTGGCGGTGGCGTTGGGCAGGCCCGGCTGGCGTTCCCCGACCGGTCCCCCGCCCATCACCATGACCCGCTGGTCCTGCGCGGGCGGCAGCAGCACGGAGGCGCCGGTCTCGTTCAGCTCCGGCTCGGGCAGCCCGGGTACGGGGGTGAACGCCTCCATCTCGTCGGGCGCCACACCGCCGACGCCGCCCGGGGTCTTCACCAGCCGGTCGGTGTCGCGGCGGTAGTCCCAGATGCCCGGGAGACGCAGCGCGAGCTGGCCGGGGCCGTACCCGGCGCTCATGCCGGAGAAGAAGAGGGTGCCGTCCTCCAGCAGGAACAGCGCGGGGTAGGTGGGGAAGAACCGCTTGGGTCCCGGCCGCCAGGTCTTCGTCTTAGGGTTGTAGATCTCGTTGTCCCTGGTGATCTGCCCCACGACGTCGAGCCCCGAGACGGTCATCACCCTGCCGTCGGGCAGGTTCGTCATGGTCGGGTACCAGCGCCCCTCGGCCATGTCCTGGACCTTGATGTAGCGCTCGGTGACGGGGTCGAACTCGTAGGCGTCCCTGATGCCCTGGAAGTCCTGCTTGTCCAGCGTCATGCTGCCGCCCATGGCGTACAGGTCGCGCTTCTCCCGGCCCTTGAGTCCCTGGATCTCGTACTTGACGGAGCCGGCCGGCGCGGTGAGCAGGCCCGCCGCGCCCTCGGTGACGGCCTCGGCGAAGACCTTGGTCTGGCTGGGCCGGATCCGCACCTTCCCCGGCACGCCGGTCTCGACCTTCTTCGCGGGCGGCACGCTGACGTGGGCGAGGGTGCGGTAGACCTGCCCGCCGGGGGCGGTCAGCAGGGTGCCGGGGTGGAACTCCCTGGGCTTGGCGTCGGGATCCTCGTTCTTGATGGTGAGGGCGCCCGCGGCCCGCTTGACCTTGGCCTTCAGCACCTCGAAGCGGCCCGTGCCGCCCGCGATGAGGAGCTTGCCGTCGGGCAGCACCGAGTGTCCGGCGCAGAAGAAGTCGACGGGCGTGTCGACCAGCTTGAACTCGTCCGGCCTGCCCGGCTTCGCCGGGTCCCACAGCACGGTCTTGAAGGTGCCCTTGTCGAAGTTGGCGGCGTTGTTGCCGGAGCCGGCGACGATGAGCACCTTGCCGGTGTGCAGCAGCGCGGCGTGGATGGCGTTGACCTTGAACTTCTCCGGGACGTCGAGGAAGGTCCAGTGGCCGTGGGTGGCCTTGTAGTCGTCACGGTTGATGCTGTAGTCGCGCCACTTCTCGGTGGCGAATCCCGCGACGGCGGGCAGGTTGATCGCGAGGATGGCGGTCACCACCGCCACCCCGACCAGATGCTTGCGCAGGCGGCTCACGATTCGTCACCGACCGCTCGCGGGGCCGCCTTGAGCGCCCGGAGGTTCCAGGCCCAGGTCGTGAGCGGTCCCAGGCAGATGACCAGGGCGAGGATCCCCCAGAGGGTCATCACCAGGTGGATGTGGCCGGTCCAGAAGATGGTCAGCAGCAGGCCTCCGCCGAAGATCGCCGCCCACCACAGGTGGATGCGGAACGTGGCGACCTGGTCGGGGCTGGCCGAGTCGCCCTTGGGGGTGACCACGAACTTGCTGGGCCTGCGCAGCGCGGCGCCGATGAGCGAGGTGACGTAGATGGGCGCCGACAGCGCCGACATGACCATCCCGGCCACCCCCGAGGAGCCCTCCGGCTCGTGCGGGCTGACGTTGTGCCGCCGGTTCCAGGTGTAGAGCATGACCTGCAGCAGCGCCGCGTCGCCGTACAGCATGAGCCACACGTCCATCGGCACGGTCACGCCCGAGCCCCCGACGGCCATGAACAGGGTGGCGCTGAGCCCGGCCAGCAGCCAGTTGAGCGCGGACATCGGGTAGAAGGTCACCATCAGGGTGTAGTTGAAGAACCGTCCCGGCGAGAGCTTCGGCGCGGCCCTCCAGAACTGGGTGAGCAGCGTCTCGTAGGTGCCCCGGCTCCAGCGCAGCTGCTGGGTGAAGAAGTCGGTCCACGACGACGGCCCCTCCCCCACGGCCAGCACGTCGGGGGTGTAGACCGACATCCAGCGCTGCCCGGTCTCCGGGTCGCGGGAGCGGTGGAACTCGATGCCGGTGGCCATGTCCTCGGTGATCGAGTCGTACAGGCCGCCGATCTGCTTGAGCGCGCGGATGCGCACGGCGTTGTTGGTGCCGACGAACATCGGCGCGCCGTACAGGTTGCCCGCGCGCTGGATGAGCGAGTGGAACAGGAACTGCTGGCTCTCGGCGGCCTTGGTGACCCCGGCGTCGTAGTTGCCGTAGACCTGGGGGCCGACGACGAAGGCCACCCGCGGGTCGCGGAAGTAGCCGAGCATGCGCTCGCAGAACTCCGGGAGCGGCACGTGGTCGGTGTCGACCGAGACGAAGAAGTCGTAGTCGTCGCCGTGCGCGTCCAGCCAGCTGTTGTAGTTGCCGTGCTTGGTCTTGGCCCGGAAACTGCCCTTGGGCTGGTTCCACTCGGGCACGCCCTTGCGGGTGAAGTGGTGGGCGCCCAGCCAGTCGCAGAGCTCGTGGATATCGGGGTCGTCGCCCTCGTCCAGCAGCCAGACGTCGAGCACGCCGTCGTGGCGGATCTTCAGTGCGGCGGCCAGGGTCTCCCTGACCATCTCCAGCGGCTCCTTGCCGGGTACGCAGGTGGTGATGAAGGCCACCCGGGTGCCGGGCTCGGGCGCGACCGGGACCGGGTCCCTGGCCGCCAGCATGGCGTGCACGTTGGACACCACGCTGACCAGCCGGAAGACCTCGATGAGGGCGATCGCGACGAGCATGATCCGGTCGGCCACCGGCAGGTACCACGGGATCGTGCCATAGGGGTCGGGCCGGACGGTCCAGTGCTCGGGCAGCAGCAGCCAGACCATGAGGGTGAACTCCACGAGAAGCGCCGCGACCATCAGCAGCACCGCCCGCACCCGGTGTGGCTCGGTGGCCAGCAGGGAGCGGTAGCTCACGCGGTAGGGCACCCCGGATTCCGGTTCGGTCACGGGCCCGGCGAGCCTGCTGAACCTCTCGTAGTCGTAGGGAGCGATTTTCGCGGCGTCGGCGGGGGCGCTCATCGTTGCGGCGACCTCGGAGCACGCGAAAGCAAGCCCAGCACTGTTCCCCCAGGTAGATCGCATAGGCCGCTCCTCGTCAAGACGAGGTCACCTGCGGCCCGCGTGGTGATAAATCGTCACACATCATATTCGGATCAGTAAGCAAGATCTCCCCAACCCGAGGATGTGCGGAACATTTCACACGGCTTTCTAGTTTAAGATTCAACAACCGAGGTGAGAGGAACACCAGGCATGACCGTCGACATCCGCAGGTCCGGCGAACGGCCCGCGACCAAGATCCAATGGCTGGATTCGAAGCACTCCTTCTCCTTCGGCCGCCACCAGGATCCGGGCAACACCCACCACGGCGTGCTGCTCGTCAACAACGACGACATCGTCAAGCCCGGCACCGGCTTCGACACCCACCCTCACCGGGACATGGAGATCGTCACCTGGGTGCTGCGCGGCTCCCTCGTCCACCAGGACTCCGAGGGCCACTCCGGGGTGATCTATCCGGGACTGGCCCAGCGGATGAGCGCGGGGACGGGCATCCTCCATTCGGAGAAGAACGACTCGTGGCGGCTGCAGGGTGAGCAGCATACCGATCCGGTCCACTTCGTCCAGATGTGGGTGGTGCCCGACGAGGGCGGGCTCACCCCCGGCTACGAGCAGCTGGAGATCGACGCCGAACTGCTCGGCGGCGCCCTGGTCCCGGTCGCCTCGGGCATGGCCAGGGACAAGGACCGCAGCGCCATCCGCATCAACAACAGGTACGCCGCGCTGCACGTGGCCAGGCTCCAGCCGGGCCAGAGCGTGCACCTTCCCGAGGCGCCGTTCCTGCACCTGTTCGTCCCCCGCGGCACCGTCGACCTGGAGGGGGCCGGGCACCTCGCCGAGGGCGACGCCGTCCGCTTCACCGCCACCGGCGGCCAGCGCGTCACCGCGACCGACCCCGCCGAGATCCTGGTCTGGGAGATGCACGCGACCCTCGCCGCCTGACGGCGGGACGGCGAGGGCCGGGCGCGAAAACCCGTACCGGCGCCGGGCGCGGGCCTGGCAGGCTGTGCGGATGGAGGTACGGTACGTCCCGGATCACTCGATACTGTCGGTGGTGGTCGGCTCGCGGGCATACGGGCTGGAGACAGAGGAGTCGGACGTCGACCGGCGCGGGGTCTTCGTGGCGCCGACCCGGCTGTTCTGGCGGCTGGCCAAGCCGCCCACCCACGTCGACGGGCCACTGCCCGAGCAGTTCTCGTGGGAGGTCGAGCGGTTCTGCGGTCTCGCACTGGAGGCCAACCCGACGGTCCTGGAGTGCCTGTGGTCGCCGATCGTCGAGCAGGCCACCGCGGCGGGTGAGGAACTGCTCGCCCTCCGGGACGCCTTCGTGTCCGAACGCGCCAACCAGACCTTCGCCGGATACGCCAACGCCCAGTTCCGCCGCCTGGACCCCGCGCGTCCCAAATGGAAGCAGGCCATGCACATGATCCGCCTGCTGCTCAGCGGCCTGCACCTGGCCCGCCACGGCGAGCCCCTGGTCCGGATGGACGCCCACCGCGACCGGCTGCTCGCCGTACGGCGGGGAGAGCTCCCCTGGGACGAGGTCGACCGCTGGCGCTCGGAGCTGGTGGCGAGGTTCGGCGGTGCGAACGTGCTGCCCGCCGAGCCCGACCGGCGGCGTGTGGAGGAATACCTGGCGCGCACCAGGGAGGCGGCGCTGTGACCGTCACCCTGCCCTCCTGGCTGGCCGAGATCCCCGCCGGGCAGGCGCACCCCGCCGCCTTCGCCACGGTCAGCGGGGCGCACCTGTACGGCTTCCCCTCGGCCGACTCCGACGTCGACCTGCGCGGCGCGCACCTGCTGCCGCTGGAGGAGGTCGTCGGTCTGCGGACGGGCGAGGAGACCCTCACCCGGTCCTGGGTCCGCGACGGCGTCGAGGTGGACCTGGTCACCCACGACCTGGCCAAGTTCTGCCGCCTGCTGCTGCGCCGCAACGGCTACGTGCTGGAGCAGCTGCTCTCTCCGCTGGTGGTGGCCACCTCGCCGGTCCACCAGGAGCTGGTCGCCGTCGCCCCCGGCTGCGTCACCCGCCACCACGCCCACCACTACCTGGGTTTCGCCCGTACCCAGTGGCGGCTGTTCGAGCGCTCCGGCGAGCTCAAGCCCCTGCTCTACACCTTCCGCGTGCTGCTCACCGGAATCCACCTGATGCGCGCCGGGGAGCTGGAGGCCGACCTCACCCGGCTCTCCGGCGGCCCGCCGTATCTCGGCGACCTGGTGGCCGCCAAGCGCTCCGCCGAGCACGGTCCGCTGCCGGCCGGCGCACCGGGGCCGGAGCGGCTGGCCGGCGACGTCACCCGGCTGACCGGGAGGCTGGAGGAGGCCCGGGACTCCTCCGGCCTTCCCGACGTCGCGCCGTCGGCGGACGCGGTTCACGACCTCGTCGTCCGGACCCGCCTGTCGACGAGATCCGCAGGGACCTGAGATCCCACGTCGTGGCCGTCACGCACCCGCGAGGCGTCGTGGCCGTCACGCACCCGCGAGGCAGGACCCGAGGGGCGGGTGTGGCAGGTTTCGGGAATCAGAGCCTGGGGTCGGAGCCCAGGGGCGGGTAGGCGGGCACCGGCCCCGGCACGTGCCGGGGCCCGCGGGACGTCTCGCCGCCGGGCAGCGTCTCCCACCAGCTCTCCAGCATGGGCACGTCGACGGTGTCGACGCGCTCGCCCGGGCGGGGAACGACGATGCGGACGTCGCGAGCCTTGGCCTCGCGCCACAGGCGGTCGATCGGCTCGGCCCACGGGTGGGTGGCGAGGGCGAAGGTCGCCCAGTGGACCGGGAGAAGCAGCCTGCCGCCCAGGTCGAAGTGGGCGTTGACCGCCTCCTCGGGGTCCATGTGGATGTCGGGCCAGGCGGCGTTGTAGGCGCCGATCGGCATGAGCGTGAGGTCGAACGGGCCGTGCGCGGCGCCGATCCCCGCGTAACCGTCGAAGTATCCGGAGTCGCCCGCGTAGAAGACCTTCTTCTCTCCGGCCGCGATCACCCAGGAGCCCCACAGGGTGACGTTCCGGTTGAAGGTGCGACCCGAGAAGTGGCGGGCGGCGGTCGCGACGAACCGCAGGCCCGCGACGGTCGCCTCCTCGTCCCAGTCGAGCTCGATGATCCGGGAGGCGGGCACGCCCCACCGCTCCAGGTGGGCGCCGATGCCCAGCGGCACCAGGAACGGGGCGGTCTGCAGCGCGGTGAGCCCGCGGACCGTCGCGCGGTCGAGGTGGTCGTAGTGGTCGTGCGAGATCACGATCGCGTCCAGCGGCGGAAGGCCCGCCAGCGGCCCCGGCACCGGGTGCAGGCGCCGCGGGCCGACCAGCTGGGAGGGCGAGGCGCGCCTGCTCCATATCGGGTCGACGAGCACGCGGCGGCCCTCGATCTCCAGCAACGCGGTGGCGTGGCCGTACCAGATGACGCTCAGCCCCGCCGGGGACGGCCCGCCGGACGGTGAGGTCACCACGGGGATCGCGGCGGCCGGGCGGCGTTCCTCGCGGTTGCGGAACATGTTCCAGGCGATCTCCCGCGCGCTCTGCGGGGAGGGCACGAAGCCACCGGGCATGGAGTTGCGGAAGACGCCGTCGTGGAAGCGCGGCGAGCGGCGCATCCGCTCCAGCCGCTCCCCCTTGGCCTCGCCCCCGAGTTCCGCGGGGATGTCCTTCAACGCCCACCCGGCGGCGGCCAGCGCCAGCCCGCCCGCGAGGAGACGCCCGATCGACCTGCTGCCCGCCATGCGGCTCACGCTCCTGAGAATCGTCCGTTCCTGCAGAACGATCCCGGCTCCACCGGATGTTCCCGTTACGCTCTGGGCGAGACAGGTCGCCCGGAGACGACAGGCGGGGACGCGAGGGGCGTCACGGGGCGAGATGCCGCTCGACGGTGGCGACCTTGGTCTCCAGACGGCCGCCCGCCCCCTCGCGGATGTCCGCCTTCAGGACGAGGCTGACCCGCCCGGCGCGCGCCTCGACCGCCGCGACGGCGTCCTTGACGACGGCCATGACCTCGTCCCAGGTCTCGCCCTCGACCGTGGTGAACATGGCGTCGGTCCGGTTGGGCAGGCCGGAGGCGCGGACGACGCGCACGGCCTCGGAGACGAGCTCGCCGACGTCCTCCCCCGCTCCGACAGGGGTCACGCTGAACGCCACGAGCACCGACATGTCTCACCCTTTCCCCGGCTTCCCGCGCCTCTCCCCACGCACCCTAGTTTCCGGCCGGACCGGTGGGCAATCCGGCGGGGGTGGCGGTGGCGCGGTCTCCGAGGCGGGCGGTGCCGGCGCGGGTGACCCGCATGATCACGCCGAACTTGTTCCCGTGCTCGCCGATCAGCCACTTCTGCAGCTCGGGCCAGCGCTCGCGCCCCTCGGGGTCCCAGCTGGGCACGACGCACCTGACGCAGGGTCCCGCGTGGTCGCCGGTGACGGTGAGTTCCGTCTCCCCCGCGGTGACCGTGGTGCCGGGTGCCCAGTTCTCCTCGTCGAACGCGGGCGCGTCGGTCTCGAGGTGCAGGTTGGGCCGGAACCTGAGCAGGTCCACCGGCCTGCCGAGCTCCTCGCCCAGGGCCGCCAGGGACGCCTCGAAGGTGACCAGCACGGTCGGACCCCGGTCCTGCTGCCCATCGGCGGCGCGCAGGCTCAGCGGCGTGCCCAGCGACCGCGCCAGCGCGTCCGTCAGGCCGGGGGCGTCCCAGTCCCACGTGACGCCGTCCGGTCCGGTCAGTGTCGGCGCGTCACCGTTCCACCGGGAACCGCTCCCGGAGGAGTCGCTCCCGGGAGAACCGTAGGCGGCGCGCCAGTGCAGCATCTCCGCCCGCCGCCGTACGGTCAGCACCTTGCCCGCGCGGTTCTCCCCTTCGCCGAGGAGCGCGTAGGCCCGGTCGCCGGCCAGTCCCCGATCGTCGAAGCGCGCATCCCGGAGCTCCTCGCCCCGCAGCGACTTCACCGGCCACCGAAGAACCCGATGAACAGTACCGAAATATGACGTCATACTATAAAAGTAGCGATCATGGAGTAATGAAGGTACAAATGCCGCACACTGTCACGGAGGCCGAGGCCATCCAGGACGGGCTCAGGGCACTGCTCGACCTGACCGGTCCCGGACCCCGCCACCCCTCCAGGATCGCCGGAGTGGACGTCGCCTACGACAGGGACCGGCTGGCCGCGGCGGTGACCGTCCTGGACGGGACGACGCTGGAGATCGTCGAAGAGGTCGCCGTGGCCGGGAGGGTGACCTTCGACTACGTCCCCGGGCTGCTCGCCTTCCGCGAGGTCCCCGCGCTGCTGGACGCCCTCGAGTGCCTGTCCGCGCCCCCCGACCTGGTCGTCTGCGACGGATACGGCCTGGCGCACCCCCGCCGCTTCGGCCTGGCCTGCCACCTCGGCGTGCTCACCGGCCTGCCCACGATCGGGGTCGGCAAGACCGCCTTCGTCGGCACCTACCCCGAGCCCGCGCCCGAGCGGGGCGCCTGGACCGACCTGACGCTGGACGGCGACGTCGTCGGCCGCGTGCTGCGCACCAGGGACGGGGTCAAACCCGTCTTCGTCTCCACCGGTCACCGCGTCGACCTCGACACCGCCTGCCACAACGTGCTGAACCTGACGCCCCGCTACCGCCTTCCCGAGACCACCCGCACCGCCGACCGCCTCTCGCGACGGTTTCTGACCGAAAACTGTCGTACGGACCTGGTTGGATCCGCTCAGCACGACAAGATGGGATAGAAGTGGGCGAAGACGAGTGGGCCGAGGACGTCGACGCGTGGCGCGACACCAACCTGGCGCAGATCCGCCAGCGGCTGGCGAACGGGTTCGACCCCGGCGGGCGGCTGCCGTGGCTGCACACGACCCCCCTGCACCAGGCCGCCCAGGAGGGCGCCACGCAGGTGATCGAGCTGCTGCTCGCCTCGGGCGCGGAGGTCGATCCCGTCGACGCCGACGGCGCCACCCCGCTGTGGGAGGCCGTTCGCCACGGCTGGGACGACGCCGTACGGATCCTGCTCGCCGCGGGCGCCGATCCCTGGCGGCCGTGCATCGCGGGCCGCTCCCCCGGCGTCCAGGCCCTCTTCACCGAGATGGCCGGCCTGTTCGCGCACCTGCCGGGAGCTCCCAGCGTGAGCCCCAGGTTCCGCGAACTCCAGGACACCGTCGACGCGATGATGTTCTCGTACGAGGACTACAGCGAGGAGCTGTGCGTGGCCTTCGTCGGCGAGGTGGGCGAGGACGAGGTCATCCGCCGCCTGGGCGCCGCGCCGGAGGCGTGCCCGCCGATGGAGACCGGTGAGCTGTGGGGTGCGGAGCAGTCCTCCCCGGTGGAGGTGCTGCGTGTGGCCAGCCCGCCGGGGGGCGGGGTGGTGCTCTTCCAGTCCGGCGGCATCCTGCCGGTGCGCGACAGGGTCGGCAGGGCGGTCACCTCGGGCGGCGGGGTGCTGGCCGGGGCGTTCCCGTCCACCAGCCCGTCGGTCGACATCTGGCGGGACGGGATTCCCGCGGGGCGGCCCTCGGTCCACGAGCAGCTCTCCGACGACAGCATGGTCGAGCTGTGGATGTGCCGCTTCGGCGACTGCGGCGCCCACCCCTCCACCGCGACCGAACGCACCCTGGGCCTGATGACGCTGCTGACCTCCACCTACATCACCGAGGAGTGGCTGTGGAGCGCTCCGATGCGGCTGGTCCCGGTCATGCTGCGGTGACGAGCCGGCAGGAATCCGGAATGGGTAGAGTCGCACGACGATGAGAAAGCACACGATCACCGCACTGTGGGAAGAGATACCCGACGACGCCGACGACCTCGCCGTGGTGCGCGGCGGGTTCCGGGTCTATCTGTGCATGTGCGGCAGGCAGCTGGCCGACCGGGCGGCGGCGGAGTCGCACGCGTCGGAGACCAACCAGTGCACCACCTGCCTGGGCACCACCGTCGAGGACATCGTGCCCGGCTTCTCCCAGCCGTGCACCGCCTGCGCCGGAACCGGCCGGCGCAGGGCTCAGCTGACCTGGCAGCTCGCCCACGTCGAGGCCGAGTCCGTGATCACCGTTGAGTTCGTCCGCGGGCTGATCGCCGGTTTCACCGAGCCGTTCCGGCTCTCCGAGGTGGCCGACCTGGTCCGCGAGACCCTCCACCTGCCGGTGGGCCGCCTGCCGGTCGGCCCGCGGGTCCGCGACATCCTGCGGGGCCTGGAGGCCCAGGGCGAGCTCGTGCTGATCTCCGCACCCGACGAACTGCTCCGCGGCACCTCGGTCATGCTCTACCGCGACCCCTACTGGGAACACGCCACCGGCTGAGCGTCCACCGGACAGGTCCCTCCGTCGTCTTGGCGCGCTTGCCGGAACTCGCGGCCTGACGGGCGCCGGTTTCAGAAGGAGAAGAGGCTGAGGATCGCCAGCAGGGCATGCTCCGCCCCGCTGCCGAAGCAGGCGGCGAGCGCGTAGCCGATGGCGGCCTCCTCCGGGCTCGGCGAGGCGACCCACTCGGCCCTGACCTCGCCGTCGGCGAGCGTGGTGAACTCCCCAAGGCCGTGCTCACCACGGAAAAGGCCACTGGACACCTCGGAGGTGGGAACCAGGGTGTAGGTGGTTCCCGCGTGTTCCACCTCGGCCCGGTAGGAGTGGCGCGTGACGCGCCCCGGCCCGGGGCGTAGCGGGACGGGGGCGCCGTCGAGGGTCATGGTCAGCCGGCCGGGGCCGCGGGTGCCGATGGGAACGTGCCGCTGCGCGACGGCTTCGGCGGATCGGCGCACGACGACCGTGGGAATCGCGTCACCCTCGACGCGCATGACGCCGGCGTCTCGATCCAGCGTGAGCGTCAGCTCTCCCACGACCGCGTCGGTGACGTGTGTTCCCATGCCCGCAAGTATGCAAGCCTTCCACGTGCCTTTCCATCGAAAGGACCGCTCGGAGACGCCCGCGCCGGGCTCGCCCCCTACCCGGGATTCCGTACGGGAAGGCTCTGCCCGGCCGGACACACATCCGGCCGGGCACACATGGAGCCGCCCATGATTCGAGAGGGCGCCCGGAGCCTGTTCCAGCCCCCGCGGGAAACACGACCCGGGCGGCCGCCGGCCTCAGGCCGCGCAGCCCGCGTACTCGTCGAGGCGCCGGAACATGACGGCCAGCATCAGCGGGAACATCGCCACGTGGGCGATCATCATGAGCGCCCCGCCGTCGATGAGGCCCAGCCAGAGCAGCGGGAAGAGCGGCACGACGGGGACGAACATGGCGGCGCACATCTCCAGGGTGGGAGCCCAGCCGTGGCCCCGATAGCGCATCCAGACGGCCATGCCGACGGACATGTCGAACGCCATCAGCAGGTAGGCGAGCTCGGGCTGCCGGTCGTGGGAGAAGCCGAGCCCGGCTGCGGACAGGAGCATGCCGAGAACGAACATCCCGGCGAACATCGCGATGACCATCTCGACGTAGTGCCAGGCGAAGCGGCCCCACCGGCGGTTGGTCGGTGCTGTCTGTGTCATGGTCCGACTGTGTCGCCGTACCGGTCACGCTCCAAGGAACGCGGTCGCACAGGTCCGGAAATCTGGGACTCCTGTCCGTTCTGGCATAGGGTCCCCCCATGTCCGAACGCCGCGTCGCCGTCATCGGGTACGACGCGGCGGAGCTGCTCGACATCGCCTGCGTGACCACGACCCTGGAGAACGCGAACCTGCAGGGTGCCGCTCCCGCCTACCGCGTGCGCCTGGCCACCCCCGGGGGAAATCCCATCGTCTGCAGCACCGGCCTGACGCTCCAGGCCCAGGAGGCGCTCGAACGGGTCATCGGGCCGCTCGACACGCTCGTCGTGTCGGGAGGCCTCGGGCACGAGGCGGCGGCCGGCAACCGGTCGATCCTCGGTCACGTCCGCCGCCTGGCGCGCGAGAGCCGCCGCGTCGCGTCGGTGTGCACGGGTGCCGCCGTGCTGGCCGCCGCGGGCCTGCTCGACGGGCGGCGCGCCACCACCCACTGGCAGTCGGCGAGGATCCTCGCCGACCGCCACCCGGAGGTCTCCGTCGATCCCGCTCCGATCTTCGTCCGTGACGGGAACACCTACACGGCGGCCGGGGTCACCAGCGCCCTGGACCTCACTCTCGCCTTCGTCGAGGAGGACAACGGCGCCGAGCTGGCGCGGCGGGTGGCGCGCGCCCTGGTGACCTACCTTCAGCGACCCGGCAACCAGGCGCAGATGAGCATGTTCACCGCCGCACCCTCGCCGGAGAACAGCCTGGTCAGGCAGGTCGTTGAGTACGTCACGGGACACCTGGACGCCGACCTGAGCACGGGCGCGCTGGCACGCGGCGCGGGCGTGAGCGAGCGGCATCTGACCCGGCTGTTCCTGGAACACCTCGGGCTGGCGCCGGGGCGGTTCGTGCGGCAGGCCCGTACCGAGGCCGCCGCGCACCTCCTGACCTCGACCTCCTTGCCGATGACCGGCGTGGCGGCCCGCTGCGGGTTCGGGACGGCCGAGACCCTGCGCCAGGCGTTCGCCGACCGGTACGGGGTCACGCCCTCGCGATACCGGTCCACTGCGACGTCCGCCACACGGCCCTGACGCGTTCCCAGCACGGGCCGCCGTTCCCCATCTCGCGGCGGAGTGTGACGCTCCCGCGCAGGTGAGCGTGCCACTGCGGGGCGCATCTCAGCCCATATCACCGCGTTATGGAACTTTGCTAGGTATTCAGCGGCCCTTCTCGATGCCAACTTTATGGAGCCCGGACTCTCAGGGCTCCTTGCATCCCTCCTACCCCCCAGGGGACACCGAGAGGAGTCACCCCGCGTGAATCCGAAGGTCAAGCTTGGCGCCGTGGCCGTACTGGCCGTCGCCGCCATGACCACCCCCACGGCGGTGAACGCCGCCACCCCGGCGGACAGCGCCGCAGCCCGTACCGCGTCCGCCGAGCCGCCGGTGTTCGCACCGCCGGACGCGGAGGCGCGCAGCCGCGCGGTCACCACCGCCAACGCGACCCTCGCCGCCAGGTCGGAGGCCGTCCTCAAGGGACAGAACGAGAAGTTCACCCTGGCCAGGAACATCGCCGGCGCCCACGGCCTGCAGTACCTGACCTACGCGCGCACCTACCGCGGGCTGCCGGTTCACGGCGGCGACGTGGTGGTCGCCACCGACAGGGCCGGAGAGCTCGTCGGGTCCGTGAGCTCGGGCCAGCAGGCCAGGATCACGATCGACGTCACGAGCAAGGTGGACGCCGGGGCCGCGGCCGCCACCGCCCGCGCGCAACTGCCCGTCGTGGAGACCGTGGCCGCGCCCAGGCTGGTCGTGCACGCGACCACCACGACGCCCAGACTGGCCTGGGAGGTGGTCGTCAGCGGCGCCACCGCCGAGGCCCCGAGCGTCCTGCACGTCTTCGTGGACGCCCTCGACGGATCGATCGTCGACTCCTACGACGACGTGCACGCCGGAACCGGCAACAGCTACTACAACGGCAACCCGGTGACCATCCAGACCTCGGGCTCGGGCAGCTCGTACTCGATGACCGACACCACCCGCCCCGGCCTGCGCTGCGGCGGGCAGAACGGTGCCACCTACACCGGGACCGACGACTCCTGGGGCAACGGCTCGGGCACCAGCCTGGAGACCGCCTGCGTCGACGCGTTGTACGCGGCGCAGAAGGAATGGGACATGCTCCGCAACTGGCTGGGCCGCAACGGGTTCAACGGCTCCGGCGGCGCCTACCCCGCCCGGGTCGGCCTGAGCGCCGTCAACGCCTACTGGAACGGCAGCTACACCAGCTTCGGGCGCAACAGCGCGAACACCAGGCAGGCCACCCCGATGGACGTGGTCGGCCACGAGTACGGTCACGCCATCTTCCAGACCTCCGGCAGCGGCGGCGGAGGCAGCGGCAACGAGTCCGGCGGCCTGAACGAGTCGACCGGTGACATCTTCGGCGCGCTGACCGAGCACTACGCCAACCAGCCCGCCACCCTCGACCCGCCGGACTACCTGGTGGGCGAGGAGGTCAACCTGACCGGCGCGGGCGAGATCCGCAACATGTACAACCCCTCGGCCAAGGGTCACCCGAACTGCTACAGCTCCTCCATCCCCTCCACCCCGGTGCACGCGGCGGCCGGACCGCAGAACCACTGGTTCTACCTGCTCTCCGAGGGCACCAACCCGGTGGGCAAGCCGTCCAGCTCCGTCTGCTCGGGCCCGACGAGCCTGGCGGGCATCGGCATCCAGAAGGCCGGCCGCATCTACATGGCCGGCCTGAACACCAAGACCGCCCCGTGGACGCACGCGAAGGCGCGGAGGGCCACCGTGGCCGCCGCCAAGTCGCTCTACCCGAGCGGCTGCGTCGAGGTCAACGCGGTCAAGGCCGCCTGGAGCGCGGTGAACGTCCCGGCCACCAGCGGCGAGGTGTCCTGCCCGTGAGGCGGGGCACTCCGCCGCGCCGGCGGTGACCCCCGGCCCTCGTGGGCGCGCCCGCGAGGGCCGGATCGCACTCCGGATCGCGAACGGTGATTGGGAAGTCCGGAAAGGGTAAGTATGCGCTGCTGAAAGGTGGAGAGCTCGACCGGAGACGGGGAACGAGGCGGTCATGACGATGCTCAGCCGATCACGGGCCGGGGCGCCGCTCCCCCACGCGGCCGGATGAGCACCGGACCGGGCGGGGTGACGTCTCCCCAGGATCGGGCGGGGGCGGACCCGCGCCGCTGGAAGGCGCTGAGCGTCTGCCTCGTCGCCGGTTTCATGACCCTGCTGGACGTCAGCATCGTCAACGTCGCGCTGCCCGCCATCCGCGCCGGGCTGGACGCCCCGCAGAGCGCCCTGCAGTGGGTGGTGTCGGGGTACGCGCTCACCTTCGGGCTGATACTGGTCCCCGCCGGGCGGTTCGGCGACATGTACGGCCGGCGCAACGCGTTCGTCTTCGGGGTCGTGCTGTTCACCCTGGCCAGCGCGGCGGCCGGAGTCGCCGGGGACCCCACCCTGCTGGTCGTCGCGAGACTCGTGCAGGGACTGGCGGGCGGAGTGATCAACCCGCAGGTCAGCGGGCTGATCCAGCAGCTCTTCCGGGGGGCCGAGCGCGGCAGGGCGTTCGGGATGCTGGGCACCGTGATCGGCATCTCGACCGCGATCGGCCCGCTGCTCGGCGGGCTGCTCATCAACCTCGGCGGCGGCACCGACGGGTGGCGCCTCGTCTTCTACGTCAACGTGCCGATCGGCGTCCTGGCCGTGGTCCTGGCGTACCGCTACATCCGGCCCGCCGCGAAGGAGTCGCGGCCACGGGAGTCCATGGACCCGGTGGGCGTGCTGCTGCTCGCCGCCGGCGTCGTGCTGGTGCTCCTGCCGCTCGTCGAGGGGCACGAGTGGGAGGCCTCGGCGAGGTGGCCGTCCCTGCTCGGCGGGCTCGCCGTGCTCGCCGTCTTCGCGGTCTGGGAGCGCCGGTACGGGCGGCGCAACCAGCCGGTGGTCGACCTGTCCCTGTTCCGCAGGCGCTCGTACGCGCTCGGCGCCCTGGTCGGGGCGCTCTACTTCGCGGGCTTCACCGCGATCTTCTTCGTCCTCACCCTGTACCTGCAGAACGGCCTGGGCTACTCGGCCCTGGAGGCGGGGCTGGCGACCACGCCGTTCGCGGCGGGTTCGGCCGTGACGTCCCTGTTCGGCGGCCGGATCGTCACCCGGCTGGGCCGCCCCCTGGTGGTGGCCGGGCTGGTGCTGGTCGCGGTCTCCCTCGCCGTCACGGCGCTCGCCGTGCAGCTGGTCCCCGGCACGCACGTGGCCTGGGCCGTGGCGGTGCCGCTGCTCCTCGCCGGCCTGGGCAGCGGCCTGGTGATCTCCCCGAACCAGACGCTGACCCTGTCCGAGGTGCCGGTCGCCGGGGCGGGCTCCGCGGGGGGCGTGCTCCAGACGGGGCAGCGCATCGGCACCGCCGTGGGCATCGCGGCGATCGGCTCGGTGTTCTTCGCCGAGGTCGCCTCCTCGCACGGCGACTACGCGACGGCGTTCCGGCACTCGCTGCTGGTCACCATCGCCTTCGTGCTGGTCGCGCTGGTCGTGGCCGTCACCGACGTGATCACCTCCCGCCGGGCCGCCCGGTCCTGAGCGGCTGTCCGGCCGCGCCGGCCGGTGGCTCCCCTCCTCGGTGGCGGCGGGCCGCGGGGTGCCCTTGCCGAAGGGATCGGTCAGGCCGGGCTCGTGCACGACCTCGTGCCCGGTGCCCGGTCGTGCCGTGCGCCGCGCGGAGCGTCGTCGGGATGCTCGGCGACCTCAGCCTGCTCGCCGTGGGCCGGCGATGATGGCGTCCAGGTTGGCGCGGGTCGCCGCCAGTTCGTCGATGGCCGCGCCGATCCGGTCCCGCTGCTTCACCAGCTCGTCGACCAGTTCGGGGCAACCGGGCACCAGCAGGCCGTCGTCGTCGACGATGCACGGCAACACTTCGAGGATCTGCGCCGTGCTGAGCCCGGCCGCGAGCAGAACCCTGATCCGCCGTACCGCCGCCACATCGGCGTCGCTGTAGACGCGGTAGCCACTCTGCCGCCGTTGCGGGCGCAGCAGGCCTTGTTCCTCGTAGTACCGCAGCGCTCGCTCGCTCGCACCTGTCCGCCGCGAGAGTTCCCCGATCCGCATCCCGGCTCCAGAGTTGACTCTGACATCAGCGTGAAGGTTTAGCTTAACCGGCATGACACCCGTGACCGTCCTGGGCCTCGGCCCCATGGGGCGTGCGCTGGCCGCCGCCTTCGCCGCCGCCGACCACCCCACCACCGTGTGGAACCGCACGCCCGGCAAGGGAGACGACCTCGACGCCACCGTCGCCGAGACCGCCGCCCAGGCGATCGTCGCCAGCCCGCTCGTCGTCGTGTGCGTCCTGGACTACCAGGCCGCGCGGTCGATCCTCGACGTCGACGCCCTGAAGGGCCGCACCCTGGTCAACCTCACCGGCGGCTCACCACGGCATGCCCGCGAGATGGCCGCGTGGGCCGCCGGGCACGGCATCGACTACCTCGACGGCCTGATCATGGGCTCGGCCGGGGCGATCGGCGGCCCGGAGGCGACCCTGCTGTTCAGCGGGCCGAGCGACGTCTACCGGGCGCATCGGCCCGCGCTCGCCGCACTGGGCGAGAACGCGACCCACATCGGCGAGGATCCAGGCCGGGCGGCAGGATTCGACGCGTCCATGCTGGACGCGTTCTGGACGTCGTTGAGCGGGGTCGTGCACGCGTTCCAGCTCGCCGCCGCGGAGAACATCGCCCCTGCCGACATCGCCGACTACGTGAAGGTGTCGACCGGCCTCCTCCCCGTTCTGATCGACGTGGTCGCCGAGCACCTCACCGCCGGCCACCATCCGGGTGACGAGTCCACGTTGGTCTCCGCGGCGGCGAGCATGGACCACGTCCTGCATGCCATCCGGGCCAACGACCTTGACAACGGTGTGCTCAGCTCCGCGCGAGCCGCCGTGCAACGGGCGATCGACGCCGGGCACGGGTCGGAGGCGTTCACCCGCCTGGCCGTGCTCTAGAACCGCGCTGAACAACCGGCTTGTTCGTCCCGGCCGGCCGGACAGTCGGCCGGGTCCACGGGGGCGTGGCGCCCGTCGCCCCGACCCGGGTCGCCCGGTGTCAGGCGGGCGCGTACGTGAGGCAGTCGATGTCGTTCTGCGCGTAGCCGACGACGATGCCGGAGGCCTGGCACTCGTACTGGACGTTGTGCTGGCAGTTGGCCATCTTGCAGGCGCCGACGTGGCCGGTGGCGGACGGGTCGCCGCCCTTCGCCGCGACCTTGAAGAAGGTCTCGCACTCCGCGTGGCTGCTGTTGCCGACCGTGATGGCCAGGGCGTGGCAGGAGTGCTCCGTGTTGTACGCGCACGCCTCGACCTGGCACTCGTTGACCGCGGGCATTTCCATGGCTGAACTCTCCTAGGGCTCGGGCCGGTCCCGGGCTCTGCGAGCCTCGCCGGGGCCTGTCGCCCATTGGTCTGTCGGTCTCGCCCGTGGCGGCGCGTCCCGGGTGGCGTCCGGAACGTCGGCCCGCCTCGCGCCGCGCCATGTCACGGTCGCCGATGCTCGCGGCCGGACGTGACGCGGCCCGTGCCCGCGTACGGGCGCCGGGACTACCCCGTCTCCTACCGCGCGCCGGTCGCCTTCACGCTCATACGGGTCCCAAGGCTTCTCCAAGAGAACCGGGGTGTTCGTCCCGCGCCGGCGGGTTTCAAGGGCGGAGGGCCCTGCGGTCAGCGGCCGAGCAGGTGGGCGTAGCCGGGCTCCAGGCCCGCCCGCGCGGCGATGCCCGCCGTACGGGCCGCGAAGTCCTCCTCGTCGGCCACCGTCGCGTTGTCCTCCAGGGTGACCCCCTCCGGCGGGTCGTCCCAGCCCACCGGGTCGGCGTCCCAGAGGTTGCCGCGGAGGACGACGTTCTCCAACGGCGGCCAGACCTGCAGGGTGGCGGTGTTGTCCGCGCGCTGGACGGCGTTGCCCTCGACGGTGACCCAGGCGGCGCCGTAGTCGGTGTAGAGCCCGAAGTTGTACGGCGTGAGCGTGTCGCGCACGACGTTGCCGAGGATCGTCGCGCCGTTGTCGTGGGAGTCGCCCTGCGGGCCCGACAGGTAGATGCCGCCGCCGTCGGCGAGCACCTTGAGGGTGTTGAAGGTGAGGTTGCGCAGGACCCGGGTGCTCTTACCGGGGCCGAGCACGATGCCGCAGTGCGGGACGTCGTTCACCTGGTTGTGCGCGACCGTGGAGCCCTCGCTCGCGGTCACCGCAATGCCGGGCGAGCCGGAGTACCCCAGGCCGATGTCGTGGATCCAGTTGTTCTCGACCGTGACGCCACGGCTCCCGCCGATCGAGATCCCGCCGCCGCAGACGTTCTCGAACACGTTGCCCCGCACCAGGACCTCGGCGCTGTCGCCGGAGATCCGCAGGGCCGTGGCGCCCAGCCGGGTGAAGCGGCAGCCTTCGATCGCGACACGCTCGGTGCCCTCGAACACGACGTTCGCGGGGATCGTCAGCGACTCCCCGGGCACCGTCACCCACGCCCCCTCGGCGAACGACACCTTCTCGATGGGGCCGCCGTCGTAGTAGCCGGTGCCGTGGTAGTGCAGGAAGCCCTCGGGGCGGCTCGGCCGCGTCCAGGTGGCGTCGGCGAAGGTGATGCCCAGGAAGGCGACGTCGCGGGCGCCGGTGACCGTGACCAGTTCCTCCAGCACGGGCGCGACGACCTCCGTCCGCCCGGGATCCTCGCCGGGACGCGGCCGGTAGCGCAGGACGTGACGGCCGGGGCGGGACCTGTCGAGGACGAAGGTGCCCGGCTCGGTCAGGAAGCCCGCGCCGTTCTCCACCCGGGTCGGCAGGCCGGGACCGTAGGACTCGCCGCCGCCCTCCCAGGGCACCACCGAGTTGTAGAGCTCGATCGCCCAGCCGAAGGCGGGCTGGGCCATCGTGATGGTGGTCGAGTGCCCGTCACCCTCGACGGCGGCGACGCCGAGGCGGGCCTCCGTCCACGGGTAGACGCCGCGCAGGACGAACTCGACGTCGCCGGGGTTGCCCCAGCTCTGTGGAGCGGTGCTGTCCGTGACGTAACCCGTGTCGGTTCTGGTGGCGTTCCCGGGAACGGCGTCGATCGAGGCCCGCTCGGCCCTGCGGCCGTCGACGTGGAGCTGGCGGGTGTCGAGGTCGCCGACCTCGGCCAGCCAGACGCCGTCCCGCTCCCGCCAGCCGGTGATCCTCCGGCCGCCGCTGACGACGGCCTCGCCCACGGCCCGGTAGGTCACGCCGGAGTCGGCCTCGGTGAGCCGGAGGGTTTCGGCGAGCCGGTGGGTGCCCGCCAGCAGGTTGACCGCAGCGCCCGCGGTGCCCGCGCCGCGGGCCAGGTCACGGGCGTGGGCGAGGGTGGCGACGGGGCGTTCCCTGGTGCCGGGCCAGGCGTCGTCGCCGGAGGGGGAGACGTAGAGCTCGTTCAAGGGCACTCCTCGTTTATTATGTAAACAGTGATATACAGCATAAACAGATATTGAGGTCGAGTGTCAAGTCGAAGGAGGACGGGTGGCCGAAGAGGAGGATCCGGACCGGACGGTCGAGCTGCTGTGGCGGGAGCCGCGGGACGCCGCGCCGAGACAGGGGCTGAGCGTCGACGCGATCGTGCGCGCCGCCGTCGAGATCGCCGACGCCGACGGGATCGAGGGGCTGTCCATGCGCCGGGTCGGCGAACGGCTCGGCTTCACCGGCATGTCGCTGTACCGGCACGTACCGGGCAAGGCGCAGCTCATCGACCTGATGTGCGACGCGGTGACGGGCGACGTCACGGCAGAAACCGCGACAGGCACTGTGGCGGGCACTGTGGCGGACACTGTGGCGGACACTGTGGCGGGCACTGTGGCGGGCACTGTGGCGGGCACTGTGGCGGACGACGCGGTGACGGACGCGGCGAGGAGCGAGGTCGGCGGCGGGGCGGCGGGGACCTGGGGGGACACGCCGCACGGGTGGCGCGAGGCGCTCGAGGGGTGGGCGCGTCGCGGCTGGGCCCTGTGCCGCCGCCATCCCTGGCTGGCCGGGGTGCGCGGCACCCGGCACGTTCCCGGCCCGAACTCCATCGCCCACTTCGAGTACGCGCTCAGCACCGTGGCGGGGACCGGCCTGAAGCCCGCCGAGATGGTCGCCGTGGTGGGCCTCGTCGGCCGGTTCGTGGACAGTGAGGCGGCCAGGGCCGCGGAGATCGACAAGGTCGAGCGGCACACCGGGGTCTCCGAGGAGGAGTGGTGGGGCGCCAGGGACTCCCTGTACGAGGAGCTCCACCTCTACCCCACGCTGACCCGCATCTGGGAGGCGGGCGGCTACGACGAGCCGGAGGACTCCTTCGAGTTCGGTCTGCGGCGCATACTGGACGGCATCGAGGCGCTGGTCCGCGAGCGTGATGCGAACCATGACGCGAACCGTGACGAAAGGCGTGACGAAAGTGCCTCATGCGTGATGTGCGGAACGAGCATGGACCGGGCGGAGGCGGGCCGTCCCCGCGCCTACTGCTCGCGGGCCTGCCGGCAACGCGCCTACCGCAGGCGCCATCGGTCCGCACCGTGACCGGGCGACCCCTCGGACCGGGCGGCCTTCTCCCGGCCGTGTCCCCGGCCCGGAAGTGAGCCGATCCGCGCGGGTCACCGGTCTCCGGCGATCCCGGCGCGGTTCACGAACCTCCAGATCGGCACATGCCCGGCGCGGTCTACGCCCCGGCGTCCTCGCCTTCGGGGGCGGCGTTCCAGAGCCGGGCGAGGAACAGGGTGAGCGTGCCCGTGACGGAGTCGCCGGGCTCGCCCGGGTGGTCGAGCGCCCACGCGTCGAGCGCGTCGAAGACGCCGAGCGTCGCCACGGTGATCAGTTCGGCGTTCGGGAACGGATCGATCAAGCCGATGCGCAGGCCGTTCGCGACGAGCCTGTGGATCCAGGAACGGCCGTCGCGGGCGAGGTGGGGCCGCTGGGCGAGTACGGCCCGGTCGTCCGGGTGCTCACGCAGGTGTGCCACCAGCCGTGCCGTACCCGCCGCCACCTGCTCCCACAGCTCGTCCCCGGCCGCCACGTCGACCCAGGGGCCGAGGGCGGTGAGCGTCCGGGTGCCGGCGTCGGCGACCACGGCGCCGAAGAGGTCGTCCTTGCCGTCGAAGTAGTGATAGGCGGAGGTCTTGGATATGCCGGCCTCGGCGATGATCTGGTTGAAGGACGCGGCGTCCTTGCCGTCGCGCGCGAAGTGGGCGCGGGCGACGGTGAGGATGGAGGCTCGCGCGTCGGCCGGCAGCCGGTCGAAGCGTGGAAGCGGCATGGGTTCCCTAAAGGCTCTCTGTCAGCGGGGCGGCCGGCTGCCGGGTGGCAAGCCTGCGATTGACACGGCCCGTCATGATCCAGTGTGCGGCCCACAGCGGGAGGGCGATCGCTCCGCCGACGTACCCGGCCGTTCCGGGGAAGAGCGACAGGATCTGGAAAGCGCACCAGCCGTATCCGAGCGCCGTCCACCACCGGACGAATCCGCCCGGCACGCGCGCGTCATCGGTCGTCGAGGTGGTCATCGAGGCGGCCACCGAGGCGGAGACGGCCCGCACGATGAAGAAGTCCTCGGTGAAGTTGTAGGGAATCGCGAACATCCACCAGACCGACGCGGGGGAGGCGGTCCTGGCCTCGGGCCGTACGAGCGTCATCGTCCGCTGGAGGGCTCGGCAGTACAGCGCGACGAGGCCGAGGAAAACGGCCAGGGCGATCAGCCCGCCGGGCATTCCCAGCGCCCTGATCTCCCCCAGGATCCCCGGCCCCCACTCCGGCGCCCAGAGCGGGTAGCCGAGGAGGATCGCGGTGAGGACGGTGCCCACGGTCTTGACGACAACTCGCATGGCCGAAGTGTACTGCTAGTACACACCAGTGGTTCACATCTGATCGGGAACGGCCAGGCGGGTGACTGCGAGCCGTGGCGTCTGGGTCGTCGACCTCGCCTGGGAGGTACGGGGGAACTTCGGCTACGCACCGCGCAGCTGGACGACCCGGGGGTTGCGCGTTGCCGAATGGGCCCCGTCCCTCGTCGGTTGAGACGGCGGCCCCACCCGAACGGCCAACCGCCTCGTCGGCATCCCGCACGGATGCCTCAAGACCGGCACGTGCTACGACGAGGCAACCGCCTTGATCCAGATTGACACCCGAGCTCCTGGGATGTCTCTGGGGCCAATCGCATGTTGTGAGCAGGCACCGACCGGGGGTGACCCGCTCGACCGGTTTCCGGCGGAGCAGGTTCGGCGGAGCGGGTACCGGCCGGTCAGGCGGGAGCCTCCTTCCGCGAGTCGCTCAGCACCGTGAACGTGATGCCCGCCCGCCGGAGCCGGTCGATCAACGCGTCGCCCATCGCCACGGCGGTGGTGACCTGGCCCGAGACGTCAGGCAGGTCGTCGGTCGCCAGGCAGAGCGCCGACTCGCCGAGCATCTTGGCGGTCTCGTCGTAACCGGGGTCCCCGCCCGCGACCTCGGTGACGACGCGCGCCCCGCCCCCCTGGCCGAGGAAGGTCACCTTGAACCAGCTCCTGGCCCGCTGCTCGGCGCCGGGACCGTCACCGGGGGCGAAGCGTCGCAGCAGCAGGGAACGCGCCGGGGGGATCCGGGCCAGCAGGGCGAGCGTCCCCGCCCCCGCGGCGAGGCCCAGCGCGACGGGCAGTCGCCTGACCGCGTAGTGGTGGCGGTAGGTGAAGTCGGGGCCGTAGCGCTCCAGCGCGCGGGCCGAGCGGGCGACGACCTGCGGGTCGAGCGTGGGCAGCGGCAGGGCCCAGCCTCCGACGTAGCGGAGCGACCCGGGCCCGCCGCGCGCCTTCCTGCCCCCGGAAGCCGCCACGGCCGCGGCCTTGGTCCCGGGCGCGGGACCCGCCCAGGGGTGTCCTTCGAGTTCGCGCCGGAGACGCGCGGCCTCGGCCGCCTGCCGGAAGCGGGAGACCACCGTGACGGCGGAGTGCACCGTACCGCCCGACGCGCTGCCGGAGACCCTGACGAACCCGCTGACCTCCAGCGGCACTCCCCGGGGCAGGTGCTTGACGGTGAAGTAGGCGCCGAGGTCGTGCGGGATCGAGTCGAAGCCGCACGCGTGCACGAGCTTGGCCCCGGTCCGCCTGGCCCGCTCGTGGTGGCGGATGAACATGCGGTCGACGAACTCGGACTCGCCGGTGATGTCCGCGTAGTGGGTGCCCGCGTCGGCGCAGGCGGCCACGAGCGGCTCGCCGTAGGAGAGGAAGGGGCCCACCGTGGTCGCGACGACCCTGGCCTGCCTCGCGATCTCCGCCAGGGAGGCGGGGTCGGTCGCGTCGGCGTGGAGCAGCGGCAGCTCGGGCAGGCCGATCCGGTCCCTGACCGCTTCGAGCCTGGCCCGGTTGCGCCCGGCCAGGGCCCAGCGCACGGAGGGACCGGCGTGGCGCGCGAGATAGCCGGCGGTGAGCGCCCCGGTGAACCCGGTGGCGCCGAACAGCACGATGTCGTACGGGCGATCGTCAGGCATGGGCAGAGAATCCTCCCTGCCCATGCCTGACGCAAGGCGTACCGCCGGGTGTCGCGCGATCACCCGGGACGGGCGCGATGGCCGTGCTCATCCCGGAACGGGCGCGGGTTCCGCCATGACCACCTCCGTGCTCGCCCCGGAACGGGCGCGGATTCCGCCGTGCCCCCACCCTCACCTCGGTACGGGCGCGGCGGCGAGCCGGGGAAGCACGTTCTCGCCGAACCAGTACGACTCCTCCGGACGGGGGTGGCCGGGTCAGTCCGGGTGTCGGGGTGGGGCCATCGGGGCGAGGCCGAGATCGGCGAGCGCGGCGGCGCCGCGGGCGGCATGGTCGCCGTCGGCGAGCACCAGGGTCCGCGCCGACTGGTACCGGCAGCCGGCCGCGTCGAAGGCGTACGCCGTGGCGAGCAACCGCTCCCGGTCCTTGTCGAGCAGGGCTTCGGCTCGCTCCACGATGGCGGCGGCGACCGGGTTGCCGGCCACGACGGTCCGGGCTTCGGCCAGGCGGTCGCGAGCGTCAGGGCTCCCGGCGAGCACGGCGGCCTCGGTGCGCAGCGCGACATACCAGTGGTGCCAGATCCAGGTGACCCACTTCCACACCTGCCTGGGCTCGGGGGCCGTCCGCTCCAGCGCCTTCGGTGCCTGCCCGTGGTGCAGCAGGACCATTGCGTCGAAGACCGCCCCGTAGCCGTAGGTGTGCTCCGGTGGGGTGCCGAGCCGATCCAGGATCTCCTGCCAGGCGCGCCGGGCGTCATGGTCGTCGCGGAGGCCGTGGATCATCGCCACGGCGGCCGCCGCCGGGCAGAGGAGCGACTGGGCGGGGCTGCCCGCCCGCCGCCACGCGTCGAGGAACCGGACGCTGCCGGTGAGCACCTCGTCGACGTTGCCCGCCAGCGCGTCGACCATCAGCAGCCGGCACGTGGCGCGGTGACCGACCTCCGCCAGCGATGGATGGTCGGCCAGTTGGCGTGCCCATCGGCGGGCGCCCGGCACGTCCCCCGCGCCGAGGCCGGCCTCGGTGACTATGCCGAGCGCGTCGATCAGCTCGTGGGTGCCGGCCGGCGAGATCGGCAGGGACGACAGGAGCGTGATCCTGCGCCGGGCCGTGGCCGCGGTGGCGAACGTGTCGCCGGCCCAGCTCTGAGCGCCGATGAGCGCGTCGAGCGCGGCCGACTCGGCGAGCGGGTCGCCTGTCCGGTGAGCGAGCTCGACCGCGCGCTCGGCGCGCGCGATCGTCGCCGGTACGGCGTTGCCGGCCGGGCCCTGGGCGGCACCAAACGCGTCGGTGAGCACCGCGGCCTCGGCAAGCGCCACCGCGGCCCGCGCGGCCGGGTCGTCGCCGGCCGGCTCCCGCGCCTCGGTGATCAGCTCGAGCGCCTCCTCCCGGGGCGGGAGCCGCACGAACGTGGTCGAGAACCGGTACGCGACGGTGGCGGCGGTCGCCAGGTCACGGGCGGCGGCGGCGGTGTCCCCGGCTCGGCGGGCAGCGTCCGCGGCGGCGCGGTGGAGGCGGTACATGTCATCACCACGCGTTCGGCAGCCGGCCACGGCCGCGGCGTGCCGGAGCATCGACGCGGTGGTGGCGGGGGCCTCGGCGAGCGCGGCCGCCTGCTCGTACCGCTGCTGGGATTCGCCGATCAGGTTGCGGTTGAAGGTCAGTTCCGCCAGACGCCGGGCGACGCGCTGCGCGTCCGCATGCCGCTCCGGCTGGTCGGCCGCCCAGGCCAGGGCGGCGCGGAAGTCGTCTGCGACCGCGTCGAACCGGGCCCGCCAGTCCGCTCCCACCACCGCCAGGCCGGCGGCCTCGGTCAGGCACCAGCGAAGGTGCCGGGCCCGGGTGCCGGCCAGCTCACCGGCCTCGATGAGCCGCTCGGTCGCGTACTGTCGGATGGTCTCCAGCGCTCGGTACTCCGTCCCATCCGGGGACGCCGTCACCGTCAGCAGGCTCTGCTCGGCGAGCCGGGCCAGCCCGTCGGCGACCAGGCCTTCCTCGGACCCGGTGACGTCCGCCGCCGCAGCAGCGGTGAACGGCGCCACGAACACCGACACCTGGCGCAGCAGCGCCCGGTCGCCCGGCTCCAGCAGGGCATGACTCCAGTCCAGCGCCGCCCGCACCGAACGGTGCCGCTCATCGGCACGGGAGCCGCCGGTGAGCATCCGCAGCGGGTGGGACAGGGCTGCGGTGATGCCGTCCAGCCCGAGCGTGGGATACCGGGCGGCGGCCAGCTCGATCGCCAGCGCCATTCCGTCCAGCCGCTCACAGATCGCGGCGATCTGGTCGCGCAGCGGAGGATCCAGTGGCCGGCCGACCGCCGCCGCCCGCTCCATGAACAACGCGACCGCGTCCGACTCGCCGTCGACGGCCAGCGAAAGCGGCGGGACCGGGTACACCCGTTCGAACGGAACCATCAGCCGCGCCCGGCTGGTCGCCAGCACCGTCACGCGAGGGCACGTCGCCAGCAGCCGCTCGAAAAACAGCGCCACCCCGTCCACCACGTGCTCGCAGTTGTCCACCACCAGCAGCGCATGGCGGTCGGCCAGGGCGGCGACCACCGACTCGGTCATGCCACGGCCAGGCTGCTCACCGAGGCCGAGCGCCCCGGCGACCGCGGCCGCGACCATACCCGGATCGGTGACCGGCACCAGATCGACGAACCACACCCCGTCGGCGTACTCGCCGGACGCGTCCGCGGCCACCGTCAACACGAGCCGGGTCTTGCCCACTCCGCCGGGGCCGACCGCGGTCACCTGCCGGCAGGCCCTGATCATCTCGGCCAGTTCGGCTCGCTCGCGCACCCGGCCGATGAACGAGGTCAGCGAGGCCGGCAGGACCGGTGGCGCCGCGTGAGGCTCGTCGGCGCGGGCCAGTTCGGCCGCTCGCCCGGCGAGCGCCCGCCGATCCGGTACCTCCAGCTTGCGCAGCAACGAGGAGACGTGGCTCTCGACGGTGCGCACCGAGATGAACAACCGCGCGCCGATCTCGGCATTGCTGAGATGGGCCCCGACCAGCTCCAGCACCTCGGCTTCCCGAGGGGAGACATCCACTGCCGCGATCACTGTCCCAGTCTGCCGCAAACCCCTCAGTACCCCATCCGCGGTGGCCACCGTGCTCGATCCGTGGACGCTTCCGTGGTCACCACGGAGGTGGATCGGCAGGCCGGGCGAAATGCTGTGAACACCTGCACACCGGGTCGATGCAACCCATGACTTCAGGAGTGACCATGATCGGCTCCTCCACCCGGGGAATCAAGACCGTGCTGCACCCCGTGTCCGACCAAGCGGCGGCCAAGGCGGTGTACGCGGCCCTGCTCGGTGTCCCGCCGCAGACCGACTCGTCCTACTACGTCGGTTTCGAGGCCGACTGAGGCGCGGCGGGGTGACCTCGGCGATCTCATCGCGCAGGTACGGGCCGGTGATGCCGAGCTCATCCAAGGAAACCGGCGAGCGGACGGAATGCCCGGCCGCGGGCCGACACCGGCCGGGTAGAGGACCATCAGGTCCCTTCGCAAGACTCCGAATATCAAGACCCTCAAGGGGGAGATCTGCCGTGAGCAGCGCAGAAAGCAGCACGTACGAGGGATTCACGGCCGAGGAGCGGGCCGCGATGAGAGACCACGCCCAGGAGCTGAAGACGGCCGCGCGCCGCGGCTCGCGGGCCGGCAAGTCGGCGGAGAAGGCGGCGGAGGCGGAGCGGGACGTGCTCGCCAAGATCGCCGAGATGCGGGACTCGGACCGGGTGATGGCCGAGCGCGTCCATGCCGTCATCACGGCCACCGCCCCGGTCCTGGCGCCGAAGCTCTGGTACGGGATGCCCGCCTACGCACTGAACGGCAAGATCCTCTGCTTCTTCCAGAGCGCGGAGAAATTCAAGGCGCGCTACGCGACGCTCGGATTCAGCGACCAGGCGAAGCTGGACGAGGGCACGATGTGGGCGGCCGGTTTCGCCCTGACCGAGGTGACGGCCGAGGTGGAGGCGCGGATCGGCGCGCTGGTGAAGCAGGCGGTGGGCTAGGGCGCGCGTCCCCGCGAAGCCCACCCGGCCGAGCCCGGCGGCGGTGGTGAGGATCTTCAGGGGTGAGGCGAGGAGTCGTTCCGGGAGGAGCCCGGTGGCGCCGGCGATCTGCCCGTTCACGGCCGGAGGCTGGGTTCCCTCCCATCGCCCGACGAACAACCAATAAAGCCAATCTGAAATACAGGTTATCGCGAGTTACGCGCCCAAGATTCCCGGTTGGTAGGTTTTCCGCAAAGGACGAGTGAACGCGCACGCGGAGGAGCTGGCACGGTGGAGGTCGAGCAGACGGCACTGCCCGGTATAGGACTGCGGCACGAGTTCACGACGCGGTCGGGCAGGCGCATCGGGATCGTCTCTCACCGCACCGGCCGCCGCGACCTGGTGATATACGACCCCGACGATCCCGACCGCGCGTGCGAGACCATCAAGATGAACGACGAGGAGGCCGACGCGCTCGCCGAGCTGCTCGGCGCCCCGCGCATCGTGCAGCGCCTCAACGACCTGCACCGCGAGGTCGAGGGCCTGGTCAGCCTGCAGCTGCCGATCCTGCCCGGCTCCCCGTACGCCGGCCGGCCGATGGGTGACGCGCGCGTCCGCACCCGCACCGGTGCCTCCATCGTGGCCGTGGTGCGCGAGGGCCAGGTGTTCGCCAGCCCCGCCCCCGACTTCGGTCTGGCCGAGAGCGACGTGGTGGTCGTGGTGGGCAGCCCCGAGAGCACGTCCGCCGTCTCCGACATCCTTTCCGGCGGGTAGGGCACCGGGTGCACACTGCGATTCTTTTCCTTGAGCTCGGCGCTGTCCTTCTCGGGCTCGGCATACTGGGAGCGCTCGCCCTGAAGGTGGGCATCTCGCCCATCCCCCTCTACCTCATCGCCGGCCTGGCCTTCGGCACCGGCGGCATCCTGCCCCTCGCCACCAGCGAGGAGTTCATCTCGGTCGGCGCCGAGCTCGGCGTCATCCTGCTGTTGCTCACCCTCGGCCTGGAGTACAACGCCGACGAGCTCGTGACGAGCCTCAAGAGCAACGCGCGCGCGGGCATCGTCGACCTGGTGCTCAACGCCGCGCCCGGCGCGATCGCCGCGCTGCTGCTGGGCTGGGGTCCGGTGGCCGCCATCGCCATGGCCGGCGTCACGTACGCGACCTCCTCGGGCATCACCGCGAAGGTCCTGTCCGACCTGGGGTGGATCGGTAACCGTGAGACGCCGGTGGTGCTGTCGCTGCTGGTCTTCGAGGACCTCACGATGGCGATCTACCTGCCGGTCCTCACCGCGGTGCTGGCCGGGCTGAGCTTCGCCGGCGGCGCGATCACCGTGGCGATCGCGCTGGCCGCGGTCAGCGTCGTGCTGCTGGTCGCGCTCCGCTACGGCAAGGCCATCGAGGCGTTCGTCTCCAGTCCCAACTCCGAGGTGCTGCTGCTGAAGGTCATCGGGCTCGCGCTGCTGGTCGCCGGGGTGGCCCAGCAGCTGCAGGTCTCGGCCGCGGTCGGCGCCTTCCTGGTGGGCATCGCGCTCTCGGGCGAGCTGGCCGAGGACGCCCAGGCGCTGCTCACCCCGATCCGCGACCTGTTCGCCGCGGTGTTCTTCGTCTTCTTCGGCCTGCAGACCGACCCGACCAAGATCCTGCCGGTCGCCGGGCTGGCCGCGCTGCTCGCCCTGATCAGCATGATCACGAAGCTGCTCACCGGCGCCTACGCCGCCCGCCGGGCGGGCATCGCCAAGGCCGGGCAGGCGCGGGCCGGTATCGCGCTCATCCCCCGGGGCGAGTTCAACATCGTGATCGCCGGACTCGCGGTGGCCGCCGGGGTCCATCCCGACCTGGGCCCGCTGGCCGCCGCGTACGTCCTCATCCTCGCCGCGTTCGGCCCGCTGGCCGCGCGGCTCGTCCAGCCCTTCATCACCGCCGTCGCCAAGCGCGCCTGAGGTCTCGCCCGACCCGCCGGGACGGCGGGTCGGGCGGGACCCCCACGGCCGCTCGGCGGGTCATCCGTCCTGGAGTACGGACAGGATGTTGCCCGCGGGATCCTTGAACCACGCGATGGCGGGCCCCTCCTCCCGCATGACGCCCCTGTCGTCCTGCGGGAAGCCGTCGTACCGCTCGAAGACCACCCCGCGCCCGACCAGCCCGTCGACGGCGGCGTCGATGTCGTCCACCGGGAAGTTGAGGATGGTGTACGAGGCCGGGACGTGGCCGTGCTTGGGGTAGACCAGCACCTTCCCGCCCCCGGCGAGGTGCAGGGTCAGCATGCCGTTCTCCTCCGACACCTCCAGTCCCAGGGTCTCGGTGTAGAACTTCCTCGCCGTCTCGACGTCGTCCACCGCGAACCCGCTGAACGCCTTGGTCTGCCGGAACATGTGCTTCTCCTTCTCCCGTCGTTCCCCGGACAGGTCCTCTTCCCCGTCGTTCCCCTGACGGGTCGTCTTCTCGCCGTTCCCCGGCGGGTCATCGCCGCGCGGCGGCGAGATACTCCGGGCTGAGCTCGATGATCTGGATGTAGTTGCCGTCCGGGTCGACCAGGGTGCCGAACAGCCCGGCGTCCCGCCGCTCGACCTCGACCAGCCAGGTCACTCCCAGGCCGTCGAGATGCGCGGCCGTGGCGCGGGCGTCCTCCACGTGGAAATTGAAGATCACCCGTCCTGGTTCGGCGGTCGCGGGGGCGACGTCGGCGCGGCCTTCGAAGAGCACCCGGACACCGCCGAAGTCGATGAAGCCGTCTCCGAAGTGCTCGGGTTCCAGCGCGGCGAGGTACCAGGCGTGCAGCCTGGCCGGGTCGGCGCTGCCGAACAGGATGCTGCCGAGGGCAGAGGTTTTCACAGTACTGTCCCTTCCCGCACCCCGCGGGGCACGGTTCTCCCGGTTCGCCTCCCGTGCCGGATCGCCGTCCGCCGGCGGTCGTCTCCCGCCGGCGGATCGTCGTCCCGTGACGGATTCTCTCCGGCTGACGGATCGCGGACGCCCCGTCGCGGGGCGCCTCACCGGGGACGTCGGAGCCCGCGACGCGTTCTCGACATCCCCCGGCCGGATTCCCGGAAAAAATCTCCGGCACCCGGCGGTGACCGCCGGGTGCCGGAGAGGGCGTGGGTGATGCGGGCTCAACCTGTGACGGCGCCTCCTTCCCATTCCGCGGCGAGCAGCTCGTAGGAGCGGACCCGGTCGGCGTGGTCGTGGGTGATGGTGGTGACGAGCAGCTCGCCGGCGCCGGTGACGTCGCGCAGCACGCGCAGCCTCTCCGCGACGGTCCGCGGGGAGCCGACGAACTGGGTGGCCAGCCGGTCGGCGACCAGCGCGCGGTCCTCCTCCGTCCACTCGTGGGCCGCGGCCTCGGCCGGTGTCGGGAACGGCATCGCGCCGGCGCCGGTGCGGATGCTGCGGACCCAGAGCCCGTACGGGGAGGCGAGCTCCCTGGCCGTCTCGTCGTCCTCCGCCACGACGACGTCGGCCGAGACGACCAGGTAGGGCTCGGCGAGGACCTTCGAGGGCTTGAACGCCGCCCGGTACGCCTCCGCGGCGTCCAGCACCCCGGACGGGCTGACGTGGTAGTTCGCCGCGAACGGCAGTCCCCGCTCCCCCGCCACCTGCGCGCTCTGCCCGCCGCTGCTGCCCAGGATCCACAGCCGCAGATCCGCGCCCTCGCCCGGCACGGCGTGCGCGGCCACCCCCTCGGGGGAACGGTAGGTCCCGGCCAGCAGCGCCGCGATCTCGTCGACCTGGTCGGCGAAGTCGGGACTCTCCGCGCCCGGCTGCTGCAGCAGCGCGCCGTACAGGGAGAACAGCGGCGACTTCGCGAGCTCGGCGAAGGAGAAGGCCTCCGGGATGAGCAGCCCGTCGACGATCCTGGCGGGTTTCGGCGGGGGCGGGGTCCTCCTGGCCGGTTCCGCGAACTCTGCCTTGCGCCGGCCGGAGCGGCCCAGGCCGAGATCGACGCGGCCCGGGTAGAGCGCGTCGACGAGGCCGAACTGCTCGACCACGGACAGCGCGGTCTGGTGGCCGACCTGGACGGCTCCCGAGCCGACCCTGATCGTGCTGGTCGCGGCGGCCAGCAGGGCGACGAGCACGGCGGGGGCGGCGCTGGCGACGCCGGGCGCGAGGTGGTGCTCGGCCACCCAGTAGCGGCGGTAGCCGAGCTCCTCGGCCCGCCGGGCCAGGTCCAGGGTGTTGCGCAGCGCTTCGCCCGGGGTGCCGCCGGAGGGAATGGGGGCGAGGTCGAGGATCGACAGGGAGGTCACGGCCGCTTCCCGTCCCGCGCGTCTCCGTGCCGTGAGCCCCCGTGCCGGGCGCTGTCCGGTCCCGGGCTCGGGGTCCTGTGCCCGGAGTCCTCGTGGCGGGGGAACGGCCTGCTGGGGATCTCCGCGCGCAGCACGGGGGCGATGTCGCTCTGGAAGAGTTCCAGGGCCGTCCGGTGCTGCTTGTCGGTGAGACCGTCCGCGTCGGCGTGCAGGTGCATGACCTCGTGTCCGAGCCGCTCGTGGTAGCGGTGGACCTTGTCGATGATCTGCTGCGGGCTGCCGACCAGGATCGAGCTGCGCTCGATCGCGTCCTCCAGGGTGTGGAAGACCGGGGTCACGCCGACCTTCCTGAACAGCTCCAGCCTGGCGTTGAAGATCGGCCGGTAGGTCTCGATCGCGTCCTGGGAGTTCCTGGCCGCGTAGTAGCCCGCGGTGCCCGCGCCCACCAGGGCGTCGGCGGGGTCGTGGCCGTGGAACTCCCGGCGTTCCCGGTAGTGGCGGACCAGCTCTGCGTACGGCTCGACCGGGTTGCTGACGTTGGCGGAGAAGAGCGGGTCGCCGTACAGGGCGGCGAGCTCCACCGACTCCTTGCTGGTGGCGCTGCCGTGCCAGACGCGGATGGGCCGCTGCAGCGGGCGCGGCCAGGTCTCCGCGTCGGTCAGGGACGGCCGGAACCTTCCCGACCAGGTCACCTTGTCCTCCCGCCACAGGCGGCGGAACAGCTCGTAGCCCTCCCGGTTGCGCTCCCACTGGTCCTCGCCGGTCACGTGGAACAGCTGGGCCTGCGCGGCGCCGTTGCCCTTGCCGATGATGAGTTCCAGGCGGCCGCCGGAGAGGTGGTCGAGGGTGGCGTAGTCCTCGTAGGCCCGTACGGGGTCCAGCAGGCTCAGCGTGGTGACCGCGGTGAACAGCCTGATCGTCGACGTCCTGGCCGCGATGTGGCTGAGCACGACCGGCGGGGACGAGGAGATGAACGGGCGCTCGTGCCGCTCCCCCACGCCGAAGCCGTCGAAGCCGAGTTCCTCGGCCAGCACGGCGTTCTCGACGACCTCGCGCAGGCGCGCGTTGGTCGACTTGAGCTCGCCGGTGATGGGGTCGGGACCATGGACGATCAGGGTGATGGCCAGAAATCTCATCGTTCGTTCTCCAGCCCCAGGTGGCCCCGCAGCGTGGTGGTCTCGTACTCGGCGCGCAAGACCCCGCGCTCCTGCAGCAGCGGTACGACCGTGTCGACGAAGGCGTCCAGGCCGCCGGGGGTGAGGTGCGGCACCAGGATGAAGCCGTCGGAGGCGTCGCCCTGCACGAACTCGTTGATCTCCTCGGCGACGCGCGAGGGCGAGCCGATGAAGGACTGCCTGCCGGTCACCTCGATGATCAGGTCGCGGATGCCGAGCTTCTTGGCCTCGGCCAGGGCCCGCCACTCCGCCGCCGTCTTGAGCGGGTCGCGGAACATCCGGGTCCGGCCCTTGATGATCGAGTCGTCCGAGACGTCCGGGTCGATCTCGGGCAGCGGCCCCTCGGGGTCGTAGGCCGACAGGTCGCGGTTCCACAGCTGTTCCAGCAGCAGGATCGCGGTCTGCGGGCTCACCTGCTGGCGGCGGATGTGGTCGGCGTTCTCCTGGGCCTCGGCGTCGGTGTCGCCGAGCGCGAACGTGACACCGGGAAGGATCTTCAGGGAGTCGGGCGACCGGCCGTGCGCGGCCAGCCTCGACTTGATGTCGCGGTAGAAGGCCTGCCCCTCCTGGAGCCTGCTGTGCCGGGAGAAGACGGCGTCGGCGGTGGCCGCCGCGAAGGCCCGGCCGCCCTCGGAGTCTCCGGCCTGGATGGTGAGCGGGCGGCCCTGCGGGCTGCGCGGCACGGTGAAGTGGCCGCCGATGTCGAAGTGGGTGCCCCGGTGGGCGAACTCCCCCGCGCCCGCCCTGGCGAACGTGCCCGCCGCCGGATCCGCGACGAGGTCGCCGTCGGCCCACGAGTCCCAGAGCTCGTTGACGGTCCGCACGAACTCCTCGGCCCGCTCGTAGCGCCGCGAGTACTCCAGGAAACCGCCCCGCCGGAAGTTCTCCCCGGTGAACGCGTCGGAGGAGGTGACGACGTTCCATCCGGCCCGGCCGCCGGACAGGTGGTCGAGGGTGGCGAGCTTGCGGGCGAGCTCGTACGGCTCGTTGAAGGTGGCGTTGATCGTCCCGGCCAGGCCCAGGTGGTCGGTGACCGCGGCGAGGCCGGAGAGCACGGTGAGCGAGTCGGGGCGGCCGACCACGTCGAGGTCGTGGATCCTCCCGCGCTGCTCGCGCAACCGCTGCCCGTCCGCGAGGAAGAAGAAGTCGAACCTCCCCCGCTCGGCGGTCCGCGCCAGGTGGGTGAACGAGGCGAAGTCGATCTGGCTGCCCGAGGCGGGATCGCTCCAGACCGTGTGGTTGTTCACGCCCGGGAAGTGGGCGGCGAGGATGACCTGCTTCATCGTCGGCTCCCCGCGTAACGGCCGGCGGGTCGGGGCAGGCGGAGGTGGCCGCGCAGCGTGCCGGCCTCGTACGCGCGGCGGAAGGCGCCGCGTCCCTGCAGCTCCGGCACCAGGCCGCGGGTGATCGCGTTCAGGTCGGCCGGCAGCACGGCGGGCCTGAGCCTGAAGCCCTCCAGACCGGCCGCGCGCCACTCCAGGAGCAGGTCGGCGAGCTCGCCGGGCGTGCCCGTGAAGATCGCGGCGTCGGAGGTGTACGCGGCACCGTCGAGCTCGTCGAGCCGGGCCCTGCGCTCGCGGGCGTCGTTCCCGTCCTCTCCCAGGAACACGACGAGGTCCGCGAAGATCTTCAGCGTGCCGGCGCCGGGATCGCGCACCTCTTCCTCGATCTCGCGCACCTCCGCCACGACGGCCCGCGCCCGCTCGGTGTCGTGCGGCGTGACGTGGACGACGTCGGCGCCGCGCGCGGCGAACTCGTACGGCAGCCGGGAGTGCGCCAGCGCGGTGACCAGCGGCTGGCCCTGGGGCGGCCGCGGCACGATGGAGGGCCCCTTGACGGTGAAGTGCTCGCCCTCGAAGTCGACGTAGTGGAGCTTGTCGCGGTCGACGAACCGGCCGGTGGCCACGTCGCGGATGACCGCGTCGTCCTCCCAGCTGTCCCACAGGCGCCGCACCGCCTCCACGGCGTCGGCGGCGTCGCCGAACAGCTCCCGCACGTGGGGGGCCCTGTCCATGCCGCTGCCGAGGTCCTCCGGCCTCAGCGCGGGAACCTCCCTGCGGCCGAAGTGGGCTGCCTCGGTGTGGCGCCCGGAGATCTGGGCGCGCCATCCGGCCCGCCCGGAACCGACGTAGTCGAGGGTGGCGATGGAGCTCGCGACGTGGAAGGGCTCGGTGTGCGTGGTGGTGACCGTGGGCACCAGCCCGATCCTGCTCGTCAGCGGGGCGATCCTGGAGGCCACGAGGGCGGCGTCGAGACGCCCGCGCACCTGGTCGGTGCGGCCGTCGTGGCCGTCCAGGCGCGTGCTCTGCAGGGCGAGGGAGTCCTCGATGGTGACGAAGTCGAGGAGGCCGTGCTCGGCCTCGGCCGCCAGGGCGGCCCAGTAGGCGGCGGTGAACAGGGCTTTCGGGGAGGCGGCGGGGTCACGCCAGGCCGCGGGATGCCATCCGGCGCCGTCGAAAGCGACGGCGAGATGCAAGGGAACTGCCGACATGTGACGACGATAACACCAAAACCCTTAATCTCTACATGTTTAGTCGGTTATATCGCGGAAGCCTGCCCGTCGAGCCGCCGTCCCCGGGACGAGGAGCCCCCGGGAGGGACGTCCTCCTGACGTCGGCGCCGGAATCTGATAGGCATTCGTCCCGTGATGCGCTTCGTGGCAGTTCTCGCGACGGTTCTCCCCTTGATGGCGGCCACGGCTCCGGCTTCGGCCGCGGCCCCCGGCAAGCCGCATGTCCCGGCGGGGGTGACCGCCGGGTACGTGGTCTTCGACCGGCAGGCGGCGAAGGTGACCGAGTACCGCGACGCGCATCGGAGGTTCCGGTCGGCGTCGGTGGTGAAGATCCTCATCGCGATCGACCATCTGGAGTCGCGCGAGAGCGTTCCCCAGCGGGACCTGGCGCTGCTCAAGGCCATGCTGCGGGTCAGCGACGACGACGCGGCGACGTCCTTCTGGACCCGGGGCGGCCAGGGGAGGATCATCCAGCGGATGGCGCGCAAGCTGCGGCTCACCGACACCGTTCCCCCACCGGCCGACAAGCCGGGCTTCTGGGGTTACACCTCGCTCAGCGCGATGGACGTCGTCAAGACCTACCGCTACCTGCTCGACCGCGCCGACCCCAGGGTCCGCGACCTGATCCTGGGCCATCTGCGCAGGTCGGGGCAGTGCGGCTCCGACGGCTTCGACCAGTACTTCGGCATCCCCCGCGCGGTGCGCGGGCCGTGGGCGGTCAAGCAGGGCTGGTCGGGATACGGCTCCACGCCCCCGGTCCGCTGCCGTCCCGCGACCTCCACCGCGTCCGCGCCGGTGTCCGCGCCCGTGTCCGCGCCCGTGTCCACGTCCGCGCCCGTGTCCACGTCCGCGGCCCGGCTCGCGTCCGGCGGCGACGTCCCGCTCGCCGCACAGGTCGTGCCCGCTGCGCAGGCCGTGCCCGCCCGGACCGGGCCGGTGCCGGACCTGGGGCGCCCGGTCCTGCACACCACCGGGCTCGTCGGGCCCAAGGAGCGCTGGATCGTGGTCCTGCTGACCGCCCACCCGGCGGGGACCACCTGGCAGCGCTCCACCGCCCAGACGACGAAGCTGGCCCGGGAGGTCCACCTCAGCGGAACCTCCTGATCACCGCGCCGGCTCGTCGAGGAAGGCGATGACGCGGCGCAGGGTGCGCTGCAGGTCAAGGACCTCGGCGGGGGGCGAGACCGGCTCGCGCTCCCAGAGTGCCATCATGACCAGATACTGCGGGCAGGTCAGGCCGAGGTCGGCCGGCACCCTGCGGTAGGCGGCCGGCACCGCCCTCGTGGAGGCCGCCCACCAGGTATGCCCCTACTCCAACGCCACCCGGGGCAACATCCCGGTCGGCCTCGTGATCGAGTGGTCGGGTTCCCGGGGATCGCGGTCAGGGAAGAGGCCTGCGGCCGGCGAAGCCGAGCTCGTCCCGGTGGTACCACACCAGCTCGCGGTCCCCTTCGAGCCAGCACAGCCGCACCCGCACCCCGTCGAGCACCGAGGGGAAGTCGACCAGCAGGGGCGCGACACCCTTGACCTCGATGCCCCGCTCCTCGAACCAGCCGAGGATCTCCTCCAGCCTGGCCTCGTAGGCCTTCGCCTCCGCCAGCCCACCGGCCTCGGAGGTGCCGGTGCTGCGGAGCTCGTACGCGAGCTCGGCCAGCTCACCCCGCATCGCCACGAACGCGGCGGCCCGCTCCAGCAGCACGGGCATGAGCGCCCGCGCCTCCTCGACGGTGAAGATCCTGTCCACCCCTGCACGCTAGCGCGTCCCCGCCCGGAACGCTGCGAAGCACCGGGAGCGCCAGAAGGTATCGGGGCACCGGCGAGGCGCTCGGCGAGGTGCCCGATGGGGCGCCGAAGTTCTGTCAGCGAATGCTGACAAAAATGGGCTTGTCAGCATATGCTGACGACATGGAATCGCTGAGCGAGTTCGCCGGGGCCGTCGACGGCGAGGATCCGGTGGTGGCGCTGGCGGCCGTGGCGGCACTGCGCAGGCTCCTGGAGGAGCTTGAGGCCGCGCACGTCATCGAGGCCAGGAACCGGGGTTCGTCCTGGGAGGTCATCGCCGCGGCGCTCGGAGTCAGGCGGCAGACGGCACACCGCAAGCACGCACACCGAATCACCGAGGGCGGGAGCTGACGATGTTCGCGAGATTCACCCCCGAGGCCCGGCGGACCACGGTCCGCGCCGGACTGCTGTCGCTCGACCACGGCCGCACCACGCTCGACGAGGACATGTTCCTGCTCGCCCTGGTCGAGTCGTGGCCGGTGACGGGTTTCGCGGCCACCCCGCAGACCGTCACACCGGGGGTGGCCGGCGCGGAGGCCGTCACCCCCGAGGCGGTCGGCGCGGAGATCCGGAACCGCGAGGCCGCGAGGGGCCGGGCGGGCGACCGCGAGCTGCTGGCCGCCATCGGCGTCGACCTGGACGAGATCAGACGGCGCCTCCCGGCCCGGCGGACGGACCCCCTGGCGTGGCGGCTGACGCGCTCACGGCTGCGCCCGCTGAACGTGACGCTCAGCGGGCCGGCCGGTGACCTGCTCCTCACCGCCGGGGCGAGGAAGGTCGTCGAGGTCGCCCTGCACACCTCCGGCACCGGCACCGGATCCGACGTGACCGACGAGGATCTGCTGAAGGGCCTGCTGGCCGACTCCTCGAACGCCTCGGTCTCCATCCTGCGCGGCCTCGGTGTCGACCTCCGCGGCCTCGCGGCGAGCGTCGGCTTCCTGCGCGAACCTGCCTGAGGGCGGAGCGAACCGGCCTGGGGGCAGAACGGGTGAGGTCAGACCTCTATGCCGTAGAAGCGCGCGGCCGTGCCGCCGAGGACGGCTTCCCGGCCGGCCCCGTCGAGACCCGACAGCAGCACGCCGGTCTCCTCCCAGACCCTGGCGTAGTCGCCCGCGAGGACGGCCACCGGCCAGTCGCTGCCGAACATCAGCCGCTCGGGGCCGAACACCTCGATCGCGTGGTCGACGTAGGGGCGGAGGTCCTCGGCCGTCCAGGTCTCGTGGTCGGCGGCGGTGTTGAGACCGGACACCTTGCCGTACACGTTGGGATGCTCGGCGGCGCGGGAGATGAGCGACGCCCACGGCTCCCAGCCCTTCTCCCTGATCGGCGGCTTGGCCAGGTGGTCGATGACCAGCCGCAGCCCGGGGACGCGCTCGGCGAGGAACGGCACGTGCTCCAGATGCCTGGGCAGCACCGCCACCACGTCGAACGGGAGCCCCGCCGCGGCGAGCAGGCCCAGGCTCTCGACCACCGTGTCCTGGACGACCCAGTCGGGGTCGGGGTCGTCGTGGATGAGATGCCTGACCCCGGCGAACCTCGGATGCCTGCCGTAGCGCTCCAGCGCCCCGGCCGCCTCGTCGGGCCGGTTCAGCGGCACCCATCCCACCACGGCGGCGACGAAGTCATGGGCGTCCGCCTGCGCCAGCATCGCGTCGGTGTCGGCGTAGGTGTCGGCGGCCTGAACCAGCACGGTCCGCTCCACGCCGGCGGCGGCGAGCTGCGGGAGGAGCTCCTCGGGGGTGAAGGTGCGGTAGAGCGGTCCCGCCTCCGGCGTCAGCCAGGAGTAGGAGCCCGTCTCCAGGTTCCAGAAGTGCTGGTGGGCATCGATGACGGCCATCCACCGCTCCCCTTCGATTCCTCAATAGATCATCCGAATCTGCACAAACTAGGGCGAGGCAGCAGGGGTGTCAACGCCGTCGGCCTGCGGGAACCGGCCGGTGGGCCGGTGGCCGTACGGGCGGTGCGCCCGCCCTCACGCGTACGGGCCGGTGGCGGACGCTCCCCGGAGAGGAGTGTCCACCACCGGCCCGTACGCCCGCCGGAGGGCCGCCGTCGCCACGCAGGCCCCCGCTCGGCACCGGCCGGGACCAGCCAGACCGGCACACCGGCTACACCGGCTACACCGGCGACAGGGCCGGGTCGTCCGACCGTGAGGCGGGCGGCGGGGTGTCGTCGCCGTGCTCGTCGTCGAGGAGGGTCGTCTCGTCGAACGGCGCCCTGCCCGCCAGCACCTCGGTCGCGCGCTCCCGGTCGAACTCGCCCGTCCAGGTGCCGATCAGGACGGTGGCGACCGCGTTGCCGGCGAAGTTGGTCAGCGCCCGCGCCTCGGACATGAAGCGGTCGATGCCGACGATGAGGCCGACGCCGTCGACCAGGTCGGGGCGGTGGGACTGCAGGCCGCCCGCGAGGGTGGCCAGGCCCGCGCCGGTGACCCCGGCGGCGCCCTTCGACGCGATCATCATGAACACCAGCAGGGAGACCTGCTCGCCGAAGGCGAGCGGGGCGCCGGTGGCGCTCGCGACGAACAGCGTGGCCATGGTGAGGTAGATGGCCGTGCCGTCGAGGTTGAAGGAGTACCCGGTCGGCACGGTGATGCCGACGACGGGCTTGCTCACGCCCAGGTGCTCCATCTTGGCGATCAGGCGGGGCAGGGCCGACTCCGACGACGAGGTCGACAGGATCAGCAGGAACTCCCTGCCCAGGTAGCGCAGCAACGAGAACAGGCCGACCCGCGCCACCAGCCAGAGCATCGGGCCGAGGATGACGAACACGAAGAGCACGCAGGTCAGGTAGAAGGCGAGCATGATGACGCCGAGGCTCCTGAGCGCGTCCATGCCGGTGGCTCCGACGACCGCGGCTATCGCGCCGAACGCGCCGACCGGGGCGGCCCACATGATCATGGCGAGGATCCGGAAGACGAGCCGCTGGATGTGCGTGATGCCGTTCAGGATGGGCTTGGCGCGCTCGCCCATCGCCTGCAGGGCGAAGCCGGTGAGCAGCGCGACCAGGAGGGTCTGCAGCACCTGGCCCTCGGTGAACGCCGACACCAGCGTGGTCGGGATGACCCCGAGCAGGAACGACACCGTGTCGGTCTCGCCGCCCTTGGCCGCCTCGGCCTCGGCGGCCTTGCGGAGCTCGTCGGTGAGCTGCAGGCCCTGCCCGGGGTCGACCAGGTTGCCCACGAGTAGGCCGATGCCCAGCGCGACGGTCGACATGGCGATGAAGTAGCCGAGCGCGAGGCCGCCGACCCGGCCGACCTTGGCGGCCTTGGTGACCGACCCGACACCGAGCACGATGGTGCAGAAGATGATGGGGCTGATCATCATCTTGATCAGGGCGACGAAGGCGGTGCCGAGCGGCTTCAGGGCCACGCCGACGTCGGGGGCCGCGAACCCGATCGCGATGCCGGCGACCACGGCGACGATGACGGCGATGTACAGGTAATGTGTTTTGTCTCGGGCCGCGCTCATGCGTGCTCCACCGCGCTAGAGGAAAAATCCGGTCGAGCGACTATCTCCGGCCCTGTGATCTAAGTCACCATTGCGTACATTTCGTTCGTGAACTTGCGGAAACTTCCCAGACGCATGCGCGACTGGAGCCTGGCCAGGCAGATGCTGGCCCTCCAGATCGTCGTCGTAGGCGTCACCGTGACCGGTGGCGCCCTGCTGGCGTTCCTGCAGATGCGCGACCTGCTCGTCGAGGAGGCCACCGGCACCGCCAGGGCGGTGACCGTCAGCGTGGCCGACTCCCCCTCCGTCCTCGCCTCCCTGGGCGACTCGGCGGCCCTGCAGCCGTACGCGGAACGGGTGCGGCGGGAGACCGGGGTCGACTTCATCACGATCATGAGCCTCGACGGCGTGCGCTACACGCATCCCAACCCCGCCGAGATCGGCCGCCGCTTCCTCGGCAACACCGCGCCCGCCCTGGCGGGGCAGGTCTTCACCGAGACCTACACCGGCACGCTCGGCCCCTCGGTCCGCGCCGTCGCCCCGGTCCGCGACGCCCGTGGCGAGGTGCGGGCCCTGGTCAGCGGCGGCATCACCATCAGCAAGATCAGCGTCAGGCTCCGCGGGCAGATCACCGGCGCCGTGCTGATCGGCCTGCTCGGCCTGTCCGTCGGCGGGGCGGGCACCTACCTGGTCGGGGCCCGGCTGCGCCGCCAGACGCACGGGATGGGCCCCACCGAGCTGAGCCGGATGTACGAGTACCACGACGCGATCCTGCACGCCGTGCGGGAGGGCCTGCTGCTCGTCGACGACGCGGGCACGGTGACGCTCTGCAACGACGGCGCCAGGGAGCTCCTGGGCCTGACGGGCGAGGTGAACGGCAGGCACGTCACCCGGCTGGGCCTTCCCCCCTCGCTGGGCGAGCGGCTCTCGGCGGGCGAGAACCGTACCGACGAGATCCACATGACCGGGGAGCGGGCGCTGGTGGTGAACGCGGCGGTGGTCCGCTCCGGCAACCGCTCGCTCGGTACCGTGGTCACCCTCCGCGACCACACGGAGCTGCAGTCCCTGACCGGGCAGCTCAACGCCGAGCGCGGCTTCGCCGACTCCCTGCGGGCCGCCGCGCACGAGTCGGCCAACCGGCTGCACACGGTCATCACCCTCGTCGAGCTGGGCCGCGCCGAGCAGGCGGTGGCGTTCGCGACCGAGGAGATCAAGGCCGCGCAGCAGCTCACCGACCGGGTGGTCGGCGCCGTGCGCGAACCCGTGCTCGCCGCGCTGCTGCTGGGCAAGAGCGCCGAGGCCGGGGAGCGGGGGGTGGAGCTGTCGATCACCCCGGACAGCGAGCTCGACGACCTCGGCCTGGACACCCGCGACCTGGTGACGATCGTCGGCAACCTGATCGACAACGCGGCGGACGCGGCCATGGCGGGCACCCGGCCCGCGCGGGTGGAGGTGCGGCTGCGCGCCGACGAGACGGCCTTCGTGATCAGCGTGGCGGACAGCGGCCAGGGCCTCGACCCGGCGACGGCGGGTGAGGCCTTCCGGCGGGGATGGACCACCAAGGGCGACGGCCGCGGCCTCGGCCTGGCCATGGTCGGCCAGGCGGTCCGCCGCATGGGCGGGACGATCGAGGTCGGGGGGACGGGCGAGCCGAGCCCTGCTGGGGAGGCCGCCCGCGCGGTCGCGGGCGGGGGAGACGCCGGGCGACCGGCGGAGAACGGGACGGGCGCGGTGTTCACCGTACGGCTGCCGCTGCGGGGGAAGGACACGTCATGATCTCGGTACTGGTCGTCGAGGACGAGGAGATCACCGCCGAGGCGAACCGGGTCTTCGTGGAGCGGGTGCCCGGCTTCCGGGTGGCGGGTGTGGTCAGGTCCGGCGGCGACGCGCTGCGTTTCCTGCGGCGGCACCCCGTCGATCTGATCCTGCTCGACCTCTACCTGCCGGACATGCACGGGCTGGAGGTGTGCCGGGCGCTGCGGGCGGCGGGCGTGATGTCGGACGTCATCGCGGTCACCTCGGCGCGGGACCTGTCGGTGGTCAGGTCGGCCGTCTCCGTCGGCGTGGCCCAGTACCTGCTCAAACCGTTCACCTTCGCCTCGCTGAACGAGAAACTCACCCGCTACGCCGAGTTCCGGTCGTCGGTGGAGGGCGCGGGAGAGGCGAGCGGTCAGGGCGAGGTGGACCGCGCGCTGGCGGCGCTGCGGGGCCCGGCGCAGAACCTCCTGCCGAAGGGGATGACGCAGGCCACCCTCGACGCCGTGCTGGCGGAGCTGCGCAAGTCTCCCGGCGGCCTGTCGGCCCAGACCGCCGGGGCGGCGATCGGCGTCTCCCGGGTGACCGCCCGCCGTTACCTGGAGCATTTGACGGAGAGCGGGATCACACACCGGGTGCCCCAGTACGGTGGCCTCGGACGGCCCGAGCTGCTCTACCGGATCATTTGAGGCCCCGCCGGGGCACGGTGGCCCCGGAACTGGTAGGAAAAAGGCAGCCCGCCCTGCCACCCGCGGGCAAAGGAGTGCAGCATGGCCTTTTTCACGGTCTCATCGAGCCTGCTCGGGACGGCGTTCGTCGTCCGGGCGCTCGGAGAACTCGACTACCGCCACTCTCCCGCCCTGCGCGCGGAGATGGACAAGGCATGGGCCGCCGAGCCGCCCTCCCTGGTCGTGGCCGACGTCGCGGGTCTCACCTTCTGTGACTCCACCGGGGTCGCCGAGCTGATCCTGGCGCTCCGGCGGAGCCGCACCCTGGGCGTCCGGCTCGCCCTCGTCGGTGTGCACGGCACCCTGGAGCGGATCCTCACCATCACCGGCCTGCGCTCCTCCTTCGAGGTCTTCGCCTCTGTCGAGGAGGCGCTGCAGAAGGCCTGATCAGCTGTTTCCCTGGTCCATCGGCACGCGGGGCGCGTCGACGATGACGTCGGAGAAGATGTCGACCACCAGGGCGATCACGCCGCCGATCGCGATGATCCCGGCCCCGACCCAGAAGAACGTCCAGTTGGGGCCGAGGCACAGGGCGACGCCCCCCACGGTGAACCCCAGCAGGATGACGATCACCGCGAGCCAAGACTTGGGGCTTCCCCCGTGACTTCCAGCCATGAGTCTTTCCTCTCCCTGTTCTCTGATTCTCCGCGAATCAGTGATGCGCGCCGTCCGCCGCGGCGATCACCCGCGTCAGTGACCGGTGGAGCTCCTGGAGCTCCTCCAGGTTCATACCCAGACGCTCGACGATCGCCGGCGGAACCTTCTCCGCCTCGCCCCGCAGCCTGTGACCCTCCGGTGTGAGCGAGACGGCCAGGACACGCTGGTCCTGGCTGTCACGCCGCCTCCGGATGTAGCCGACGGCCTCGAGACGCTTCAGCAGCGGGGACAGCGTACCGGGGTCGAGTCTCAGTAGCTCGCTCAGCTCCTTGACCGACCGCGGTGCCCGCTCCCAGAGGGCGAGCATGACCAGATACTGGGGGTGGGTGAGCCCCATCGGCTCCAGCAGGGGCCGGTAGAGCCCGATGACGTTGCGCGAGGCGATCGCCAGGGCGAAACACACCTGGCGGTCCAGGCTCAGGGGATCGACCATGTCACTCACGCACGCCTCCAACCGACATAGTACGATAATTAGTGTACAAACCATTATCGCCCCAATCGTCGGCGAGTAAAGGATCCCCATGTTTCACAGCAAGCCGATCGAGGAGCGGATCGCCGAACGTCAGGCCGAGCGCTCCACCCTCAAGGAGGGCCGGCACTTCGAGCACGGCCCGGCGAAGTTCGTCTTCATCTTCGTGATCGTCTTCGTGGTCGTCGGCCACCTGGCCGGCCTGCTGCTGATGATGGCCCTGGGCATGCACTGACGTGGCCGGACGGCGTGCCGGCGAAGCTCGCGGCACGCGGCCTTCCCGCACCGCTCCCCCCCTTCCTCCGGGACTTCCTCTCAGAGCCGAAGCGGGGGGCCTGCACGCCGGAAGGGTCCGGATGAGAGGATGATGATCCTGTTGGTCGGGGTTGGACCGCCCGATAGATCAGGAGGTCTGTAATGTCTGACGTCACGCCGGAACCCGAAGGTTCCGAAAGTTCCGACGACGAGCTGAAGCGCAAGTTCCGCGAGGCACTGGAGCGCAAGAAGCTCGCCCAGGCGGACGCGGGCGCCGGGGGCAAGGGGAAGAACTCCTCGAAGATCCACGGTGCTCACGGCCCGGCGGCGGCCAAGCGCTCCTTCCGCCGCAAGAGCGGCGGCTGAGCCGTCTTTCGAACCAGGTCCGGACCAGGGCACCCGCCCATCCGGATCTCGGCCGCCCTGCTGGCCCCGGCCAGCGGGCGGCGCGCTCCCTCCACCGGCTCCCTGCGCCCCTTGGAAGCGTCCGCGGTCTGCAATAGGCTGTGCACGTGCGTGATCTTGGTGAGGACCCCCGGCCGGCTCGAGGCGCGGTCAGCGAGGTCCGCCGCGTCGACCGGGCCGCGACCCTGCACTACTCCCCCGACCTCGACGGCCTCGCCGATCCCGGCGAGATCGTCTGGGCCTGGGTCCCCTACGAGGAGGATCCGGACCGGGGCAAGGACAGGCCGCTGCTGGTCGTCGGCCGCCACGGGCGCAAGCTGCTCGCGCTGATGCTGTCCAGCCGGGCCGGCGGCGGCGACCCGGGCGACTGGCTGGAGATCGGCCCCGGCCAGTGGGACCGGGAGAACCGGGTCTCGTACCTGCGCCTGGACCGGGTCTTCGCCCTCGCCGAGGGCGACATCCGCCGCGAGGGCTCCGTCCTCGACGGCGCGCGCTTCGCCCGCGTGGCCGCCGTCCTCAAGCGCACCCACGGCTGGGCCGCCGACGGCTGAGCCCGCTCCGCGCCGGCCCCGGGCGGCCGCCCGGCGGGAAGGTACGGACACCGCGAAGGCGTCCGGGCCCGCGAAGCACGGGCACACGAAGGCGTCCGGACACGTAAGGCACGGACAACGAAGGTGTCCGGACATGCGCTCAGGCCGAAAAGCGCCCGGCGCGAATCCGGTGGAAAACGGCGGTGTGAGCCAGCATCCTGGTGTCCCATGGACGACAGACGGCTCGTTCGAGTCTCCAAGTATCTTTCCCAACACCTCAGGCACCAGCCCGAACGCATCGGGCTGGTCCTCGGCCCGCAGGGCTGGACGGACATCGGCGCCCTGCTGGCGGCCGCCGCGCGGCACGGCTTCACGATCACCCGTGAGGAGCTCGCGCAGGTGGTCGCGGGCAACGACAAGCGGCGCTTCGCCATCGAGGGCGACCGGATCCGCGCCAACCAGGGCCACACGATCGACGTCGACCTGGGCCTCGCCCCGGTCGAGCCGCCCGAGTTCCTGTTCCACGGAACGGTGGGCCCGTACGTGGCCGCCATCCGGGAGGAGGGCCTGCGGCCGATGAGCCGGCACGCCGTGCACCTGTCCCCCGACCGGGAGACCGCGACCCGGGTGGGCGCGCGGCGGGGCAGGCCTGTCGTGCTGGTCGTCCGCTCGGGGGAGATGCACCGGGCGGGTCACGAGTTCCGGGTCAGCGCCAACGGCGTATGGCTGGCCGCCCACGTGCCGCCCGCCCACATCTCGTTCCCCGGCTGAGGAACTCGGATCCCCGCCTCACCTCGCGCCGGGGCCACAGGATTTCCAACGCATTCCAAAATCTGGGTCAGCCTCAGGCCACTCCCACCTCGCACCACACCCCCGGGCAAACACCTGGGGTTTTTTCATGTTCATGCTGGTTTAGAGGGAAGTCAACCCATTGACGTTCCAACACATACGGGTGTAAATAAAGCTGAAACAACACTGAAACGGTGGTGAATCAACAGCATGTACGCCGAGGAGCGGCAACAGGAGATCCTGCGCCGGGCGCGGACCGTCGGCCGGGTGGACGTGGTGACGCTGGCGGAGGAGTTCGCCGTCACCACGGAGACCGTTCGCCGCGATCTGACCGTGCTGGAGCGCTCCGGGATGCTGCGGCGCGTGCACGGCGGTGCGATCCCGGTCGAGCGGCTGGGATTCGAACCCGAGCTGGCCGCCCGCGACGAGGTGATGATCGGAGAGAAGGAGCGCATCGCCAAGGCGGCGCTCGCCGAGCTCCCCGAGGACGGCGCGATCATCATCGACGCCGGGTCGACGACCGGCAGGCTGGTGCAGGCGCTGCCGGTCGACCGGGAGCTGACCGTGATCGTGAACTCCCCGCCGCTGGCGACGGCGATGGCCACCCGCCCCAACCTGACGGTGATCATGCTGGGCGGGCGGGTGCGCGGGCGGACCCTGGCCACCGTCGACGACTGGGCGCTGCGCCCCCTCTCCGACCTGCACGTGGACGTGGCGTTCATGGCGACCAACGGGTGCTCGGTGGCCAAGGGGCTGACGACGCCCGACCCGGCCGAGGCCGCCATCAAGCGGGCGATGATCGGCGCGGCGCAGCGGTGCGTGCTGCTCGCCGACCACACCAAGTTCGCCAACACCTACCTGGCGCGCTTCGCCTCGATCCAGGAGATCGACGTGGTGATCAGTGACACGGGGCTCGACACCGGGGTCGCGGCCGAGATGGCCGCCGCCGGGCCGGAGGTGGTCCGGGCGTGACCGTCCCCCTGTCCCCCGGTCCCGACCTCGGCCCCGGCCGTACGATCGAGGTGGCCCCGGCGTGATCGTCACCCTGACCCTCAACCCCAGCCTGGACCGGACGATCGAGGTGGCGTCGCTGACCCGCGGGGCCGTCATCCGCGCCGCCGCCGCCCACCTCGACCCCGGCGGCAAGGGCGTCAACGTCTCCCGGGCGCTGCTGGCCAACCGGATCCGCTCGTGCGCGGTCGTCCCCTTCGGCGGCGACGAGGGACGGCGGCTGGTGAGCCTGCTCTCGGCCGAGGGCATCGAGATGATCACCGTCCCCGTCGCCGGGACCACCCGGTCCAACGTCGCCCTGGCCGAGCCCGACGGCACGGTCACCAAGATCAACGAGCCGGGGACGGCCCTGTCGCCGGCCGAGCTCGACACCATCGCCGAGGCCGTGCTCGGCGCGGCCAGCTCCGCGGACTGGGTGGTCGCCTCGGGCAGCCTCCCGCCCGAGGTGCCCGCCGACGTCTACGCCCGCCTGTGCGAGCGGTTCGGCGCGGCAGGCATCAACGTCGCGGTCGACACCAGCGGCCCCGCCCTCGTCTCGGCGCTCGCCGAGGCCCCCGCCCTGGTCAAGCCCAACCGGGAGGAGCTGGGCGAGGCCACCGGGATCGCCATCTCGACCCTGGGCGACGCCATCAAGGCCGCGGAGAGCCTGCGGGTCCGAGGCGCGGGCGCCGTCCTGGCCAGCCTGGGCGCCGACGGCGCGATCCTCCTGCAGGACGACCAGATCTGGCACGGCCAGTGCCCGGTGGCCGAGCCGCGCAGCACCGTCGGCGCCGGTGACGCCATGCTCGCCGGGTTCCTCGCCGGCGGGGCGCGCGGCGAGAGCGCGCTGGTCGAGGCGCTGGCCTGGGCGACCGCCGCGGTCGGGCTACCGGGAAGCCGGATGCCCTCCCCGCACCACATCCGGCGCGACGACGTCCGCGTCACCGGAGCCGATCCCGCCCTGCCGCTGCGGTCCGGGGGCTGACAGTGGCGCGGATCCACCCCCCTGGCCGGCCCAGCCGCCGGCCGCCCCGGAAGGAGCAGCACACATGAGCGAGTACACCCCGACTGTCACGGGAACCGGAGCGAGAGCGCACATCCAGCGTTTCGGCGGGTATCTCGCCGGAATGATCATGCCCAACATCGGCGCGTTCATCGCCTGGGGCCTGATCACCGCCCTGTTCATCCCCACCGGCTGGCTGCCCAACAAGGAATTCGCCGCCCTGGTCGACCCGATCGTCAAAGTGCTGCTGCCGATCCTGATCGGTTACACCGGCGGACGGATGGTCCACGGCCAGCGCGGAGCCGTGGTCGGCGCCGTCGCCACCATGGGCGTCGTCGTCGGCGCGGAGAGCCCGATGTTCCTCGGCGCGATGATCATAGGGCCGCTGACCGCGTACATCCTGAAGCTGTTCGACGGGCTCGTCGCCGACCGGGTCAAGGCCGGCTTCGAGATGCTGGTGGACAACTTCAGCGCCGGCATCATCGGCGGCGCCATGGCCCTGGTGGGCCTCAAGGTCATCGGCCGCGTCGTCGCCGAGATCACCGGCGCCGCGAGCGACGCGGTCGCCTGGCTGATCGGCAACAACCTGCTGCCGCTGGCCTCGGTCGTGATCGAACCCGCCAAGGTGCTCTTCCTCAACAACGCCATCAACCACGGCGTGATGGGCCCGCTGGGCGTGGCACAGGCGGCCGAGACGGGCAAGTCGATCCTGTTCATGCTGGAGTCGAACCCCGGACCCGGGCTCGGCCTGCTTCTGGCCTTCATGTTCTTCGGCCCCCGCGCGCTGCGCCCCAGCACCCCCGCCGCGATCATCATCCAGTTCTTCGGCGGCATCCACGAGATCTACTTCCCGTACGTGCTCATGAAGCCCCGGCTGATCCTCGCGGTCATCGCCGGTGGCGCCACGGGCGTCCTGGTCTTCATCATGACCGGGGCCGGGCTGGTGGCCACGCCGTCGCCCGGCAGCATCTTCGCCTTCCTCGCGGTGACTCCCAGGGGCGGGTGGTTCGGCACCATCGCCGGTGTCCTCGCCGCGACCCTCGTCTCCTTCGCCGTCGCCTCGGCCCTCCTCGGCTTCGGCAGGGGTAAGGACGAGACGGAGGAGAACCCCGAGGAACCCCCGGCCCAGACCGAGACCGAGACCGCACCCGTCGCCAAGGAGGCCTGACCGATGGCCAGCATCGAGAGCAAGGACATCCACAAGATCGTCGTGGCCTGCGACGCGGGCATGGGCAGCAGCGTCATGCTCGCCACCCAGCTCCGCAAGCAGCTGAAGGACCAGAACGTCCAGGTGGAGCACACCCCGGTCAACTCGATCCCCGCCGACGCCGACGTGGTGGTCTGCCACGCCGGTCTGGCGAACCGGGCCAGGGCCGGGGCCCCGGACAAGGTGCTGATCCCGTTCCAGGTCTTCATCGGGGACCCCGCGGTGACCAGGCTGGTCAGCACGATCAAGAGTGGTGGCACCGTCAATGCCTGAGACGGCGCCGCTGCCGCTGGACCCGCGCGCCATCCGGCTGGCGGCCTCGGCCGCCGACCGCGACGACGCGATCCGGCAGTGCGGGGAGGCCCTGCTCGCCGTCGGCGCGGTGGAGAGCGCCTACATCGACACCATGCTCGAACGGGAGCGCTCGATCTCCACCTACGTCGGCGAGGGGGTCGCCATCCCGCACGGCACCCTGGCCGCCAAGGACGCCGTCCGGCACGACGCCATCAGCGTCGTGCGCTTTCCCGGCGGTGTCGACTGGGACGGCGACCGGGTGACGGTGTGCATCGGCATCGCCGCCAAGGGCGACGGCCACGTACGGCTGCTCGCCGAACTCGCCCAGATCCTGATGGATCCCGACCAGGCCAGGGCCCTTCGCGAGGCGACGGAGGTCGCCGAGGTGGTCCGGCTGCTGCAACCGAACGAAGAGGACGAAGCATAGTGAAGGTCGCCCGTTTCTACGCCCCTGGCGACATCCGCGTCGAGGAGGCGCCGGAACCCGTCACCGGACCAGGCGAGATCAAGATACGCGTGCGCAACTGCTCGACCTGCGGCACCGACGCGAAGATCCTCAAGCACGGTCACCACCACATCAAGCCGCCCAGGGTCATGGGGCACGAGATCGCCGGCGAGGTGGTCGAGGCCGTCGACGCGGGCGAGTGGGCCCCGGGCGACCGGGTGCAGGTGATCGCCGCGATCCCCTGCGGGAAGTGCGCGGAGTGCCGCCGGGGCCGGATGACCGTCTGCCCGAACCAGGAGTCGATGGGCTACCACTACGACGGCGGTTTCGCCGAGTACATGATCATCCCGGCGAAGGTCCTCGCGGTCGACGGCGTCAACCGCGTCCCGGACGGCGTCGGTTTCGCCGAGGCGTCGGTGGCCGAGCCGCTGGCCTGCGTGCTCAACGGCCAGGAGCTGGCCCGCGTGGGCGAGGGCGACGATGTGGTGATCATGGGCTCTGGCCCGATCGGCTGCCTGCACGTGCGGCTGGCGCGGGCGCGGGGCGCGGCGCGGGTCTTCCTCGTCGACATCAACGCCGGGCGGCTGGAGATGGCCGCGGGGCTGGTCCACCCGGACGCGGTCGTCCACGGCGAGGACGTCGTCGAGCAGGTGCTCAAGCTCACCGACGGCAGGGGGGCCGACGTCGTCATCACCGCCGCCGCCTCCGGCGCCGCCCAGGAGCAGGCACTGCGGATGGCGGCCCGTCAGGGACGGATCAGCTTCTTCGGCGGCCTGCCCAAGGACAACCCGATCATCCAGTGCGACTCCAACCTGGTCCACTACCGGGAGCTGACCATCGTCGGCGCCAACGGGTCCAGCCCGGCGCACAACGCCCGGGCCCTGCGGCTGATCGCCGACGGCTCGGTGCCGGTCGCCGACCTCATCACGCACCGGCTGCCGCTCGCGGAGGTCCTGGAGGGGATCGACATCGTCAGCAGGGGCGAGGCCATCAAGGTGACCGTCGAACCCTGACCGGCTCCGGTCTCCCACGCCCCTTCCGCCGAGCCCTGCGGAAGGGGCCGCCCCCACACACGCAGGCCCGAACGGGCCCGCCGAGTTCGCGCAGGCCCCGTCGGACCGCACCACCCGAACCACTCGCAGAACGCGCAGAAGGAGAACCGGAGATGCCGGAGAGGACAGTGGTCGTCGCCTCACGCACGGGCCTTCACGCCCGGCCCGCGAAGATCTTCGTGCAGGCCGCGGCCAAGCAGGGGATGCCCGTCCGCATCCGCGTCGGGGACGGCAAGCCCGTACCGGCCAACAGCATGCTCGCCGTGCTGGCGCTGGGGGCCACGCACGGCACGGAGGTCACGATCGAGGCGGAGGGACCGGGCGCCGACGAGGCGCTCGACTCCCTCGCCGGGCTGCTCGCCCGCGACCTCGACGCCGAAGAGGTCCCCCGTGGCGCCGGAGAGACCTCCCGTGGCTGAGACGCTCAGTGGCCTGGGCGTGAGCTCGGGCCGGGCCGCCGGGCGGGTCTGCCGGATGGCGGGCCCGCCGGAGCTGCCCGCGCCCTCCCCCGTCACCGACGCGGGCGCCGAGCTCGACCGGGCGATGAACGCGCTGCGGGCCACGGTCTCCGAGCTGGCGGCGCGGGCGGAGAAGGCGCCCGACGCCGACGCGAGGGCGATCCTGGAGGCGCAGTCCTTCATCGCCGACGACCCCGGCCTGCACGAGTCCGTGGAGGCGAACGTCAGGTCGGGCAAGGACGCGGCGCACGCCATCGACGAGGCCTGCGCCCACCACCGGCGCGCGCTGGTGGCGGCGGGCGGCTACTTCGCCGAGCGCGCCGCGGACCTCGACGACATCCGCAACCGGTCCGTGGCGGCGGTGCTGGGCCTGCCCGTCCCCGGGGTGCCCGACCCGGGTCACCCGTTCGTCCTGGTCGCCGCGGATCTGTCCCCCGCCGACACGGTGAACCTGGATCCCGGGTCCGTCCTCGCCCTCGTCACCGAGAAGGGCGGCCCGACCAGCCACACCGCCATCCTGGCCCGTGCCCGCGGCCTGCCCGCCGTGGTCGCCTGCCGGGGGGCGGGCGACATCGGCGAGGGGACGTGGGTGTCGGTCGACGGCCTGCGGGGCGAGGTGGAGGTCGGCATCGGCGAGGGGGCCGCCGCCGAGATCCAGCGCGGGGCCGAGGCCGACCGCCGCCGGGCGGGCACCGTCCGGGGCCCCGGCCGGACCTCCGACGGCCACCCGGTCAAGCTGCTGCTCAACATCGGTTCGGCGGCCGACCTCGCACCGCCGGTCCGGGTTCCCCCGGCGGAGGGGGCCGGGGGCGTGGACGCCGAGGGGGTGGGGCTGTTCCGCACGGAGTTCCTCTTCCTGGACCGCCGCGAGGAGCCGGGTCACGAGGAGCAGGTGGCCGCCTACGCCGCGGTCCTCCGCGCCGCCCCCGGCGGGCACGTCGTGGTCCGCACCCTCGACGCGGGCACGGACAAGCCGCTGCCGTTCCTCGGGCTGGCCGAGGAGACCAACCCGGCGCTGGGCGTACGGGGACTGCGGGTCTCCCGGGTCAGGCCCGAGGTGCTCGACACCCAGCTCGACGCCATCGCCGAGGCGGCCCGCGCGACCGGGACCGAGCCGTGGGTGATGGCGCCCATGGTGACGACGGTGGCCGAGGCCGCCGACTTCGCCGGGCGGGCCCGTACCCGGGGGATCGCGCGCGTCGGGGCGATGGTGGAGGTCCCCGCCGCCGCGCTGCGCGCCGGGCGCCTGCTGGAGGAGCTCGACTTCCTGAGCATCGGCACCAACGACCTGAGCCAGTACACCTTCGCCTCCGACCGGCAGCACGGGGAACTCGCCGACCTGCTCGACCCCTGGCAGGCCGCGCTGCTCCAGCTGATCGCCGACTGCGCGGCGGCCGGGCGGGCGGCGGGCAAGCCCGTCGGCGTGTGCGGCGAGGCGGCGGCCGACCCGCTTCTGGCGACCGTCCTGGTCGGCCTGGGCGTCACCAGCCTGTCGATGTCCGCACCCGGGATCTCCCCGGTACGGGAGGCTCTCGCCGCCCACTCCCTGGAGCGGTGCCGCGACAACGCCAGGATCGCCCTGGCCGCCGACGACCCCGGACGGGCCAGGAAGGCGATCGCCCCGGACCGGTGAACACCCCGCCCCCACCCCTCGGCGCGCATCGGTGAAATCACCGGTCTTTCCCGGGCCACCGGTACACCGGTGCAGGTCGGCGGAGGCCGGTGGGGAACCCCGCCACGCGCTCTTTCCAGGCGCGACACACGGGCGTAACACTGAGGGATGGCCTCCCCCTCCGCCGCCACCCGGTCACCGGCGCTGCACGGCCGTGACACGGAGCAGGACGCGCTGCTGCGATTACTCGACGCCGCCCGGCGCGGCTCCGGGGGCGCGGCGATCCTGCGAGGGGCGCGGGGCACGGGAAAGACCGCGCTGCTCGACCTCGCGGCGGCCCACGCGGGCGGCACCGGTAACACCGGCGACACGGGCGCCACGGGTGGTTTCGTCGTGCTCAGGGTGCGCGGTACCGAGGCGGAGTCGCACCTGCCGTACGCCGGGCTGCACGGCCTGCTCAGGCCGGTCGCCGACCGGCTCCCCGCGCTCCCCCCGGCGCAGGCGGAGGCGCTGACCCGGGCGCTGGAGCTGGGCGCGGCGGACGGCGGGCTGACGCTTCCCGCGGCGGTCCTCAACCTCCTGGCGGCCGCCGGCGGCCCGGTACTGGCCTGCGTCGACGACGTTCACCACCTCGACGCGCCCAGCCGCGCGGCGCTCTTCTTCGCGGCCAGACGGCTGGCGGGGGAACCGGTCGTGCTGCTGTTCGGGACCGACGACGGCGGCGACGGCGCCGCCCCCGACGACATACCGGCGTTCGAGCTGGGCGTCCTGGACGAGGAGGCGGCCAGGCGGCTCGCCGACGACCTGGTGCCGGGACTGGCCGACGACGTACGGGCGTCGCTGCTGGAGATCGCCTGCGGCAACCCGCTGGCGCTCGGAGAGCTCGCCGGGTCGCTGAGCCCCGGGCAGATCTCCGGCGCCGCCGCCCCGCCCGGAACCCTGCCGAGGGGCGGGCGGCTGTGGCGCGCGTACACCGACCGGCTGGCGCGGCTGCCCGGCGAGACCGCGGACATGCTCCTGCTGCTCGCGGCGGATCCCGACCTGGAGACGGTCACCCTGGCCGGCGCCGCGGAGCCGGAGTGCGCGCTGGCCGCGCTGGAACCGGCGGAGCGGGCGGGGGTGATCGTCCATGTCGGCGGCGCCGGCGGCGACGGTGCCGGTGACCGCTACGACTTCCGCGAGCCGGCGATGCGGACGGTCGTGTACGCCGGCGCCTCCCTCGCCCGCCGCCGCGCCGCGCACCGCCTGCTCGCGGGCATGCTGTGCCACGACCACCAGCGGCTGCGGCGGGCCTGGCACCGGGCCGCCGCGATGGACGGCCCCGCCGAGTCGCTCGCCGACGAGCTGGCGGCGGCCGCGGCGGCGGTGACCTCCTCCGGCGGCCACCCGGCGACCTTCCTCGCCTTCGAGCGGGCGGCCGAGCTGACCGAGCACGGCGACGTCAAGGCCGCGCGGCTGGCCGCGGCCGCCAATCGCGCCTGGCACGCGGGCCTGCCCCGCCGCGCCCGGTCGCTGCTCACCCGCCTGCAGTCGCTGACGATCTCCGAGGAGGTGCGCAGCCAGGCCGAGCTGATCCGCGGCAGCCTGGAGCTGCGCAGCGGGAAGACCGGCAGCGCCGGGGACGACCTGATGGCGGCGGCCGAGTCGCTGCTGGACAGGGACCGGGGGCAGGCCGTCCGGGTGCTCATCCGCGCGGGCGAGGCGAATTACCTGGCCGGCGACAACCTTCGCTACCTGGACATGGCACGGTGGGCCGCCACGCTGCGCCGCCCGGACGACCCGGCGGCCACCCAGCTGATGTTCGAGTACCTGGCCGGTACGGCGGCGACGTTCGACGGCCGTCACCGGGAGGCGGCCGATCCGCTCCGCCGGGTGCTGGAGCTCGCGCCCTCGGTGCGCACCCCCTCGGTGCTGGTGTGGGCGGGCGTGGCCAGCCTGTTGCTCGGCGACGACGCGCAGGCGGTGCGGCTGTGCGGCCGGGCGGTGGAGACGGCGCGCGCCCGCGGGGCGGTCTCCACCGTGCCGCAGGTCCTGGAGTTCATGATCCATGCCGAGCTCTGGATGGGCCGCTACGCCTCCATCACCGCCAGCGCCGTCGAGGGACTCCGGCTGGCCCAGGAGCGCGGGCGGCCCAACAGCGCGGGCCAGCACCTGGGGTGGCTGGCCCTCACCGCGGCCGTCGAGGGGGACGAGGAGACGTGCGCGATCAGGGCGGCGAGCGCCATCGAGCTGGCGGGCGCCCACGGGGTGTGCGTGGCGGGAGCCCTCGGCAACTGGGCACTGGCCCATCTCGACCTCGCGGCGGGCCGCCACGCCGACGCCACCAAGCGGCTGCGGGCCACGACCAGGGCGGACGGGACCAACGGCCACCTCGTCATACGGGTGATGTCCACCCCTCTGTTCGTCGAGGCCACCGCCCGCACCGGTGACCGGGAGCGGGCCAGGGAGGCGCTGCGGGTGCTCGACCGCTGGGTGGGCAGCACCCGCAGTCCCGACCGGCGCGCGCTGGCCACGCGCTGCCACGCGCTCCTGGCCGCCCCCGGCGACGCCGAGGAGTACTTCAGGGCCGCGCTCGACCTGCACCACCAGGGGTTCTCCGAGTTCGAGACGGCCCGCACCCAGCTGCTCTTCGGCAGCGCGCTGCGCAGGAACCGGCGTCCGGGCGCGGCCAGGGAGCACCTGCACAGCGCGCTGGAGACGTTCGAGCGCTCCGGCGCGCGGCTCTGGGCCGAGCAGGCCCGCGCCGAGCTGCGCGGGGCGGGAGAGGCCGTCCGGTCGCACCGCCCGAAGGCCACCGAGAAGCTCACCGCGCAGCAGTACCAGATCGCGCGCATCGTGGCGGACGGCGCCACCAACCGGGAGGTGGCGGCCCGGCTCTTCCTGAGCCCGAGGACCGTCGAGCACCACCTCAGGAACATCTTCGCCAAGCTCGACATCCGCTCCCGGGTGGAACTGGTGCGGTTGATGTCGTGATTCACCGGTGTTGACCGGTGCGATGGAGTACGGGTGATTTCACCGATGCACTCCGGGGCTGACAGGGAGAAAGTGGCGTCTGTCAGGAACCCGAGGGGTCACCCCGGTGCGCTGACCGTACCGCCGCCGTTCCCGGTGGCGGGCCGACGCGCGACGAACGGCCGTCAGCCTCGACCGCCGTATCGCCGTGGTTCCCCCCACAGGAACGGAGTACAGCAACGTGCAGCCGTACGGCACCACCCCCCAGGCCCCCGCGCCCAGGCGTTCCCGCCGGGCGACGACGGTCGCCACGCTGACCCTCGCACTCGCTCTGCTCGGCACCGGCGGGACGCTCGCGCCCGCCGCGCAGGCCGTCGCGGCCCCCGCCGCGCAGGCCGCCTCCGCCGGTCCCTACGACCGCGGCCCCGACCCGACCAACTCCAGCATCGAGGCGGCCAGAGGACCGTTCTCGATCTCGGAGACCACCGTCTCCTCGCTGCGGGTGAGCGGCTTCGGCGGAGGCACGATCTACTATCCGACGTCCACCAGCGAGGGGACGTTCGGCGGGATCGCCATCGCCCCCGGCTACACCGCGAGCAGGTCTACCATGGCCTGGCTCGCCTCGCGGCTGGCCTCCCACGGCTTCGTGGTCTTCAACATCGACACCCTCACCCGCTCCGACCAGCCCGCCAGCCGAGGACGGCAGCTGCTGGCCGCGCTCGACTACCTCACGCGGGAGAGCTCGGTCGCGAACCGGGTCGACGCGAGCAGGCTCGGCGTCGCCGGGCACTCGATGGGCGGCGGCGGCACGCTGGCCGCCGCCGACAGCCGGCCGCAGTTGCAGGCGGCCATCCCGCTGACCCCGTGGCACACGACCAAGAGCTGGTCGGGCGTGCGCGTCCCGACAATGATCATCGGCGCGGAGAACGACTCGGTCGCCTCGGTGGCCCTGCATTCCAAGCCGTTCTACAACAGCATCCCCTCCTCCTCGGAGAAGGCGTACCTGGAGCTCAACGGCGCCAGCCACTTCGCGCCCAACTCCTCCAACACGACGATCGCCAAGTACAGCGTCTCCTGGATGAAGCGCTTCATCGACGACGACACCCGCTACGAGCAGTTCCTGTGCCCGGCGCCCCAGGTCAGCCTGAGCATCTCCGAGTACCGGGACACCTGCCCGCACTCGTAGGACCGCGGGGCCGCCATCGGGCCACGACACCGGCCGCGGCCTCCGCCGCCGGCCGGTGGTTCCCGGCGACAGCCGGTGGCGCTCGGCGACATAGGCCAGCAAACCATCTGTTAAGCCAGCGAAAGGCTTGTTAAGCCCATAAAACCCCTGACCCGACGGCGGCCGCAGCATACGGCCGCCGTCGGCGTACCCCTCGAAGTTCCCCGGCGCCGCCGTCATATGACGGATTTTCTCCTGGTTTGATCAGTTACCGCCGCGGGGCAATAAGGTTTACGGTCTATGTCCAGGAACGCAATGAGACGTGACCCTAAGACCGTTCTGTGGCTTCTCGCGCTGAGCATCGTGGTCACCTTCACGGCCGGTGGGGCCACGGTGCTGAGCGGTCACCTCGAACCCGTTCCCGACAGGCCCGTGCCTCCTGACGCCGCCCCGCCCGGGATACCGGCGGTGCCCGCGACGCCGACCCCGCCGCCGCAACCCCAGGACCTTCGAGACACCGCCGCGCCCGCGAACTCCGCCGGTCCCACGCCCCCGTCACCGGCCCAGGAGCCGCTGCTGCTCGCCAACGGCCGGCAGCAGCCGCTGAAGGTGAGGGTTCCCCGGTCGGCCAAGGGCCGCTACACCGTCGCCCCCGGCGAGGCCCGGCCTCCCAGGGGGAAGGGCAAGGTGATCCGGTACGCGGTGGAGGTCGAGCGGGGCCTGCCGTTCGAGGTGGAGGAGTTCGCCGCCGAGGTGCACCGGATCCTCAACGACCCGCGCGGCTGGGGATACCGGTTCAAGCGGGTGGCCCGCGGCCCGGTGAGGATCAGGGTCTCGCTGAACAGCCCCGAGACGACCGACAGGCGGTGCCTGCCGATGCGGACCAACGGCATCCTCTCCTGCTGGAACGGCGGGCGCGCGGTCATCAACGCGGTCCGCTGGAACAGCGGGGCGACCGGCTACGGCCGCGACGTGGCCTCCTACCGCGAGTACGTCATCAGCCACGAGGTCGGCCACGGCCTCGGCCACGGCCACGTGCCCTGCCCGGGGCGCGGCCGGCGGGCGCCGGTGATGCTCCAGCAGACCAAGTCCCTGTACGGCTGCCGCCCCAACCCCTGGCCGTCCCCCCGGCGCTGACTCCCCCGTCTCCTCGCCGCCCCTCGCGGGCGGCTCCGGGAACCCGTCGCCCGCCGTCCGGGCCGGCCCGGACGGCGGGCGACGAACCCGTCCTCCGCGTCCGGCCGGGCCGGTGGACGACGCCCCCGAACGGCCGGACGCGGCGATCGAGTGTCGCCGGATCGTCCCCCCGTACGGCAAAGCAGTCGTGAGGATGGATTCACCGGGCCCTCCCGGGGCACCCGGTAGGCATGCGAGTAGTAGTCGTCGGCGCGACAGGAAACGTGGGCACGAGCGTGGTGTCCGCCCTCGCGGCCGATCAGGATGTCACATCCATCGTGGGCCTGGCCCGCAGGCAGCCGGACTGGAATCCGCCCAAGACCACCTGGCGGACCGCCGACGTCGCCGGCGGCGACCTGGCGCCACACCTGGAGGGAGCCGACGCGGTCGTCCACCTGGCGTGGCTGTTCCAGCCCACCCGTGCCCCGGTGACGACCTGGCGGAACAACGTCCTGGGCAGCATCAGGGTCTTCGAGGCCGCCGCGCGGGCGGGTGTCTCCGCGCTCGTGCACGCCTCCTCGGTGGGCGCCTACTCCTCCGCTCCCAAGGACCGGGCCGTCACCGAGGAGTGGCCGACCCACGGCTGGCCCGGTGCCGCCTACGGCCGGGAGAAGGCCTACGTGGAGCGGGTGCTCGACCTGTTCGAGCGTGACCACCCGGACATCAGGGTCGTACGGTTGCGGCCGGGGTTCATCTTCAAGCGGGAGGCGGCGGTCGGGCAGCGGCGCCTGTTCGGCGGGCCGTTCGTGCCGCAGCGGCTGGTACGGCCGAGCCTGATCCCGTTCGTGCCCGACACTCCCGGGCTCCGCTTCCAGACGGTCCACACCGACGACGTCGGCGAGGCCTACCGGCTGGCGGTCACCCGGCCGGTGTCGGGTGCCTTCAACATCGCCGCCGACCCGGTGATCGAGCCCTCGGTGCTGGCCGAACTGCTCGGTGCCCGGCTGGTTCCCGTCTCGGGCTGGGCGCTCAGGAGCACCGTCGCCGCGGCCTGGCACATGAGGCTGATCCCCGCCTCGCCGGGCCTGGTCGACCTGGTGCTCAGGATGCCGATCATGGACATCGGCCGCGCCCGCGCCGAGCTGGGCTGGCAGCCGCGCCACACGGCGGTGGAGGCGATGAAAGAGCTGTTCGAGGGACTGCGGGGCGCCGAGGGCGCCCAGGGCATGGACACCCCGCCGCTGTCGCCGAGCACCGGAGGGCCCGCGCGCCTGGGTGAGCTGGCCGGCGGCGTCGGCGGAAGGCCTTAGCGGCCCGGCGGCGTGACGGCCCCGCCCCCGGCCGGCCCCCCGGCCGGGGCCGTCACCGAGCGGCGGACGGCCGGCGAGGGACGGGGCCCGGCGCGAAGCCGGGGCTCGGAGGTCGGGGGCCGGGCTCGGGCGAACGGGGCCCGGGGCTCAGAGCTCGGGGAACGGGAACCCGGGCGGACATCGGACTCGTCAGGGAGGACGCGGGTATGGGCAGGATCCTCGTGGGCACGGCCTCGTGGACGCACCGGTCGCTGCTGGAGTCGGGCTGGTATCCCGCCGACGCCTCCACCCCGGCGAAACGCCTGGCCTACTACGCGACGAGGTTCCCGATCGCCGAGGTGGACGCCACCTACTACCACCCGCCGTCACAGAGCACCGTGGAGGCGTGGCGCGACCGTACGCCCGCGGACTTCACCTTCGACGTCAAGGCGTTCTCCCTGCTGACCGGGCATCCCACCCGGCCCGCCTCCCTCTACAAGGACCTGCGGGAGGACCTCGGCGCGCCCCCGCAGCGCAACCTCTACCCGAAGGACGTGCCGCGGGAGATCGCCGACGAGGTCTGGCGGCGGTTCCTCGGCGCGCTGGAACCGCTGCACGAGGCGGGCAAGCTGGGGGCGGTGCTCTTCCAGTTCCCGCCGTGGTTCCCGATCGGGGAGGGCAACAGGCGCTACATCCTGGAGTGCGCCCGGCGCTGCGCGCCGATGCGCGTCAGCGTCGAGTTCCGCAACCACACCTGGATGGACGAGGAGAACCGCGAGGACACCCTGGCCTTCCTCGCCGAGCACGATCTCGCGTACGTGGGGGTCGACATGCCCCAGGGGCACACCTCGTCAATCCCGCCGGTCCTGGCCGCGACCTCCGGCCTCGCCGTGCTGCGGCTGCACGGGCACTCCGACAAGTGGACCAGCAAGAACGTCGACGAGCGCTTCGCGTACATGTACTCGGAGGCGGAGCTCGCGCGGTGGGCGGCCAGGGTCCTGGAACTCGCGGAGGGTGCCGAGGTGACCCACGTGCTCTTCAACAACTGCTGCGCGGACAACTCCCAGCGCAACGCCGCCCGCTTCCGCGCCCTCGTCGGGCAGACCGGGGAGCGCGGGGAGACCAGGGAGCGCGGGGAGCGGGGTGGAGCCGACGAGCCGGGCGGGCAGCTCGCCCTGGACTACGCGCCGGGCGGGCAGGGTGGGGCGGGCAGGTCACGGAAGGACCGGATGGCCGGCTGACGGCCGACGCGGAAAAGGACCGGGACGCGGGGACCCGGAAAATGCCGGAGAGGGCCGGGACGGCCCGTCGCCGCGGAAGGCGTTATCTGACCCTGCGCCTCTCCCCGGTCATGGCGGCCCTGCGCTCCTCCGGGGTGGTTCCTCCCCAGACGCCGTACATCTGCTGGGTGTTCAACGCGTACTCCAGGCAGCGCCCGCGCACCGGGCACCGGCGGCACACCGCCCTGGCGCGCTCGTACTGCTCACGGCCCGGTCCCTCGTAGGACACGGGGAAGAAAAGCTCGGGGTCCTCGCTGAGGCAGGACGAGCGGCGGGACCAGTGGATGATCGGAATGACGTTGCTCTTAACAGGCATGGCGATCCAATTGGGAGTAGGAACGGCTCAGGTGTCGGCGGCTCAGGTTGAGGATCGCGTGCCCGCTGTAATGGCATTCATACCTTTTAAGCGGAAAAATCGGGCGACCTTGACCGAGGATTTCGTGCTGCCCTGATCGTCCTGGTCAGAGGGTGGCCCGGGGCGAACGGACTGTCTGCCCGCCGCATCGGGACACCGTCCCGATGCCGTCGCCCCCGTTCGCGACTCCTCTCCGCGCCGGACCGGAGCGCGGCCCGCTCCGGTCCGGCGGCGGCTGCTTACAGCTGCGCCCGCGTCCTCTCGTCGGGCACGCAGTGGGTCATCTTCAGGCCGGTCACGTCGCGCGGCCCGTTCTTGCCGAGTCGGGACATCCGCTCGCGGTCCTCCTCGCTCAGGTCCTGGCTGGCCAGCGGCTCCAGGTGGGAGACGTCGTCGGGGCCGATCCCGAGTCCCTCCCCGACCCTGAGCCCGAGGTCGTCCTCGACCATCAGGAAGTGCCAGACCATGCGCTCCTGGACGGCGCGGTCGGCCTGCGTCAGCATGCCGACGAAGTTGAGCACGAGGTCGTCGCGCTCCCACTCCTCCATCAGCAGGTAGCGCTGGCCCGCCTGGGTGTAGTCGTTGGTCCGCGGGATGCGCTTGCGGGTCAGCCGCCCCGAGACGACCGGCCCCTGCTCGTCGTGGGTGGGGTACCTCCCCTCCCTGAGCCCCCCGGTGATGGACGGCTCGTAGTTGACGTGCGGGTTCTCGCCCTGCCCGTCGACGTGGTAGGTCATCTGGCCGTCGCGCTGGTTGGTGCGCACCTCGGCGTTCTTGGCCTGGTTGACCGGCAGCTGCAGGTAGTTCGGGCCCACCCGGTGGCGCTGGGTGTCGCTGTAGGAGAACGTGCGGCCCACCAGCATCTTGTCGTCGGAGAAGTCGAGACCGTCGACCAGGACGCCGGTGCCGAAGGAGATCTGCTCGTTCTCGGCGAAGTTGTTGGCCACGTTGCGGTCCAGGACCATCCTGCCGACCGGCATGGGCGGGAACTCGTTCTCCGGCCACACCTTGGTGTCGTCCAGCGGGTCGAAGTCCAGCTCGGGGTGCTCGTCGTCGCTCATGATCTGCACGAGCAGCTCCCACTCGGGGTGGTCGCCCCGGTCGATCGCCTCGCGCAGGTCCTTGGTGGCGTGCCCGAGCTCCTGCCCCTGTACGGCGGCGGCGTCCTCGGCGGTCATGCTGCGCACGCCCTGCTTGGGCATCCAGTGGTACTTGACCAGGTGGGTCTCGCCCTGGTCGTTCACCCACTTGTAGGTGTTGACGCCGAACCGTCTACAAGTGACCGGTTGGGCCCGATACGTACTGGGGAAACACCACTGTGAGACCACATTTCATGGGCATGATCACGGGCAGCGCCAGTTTTCCGACCCCCCACCTCGGCTGAGGAGGGTCACTATGCGTAACCCCCTGAAGGGCACGATCACCACCTACGAGACCAAGCAGGGCACCAAGTACAGGGTGCAGATGCCCCCCGTCCTGGACCCAGTCTCCCACTCCCCGTTCAGGCCGACAAAATCCTTCGACAGCGAAGAAGACGCCGTCGCCTGGCAGATTGAGCAGAACCTCAAGCACGCACTCCACCAGTCTCTGCCGACCAATGCGACATTGGAAGAGGTCATCGAGTTCCGACTTGCCCAGTCGGGACTTAAGGAGTCCACCATCAGCGGGAACCGTAAGGCGCTACCCCACATCCCCCGCGCGCTCTTGAAGACCCCGCTGAGCAAGATTACTCAGGGAATGATCACCATCTGGGTCACCGAGGACTTAGTCCATCGCGACCTCAAGGCCAGCTCGATGCTCAATTACGTCTCCGTGGTCTCCGCCGCGTTCGGCTTCGCATCGGACAACGGCCTGCACGTGGGTAACCCGGTGAAGGCGGCCGGGGCTCGGCGCCTTATTCACCAGCTGGTCTTTAACGATGATGAGGATGAGATGGACGAGCTGGGCGAGGAGGACTGGTTCAGCCACCTCTTCGGACGCGGGCCGGTCTGGACCGCCAAGCAGCTCCGCATATTCCTGGATCAGGAGCACTATCCCCACCAGGGACTCCTGACCTTCATCGCCCTCCAAGGCACGCGCCGGGGAGAGAGCATCGGCTTGAAGTGGTCCAGCCTGGATGACCGGGGATTCGTGCGGTTGCGCGAGAACATCACCATGGGCCAGGGCCGCACGATCTACTCCCCCACCCCCAAGAGCGGCAAGCCCCGGCGCATGTGGCTCGACCCCATGACCAAATGGGTCCTGGAGCGCCACAGGCAGCAGCAGGAGCAGGAGAAAGCCCGCTACGACACCTGGGATGAGGGCGACTGGATTTTCACCCGCAGGCGTTGGCACCTTTCCAAGCCCGAGGCGCCCGGAGCCCACACGATGCCCAACACGGTGACCGCTCGGGTGGGCAGAGGGGCTGAGAAGCTCGGATTCCCCGTCATGGGCCCTCATGGGCTCCGTCGCTCCTGGGCGACGATTGCGGAGCGTGTGGGCGTTCCTAAGGCCGTACGGAGGGACATCCTGGGGCACTCCCCCGAGTCCATGACCGACCGATACACCCGCACCACCCGCGAGGAGATCCTGGCGGGCCTGGCGGCCGTGCGAGCCGAGATCTTCCCCGACTGGACCCCAGACATGTGACGGAGGTCACATCAGGGGTGTGCACGGTCTCCGACAAAGCGCACCTATATACATGTGGGGAAGGGGGGTAGGGGGGTTGGGGTTCCGCTCCGCTCCTACCGTCTAAGGAGTCCTCAAGACTCCTACTTAACTAGTTACCGGTAAGAGCCCCTTAGGGCTCTAGTACTAACTCCGTTAACGAGGGGCCTCCAGGCCCCCGAAGAGAGATTCACCCCCAGTACCGTCTCCGACTGCTGGGGGTGTTTCCATGCCTAGGGCTCCTAAGAAGTGCCTCCAAGCTGGCTGTCCAAAGCCAGCGACTAACGCAGGACGATGCCAGGCGCACTACGTGCCTTGGGCTCAGACAAGTCCCCGTAACCTCACGCGGCCGAGTAACGCCGCGACCCTGATGCGCAAGGCCCGTCATCGAGACCGAGAGCGCTGCTACGTCTGTGGCGGCCCCGGTCGGATCGTGGACCACGTCATCCCCGTCGCCGAAGGCGGCTCCTGGGATCTGACCAACCTCATGTGCATCTGCGACTACTGCCACAACACCAAGTCTCGAACGGAGGCCGCGCGAGGGAGGGCGCGTCACCTATGAGCGATGGAAATTACCCCTCGGGCAACTGCCCAGGCAGCAGTTGCGGCTCTTGTACCGCTCCTTGCCAGCCTCTTGATCAAGACTCCTTCGACACCCTCGTCGCTCGTGGCCCACTCGACTCCGACTACGTCGACCTCGCCGACGCCCAGTTCGACTCCGACACCGACGCGCTCAGCTGCGCCCGCTGGGACGACCCCTCGGCCGAGTGCGACGTCGAGTCCTGCATCGACAACTACTTCTGCTTCAACAAGTTCGCCGACCTCGAAGACGCCCCCTACGCCCCCGAGGGCGACGGCTACTTCTAAGCCGACTCCCAAGCCGACCTCGGCAAGCAAGGTCAGCGCCCTCCTCAAGGTGGCCGCTGGGGAGATAGGCACCTCCGGGGTGCCCAACAAGTACACCCGCTGGTACACCAACGACCTGAACATGGGGAGTTACTTCCTTCACGCGCCCTGGTGTGCCATCTACATCGCCTGGGTCGCCGAGCAGGTCGGTGTACGGGCCAAGGTCGGCACGGACGCCTACACGCCCACCTGGGCCTCCTGGTACGCGGCCAAGGGCCGCTGGGGCACCACGCCCCGGCCGGGGGCGATGGTCTTCTTCGACTGGGGCGGCGGCAAGAGCCGCAGCGGGATCGACCACGTGGGCATCGTCGAGAAGGTCCACAGCGACGGCTCGGTCACCTCGATCGAGGGCAACTCAAGCGGCCGGGTGCAGCGGGTCCATCGCACCAGCAGCATCGTCGGCTACGGATATTGGGCCTGAGTCCGCTACTCCCGGACTCAGTCCCTCAGTACATGGGCTGTCAGCAGGATCAACCGCGCCGTAGGGCCGGTGGGGCTGACATGGCGCACGCGAGGGCGGGTTCCGCGCGCCTCATACTTCTTTCTTCTTCCATCGGAGGACGCACATGGCAGTAGCAAGGGCCAGACGTACGGCCACCACCCCCAAGGCTGCGGCGGCGAAGACGCCGAAGACCGAGACCGAGGCCAAGCCCACTGACAAGAACGCCGCCATGAGCGTGAGCGACGTGCTCGCCGGCCGATACCGGCTCACCGGCAGGTGAGCTGATGGCGGGCAACGGGCCCCCTCCGAAAGAGAACGCGGTCCGCCGCAACGCTGTGGACCTGAGCCACCTGGAAGTGGACGAGGACGTCCCTGACAAGGTTAAGAAGCTGTTCAAGCGCGATGGCTACAGCGTCGCCACGCAGCGCTGGTGGGACACCTGGGTCGCCTCTGAGCAGTCCGAGGCGTTCCGCGCCACCGACTGGATGCGCCTTCAGATGCTCGCGCCTCTGGTGGAGGCGTACTTCCGCCGCCCCGGCCACAACGCTCTCGCCGAGATCCGGCAGAACGAGTCACTCCTGGGCGCCACGGTCACCGACCGCATGCGCCTGCGGATGAACAAGGCCGAGAAGAAGGACGACTCCAAGCCCGACAAGCTCCCCGAGAACGTCGCCGACATGGACCTGTACCGGCACCTCGGAGGCGCATGATCCGGGGTCATGCTAGCTCCTTCAATTCGGAGATCCGGCTCCCGCCTTAGTCAAGGTTCCCGTCTCCGGTCCTCGGGCACCCACGTAATCCCAGCGGAGCGAACCGCCCGAGTCATATATGAGCTTGAGTCCGGCCCTGTCATGGCATTGCCCGCCCGAAATTTTTAGCCATAGCACCAAATTTTTTGGGGTGGCCGACCTTAGTTTGAGTTCCCCTTCGCATTGTCCGTTGAGATATCTGATGGTTCCGACAAGCTCGTCGACACTCCCTCTCGTGATATTCACTTCAACCGGATAGTCCCTGGCTGCGTACTCGATACTACCCGTCCAAGTGCCAACGAAATGGTCTGACACATCAACAACTGTGGCCGAAGGCTTAGCTGAAGGCGTACCGCTGTTTTGATCAACGGGAGAGGACAGAGACTCGCTCGTGGCTGGGCTTGTCTTGGCTGCCTCGTTCGCGCGCTGCCTTTCGTCTGCTGCGAAAGAGAGCGCGCTCACGACTAGGGCTAGGACCGCAAGTATGACTGCCGAGACTGTAGCTGTCCACGCAAAGAGCTTACCGATATGCCTCTCATAGACCGGCTGTTTCTCACTGCTCAATTAGCACCTCACTGGCCGGGCTGCCGCATATTGGCGAAGCGATTTTTGTGTGCAGTCCTCCGAGTGCTCTCGGCTACCGACACGACAGTTCCCCCCTGTGAACGATAGGCCACCTTGGCTAGTTCCGCACGGGACTCAAAGACAGTAGAAGAGCGGCGCCCGCCAAGGGCGGCCTGATTCCAGAAGGGAGATGACCCCACTCCCTTGCAAAGTGGAAACCTCCCCGAGGGTGTTCCCCACCCGAGCCGCAGTCTGGGTTACCGGATCCTGCGCTGGGCCGAGACATACATCGTTCAGCCGGACGGCGAACACGCTGGCCAGCCGTGGCAGTTCACCGCTGAGCAAAAGCGGTGGATCTTGTGGTTGTACGCGATCGACGAGCGCGGCAAGTGGCTCTACGACACCGCGTGCCTGCGCCGGTCCAAGGGCTGGGGAAAGACCCCCGTCCTGGCCGCGCTCGCGATCATTGAGTTCATCGGCCCGTGCCGGTTCTCCCACTTCGACGAGAACGGCTACCCGGTCGGCAAGGCGGTTCGGCTGCCGCTGATCCAGATCGCCGCCACCTCGATCGACCAGACCGCCAACACCCGAGACATGGTGCGCGGCATGCTGGCCAACTCGCCGGCTGAGGTCGAGTACGACATTGAGATCGGCAAGGAGCGCATCCAGTTCCGCAACGGGCGCCCTGGGCGCATCGAGCCGGTCACCAGCTCCAGCAGGGGTCTGGAAGGCGCACGACCGACGTTCGTGGTTCTGGACGAGACCCACCACTGGGTGTCCTCCAACGGCGGCATCTCCGTCTTCGAGGTGCTCGACCGCAACGTGCGAAAGACCGCTGGCGCGGGCTCGCGCATCGTGGAGTCCACCAACGCCTTCAACCCCAACGAGGAGAGCGTCGCTCAGCGCACCTACGAGGCGTACCTGAAGAAGCCCAACGGGCGGCTGCTGTACGACTGCGTGGAGGCCGACTCCGACGAGATCGACCTCAAGGACCTCAAGGCCGTTGAGCTGGGCCTGCGGCAGGCGTACGGCGACTCGCACTGGGTGGACATCCCAGGGCTCCTAGAGGCGATCCAGGACCCGCGTACGACTCAGGCACAGGCGTACAGGTTCTACCTCAACAAGATCCAGGAAAGCGCCGACTCGTGGATGTCCAAGCCCGTCTGGGATGGGCTGCTGTCCAACGTCGACCCGATCAAGCCGGGCGATCAGATCAGCATCGGCTTCGACGGGAGCTTGTACTCCGACTCCACGGCGATCGTGGGCTGTCGCCTGCGGGATGGCAAATTGTTCCTCATTCACCTGGATGAGCAGCCGGACCCGAAGCTCTCCAAGTTCGCGGCCGACTGGCAGGTGGACACGCTGCTCGTGGATCGCAAGATGCGCGAGGCGTTCGCCACCTACCGCGTGATGTGGGTCTACGCCGACCCCAGCTACTGGCAGAACGTGGTGGGCACCTGGGCCTTGGACTTCAAGGAGAAGGACCCCGAGGGGCGAGACATCGTCTTCGAGTTCTCCCCGCAGCGCGCCACGCAGATGGCGCAGGCGGTCGAGCGCATGCACACGGCGGCGCATCTGGGCGAGGACATCTGCCACGACGGCAACCCCGACCTGGGCCGCCATGTGGCCAACGCGGTGACGTACGAGGTTCCTCAGGGGACCTTGATCCGCAAGGAGAGCAAGAAGTCCCGCAAGAAGATCGACGCCGCCATTGCGGCGATTCTCGCTTACGAGGCGAGGGCTGAGGCCATTGCTGACGGACGCATGAAGGTCCGGCGAAAAGCGCGTTTGCGTAGTTACTAGGGATTGGCCCCCTTTTTTGCCCCGATATATGAGTTCGGTAGCTAGGAGTGTGGCACTAAATGGTAAGCATCGGGGGCCGCCCTGAAACCCCGCTGGACTGGATCGTCTACCTGGAAGGCAAGCTGAACGCGCAGCGCTCAGCGGGCCAGAAGTACGTGGACTACTACGACTCCGAAAACAAGAACCTGCAATTCGCGCAGCAGAAGTTCTCGGAGATCTTCGGCGGGATGTTCACCGGCTGGAGGGACAACTTCTGCGCGCTGATCGTGGATTCGATCAGTGAGCGGCTGCGCGTCCAGGGCTTCCGCATGGGCCCTGACGAGCCCGCCGACAAGGACGCCACCGAGATCTGGCAGCGCAACTTCCTCGACGCCGACAGCAACAGCGCTCACATCGACGCCCTGGTGCAGGGCAGCTCGTACGTGACGGTGTGGGGCGACTCCGACGACCAGCCGCAGATGGTTCCCGAGAGCGCCCAAGACGTCGTGGTGCAGTACGAGCCCGGCTCTCGTCGCCGTCTGGCCGCCGCCATGAAGCAGTACACCGACGACTGGGGAAGCGAACACGTCACCCTGTGGACTCCTGAGCAGGTGTTCACCACCACCCGACTGGGTGATGGCATGAAGTGGCAGTCCCCGACGGACGTTAAGAATCCGCTCGGAGTTGTTCCGGTTGTCCCGTTGAACAATCGTTCCCGACTGCGTATGGCGCCATTCTCTGAATTGGCAGCGATCCTTCGCGTTCAGGACGCGATCAACAAAGTAAGCGCTGACGCGATCGTCGCCTCGGAGTTCGCAGCCTTTCCGCAACGGGTAATCAGCGGGGTCGAATCCCTGCCCGATGACGCGACCCCTGAGGAAGAGGCAGCCGCACGAGCGGATGCCGTGCGCGCCTACATTGACCGCATTCTCACCTTGGATAATCCCGAGGCGAAATGGGGGCAATTTCAGGCTGCCGATCTCAGCAATTATGTGACTCTCATCGACATGCTCGTCCAGCATATGGCGTCGCAGTCGAGAGTTCCATTCCATTACTTCCTGCTCAATGGCGGTCAGGCTCCCTCCGGGGAATCAATCACCGCCGCTGAAGCAGGGCTCGTGGCCAAGGCTCACGAGCGGATGCTGCATTTCGGGGAATCCTGGGAAGAGTCCATGCGGCTTGCATTCCTGGTCAAGGGCGACACGTCCAAGGCCAAGGCGTACAACGCCGAAACGATTTGGTCCGACCCCGAATACCGCAGCAAGGCCGCACTGGCTGACTCCCTGCTGAAGATGAAGGAACTCGGTGTTCCCATCAAGCAGCTCCAGGAGGAGTACGGCTACACCCCGACCCAGATTCTCCGCTTCGAAGCGATGCGTGAAGAGGAGATGAAGGAGACCAAGCGCCTGGAGGAGAAGTACGGCCTGGCCCCGGTTGTGGGCCTGGACGGCAAGCCTGTCCCCCAGGGTGCCAGCCAGTCGCCGGCTCGCGGTGAGGCCAAGCCGAAGACGGCTCAGGACAAGGTCGCCTCGGTCGAGCGCCAAAAGCGCGCCGCATAGCAATTCCCCTTTTTCGATGGGCCTCAGCCGACATGGCTGGGGCCTTTTGTATGCCCCAATCCGACATGGAGAGGTCCCGTAAGACGATGGATACCCCTACGCCCAGCGAAGCCACCAGCACCACCCCCGCAAGCACTCCGACCGATGCCCCGGCTGCCCCGCAGACCGAGGAGAAGGACTGGAAGGCAGAGGCAGAGAAGTGGCAGCACTTCTCCCGCCTGCACGAGGGCAACTGGAAGAAGGTTTCCGCCGAGGCTGATTCACTGCGCAAGGCCCAGATGACTGACTCGGAGAAGGCCATCGCCGAGGCGGAGGGACGTGGCCGTAAGGCCGCGCTGGAGTCCATCGCAACCGAGCGCGCGCAGCTCAAGCTGGAGACGGCAGCGGCCAAGGCCGGGGTGGATATCACTCCGGTTCTGGAAGTGCTGGACGTCTCCAAGTTCATCAGCGAGGGCGAAGTCAACAACGACGCGATCGGCGACTTCGTCACTCAGTTCTCCGCCCAGTTCGCGAAGCCGAAGGAGCCGAAGTTCCCCCAGGGATTGGGGATCGGCCCGCAGAGCAGCCAGACCAAACCGGGTCAGCTTACCCGCGCTGACCTGGGACGAATGTCTGCGGCGGAAATCGTCGAGGCCGATGCCAAGGGCCTCTTCGACGACATCAAAAACGGGCTCGCCTGAGCCTCTCTCCATGCCCACATACATAAGATTGGTAGAATTGCATGGCTCTCATCCCCGGTACTAACGGTGTGGTCAACCCCGGCTTTGTGCCGGAGATCTACTCCGCCAACCTCCAGGTCAAGCTGGAGGGATCTCTGGTTCTGGCCTCGGCCGTCGTGTGTAACCGCGACTTCGAAGGCGAGGTGCGCAACCAGGGCGACACCGTCTCCATCCCGATGGAGATCCTGGACCCCACCATCACCCCGTACCACCTTCAGAACGGCCTGGCGGCTCCGCAGGAGCTGACCCTGCTCGACACCGACCTGAAGATCACCCAGGCCGACAGCTTCAACTTCCGCGTCGAGGACATCTCGGCCGTGCAGAACGCGGTCAAGGGTCTGGTGGCCAAGGGCCAGGAGCGCGCCTCGCGCAAGCTGGCTGAGGCGGCCGACCTGTTCGTCTCCTCCGCCATCACCTCCGCTGAGACGGTGGCCGACAGCCGGGGCAAGCTGGTCGCCAAGATTGTCCGTAACAACCCGGACAAGGCTTACGAGACCATCGTGGCCGCCAACCTGGTCCTGGACAGCAACGACGTCCCCCAGAACGGCCGCTACATCGTCGTCTCCCCCAAGGTCCGCTCCGAGCTGCTGCTGGACGAGCGGTTCATCTCCGCCGACAAGTACGGCGCGGGCTCGGTCATCACCAACGGTGAGGTGGGCCGCATCCTCAACATGACGGTCTACATGACCACGGTCATGCGCGGCCGGGAGATGCTCATCGGCCACCAGATGGCCGTCACCTTCGCGAACCAGATCGTGAAGACGGAGCAGTACCGCCCCGAGAAGTACTTCAGCGACGCCGTCAAGGGCCTGCACGTCTATGGCGCCCGCGTGATTCGCCCGGAGGCGCTGGTCACCGTCCTTCCGGACCCGACCCCCTGATCAATGCCCGCTTGGTGAGCCCCCGGCATGACGCCGGGGGCTTGCCCCGTGCTGCTCGAAAGGGGGCCGCATGTTGATGACGGTCACGGACATCGAGGCCCGCACCGGGCAGATCTTCGAAGACGAACGGCTCACCCAGGTCCAGTCATTCATCACCGACATCACCGCTCTGGTCGAGACCTTCCTTCGACGCAGCTACGCAACCACTCAGGCCCCGGCCTCGGTGAAGGCGATCGCCTGCCTGGAGGTCATCCGGACGCTCAACACCGACCCCGGTGTGGCAGCCGACAGGGTCGGCGACCTGTCTACGACTTATGCCTACGCAGGCGCGGTGACGACGCTCTCCCCAGCGGCCAAGGAGTCTCTTCGACCCTTCCGCAAGCGCGGGGGGCTGGGCTCGGTCCAGGTCATCAGCCACCTCGTTCCGGAGGAGCAGGCGTGATCCTGGACAAGGCCAACGAGACCATCAAGGTCTTTCACACCGAGTGGGTTCCCGATGGCTACGGCGGCGGCAAGAGCCCGGTGGCCACCGCGGATTACACCGAGTTCAAGGCGTTCATCATGCCGACCGGCTTTGCCGGAGCCGGGTGGGCGGCCAACCAGCGATTCGCCTCCCAAGGGTGGGCCGACACCGCCCGCATCACCCTGGTCATCAAGTGGAAGCCCGAGCTGGCCCAGCTGGACCAGTGGTCACGCGTCGAAGCCCAGGGCCAGCTGTGGACGGTCGTCCAACAGCCGCGCCGCTGGACCAACCGCCGCATCAGCTACATCACGGTCCTGTGTGAGCTGCTGGGGGACGCCTCGTGAGCTACTGGGTCAACCCCGACATCGCCGAGATAGTCGCCGGCCTACCCGGCGTCCACGCCGAGGTCATCGAGACGGCGCATCGCGGAGCGAAGATTCTGCGCAACACCATCAACTCCCAGACCGGAGCGATGGCGGGCAGCGTCTTCTCCGAGGCCATGGGGAGTAAGGACGCCTTCTTCGGTCTCAGCGACGAAGGCGCGCTCGGCTACAACTACGGCCACCACAACAACCGGTCGGATCAGTACGTCCCCGGCAGTCACGTCATCGCCAAGACGATCGGCAGGATGTGATGATCCCCGATCCGGAAAAGGCCATCATCGCCGCGCTGACGCACTACATGCCGGACCTGGTCACCGATGGCGTTCCCCGCATCCACAGCCAGCCTCCCAAGGAGTGGGCACGCCAGAGCTTCCTCGTGGTGCGTGCCACGGGAGGGGGCGCGAGCAGGTATCCGCACCTGTTCGCGGTCTGCTACTTCGAGGTGGAGGCGTTCGCCTTCGAACGCGGAGATGCCTCCCTGCTCGCTCGTCGAGCCGGGGCCGCACTGTCCAAGGCCAGCCGCGAGAGCTTCCGCTACGAGACCCCTGATGAGGCTGGCTACCTGTTCGGCCACCGCGAGGTCAACGCACCCTCGCGCGTCTATGACGGCCTCTCCTCCAAGCACGGCGACACCTACATGAGCCAGGGGACCTACCAGATCTCCGTCCGGGCGCTGCGCTAACACCCCTTCCTTCTTTCTTTCTTTCTGCACATAGGAGATAGGCAATGCCCCCGACGTACCTGACCAAGGACCCCGTCCTCGTTCCGGCGACCGGATACGTTTTCGTCGCCGCCGAGGGCACGCCGAAGCCCACCCTGCCGCTGGACATTCTCAACCTGCGCACCCTGCGTGAGAGCGTCGGCAGCGCCTGGTCCAGCATCGGCAACACCTCGCTGGAGAACGGCATCACCCACGAGTCCGAGGGTGACGAGCCCGAAGTGCTGGGGACCTGGCAGAACCCGGCGCTGCGCACCACCAGCCCGGCGAAGATCTACACGGTCACCCTGGCGCTGGCGGACTTCAACCTGGAGACCTACAAGCTGTACTACGGCGGCGGCGGCGTCTCGGCGGATGGCTCCTTCATCATCCCGTCCGTCCCCTCCTCCACCACCAAGGCCATGCTCATCGTCGCGGTCGACGGTGACCGGCATGTGGTCGAGTACTACGAGCGGGTCTCCCTCATCGGTGCCGAGGGCGTCACCTACGACCCGGCCGCGCTGAGCGAGATGCCGGTGAAGGCGACCATCCTGGGCGGCTCGGCCGGCCTGGGTGAGATCTCCCCGGTCATGTGGGGCAAGTCGGTCGAGATCTCTCCCCCGACCCTGACCGCTGTTGCCCCGGCGACCGCCGCGCCCGGCGCCACGATCCAGCTCACCGGCACGAACCTGGACGCTCCCCTCACCGTCTGGTTCGGCGTCTACGAGGGCACCGGCGTGAAGACCACCCCGACCGGTACCCAGGTCACCGTCACCGTCCCGACTCCCGTGGAGTCCGGCGACCTGGCGGTGGACGTGAAGGTCGAGACGAACTTCGGCGAGACCACCTCCCGCCCGTTCACCATCGACCAGACCTGATCCACCTGTCTTACTCATGCCCTCATACATGAGTTTGGTAGCGAAAACCCCCCGCTGAGAGTGCTTGGGAATGGCGCTCTCGGCGGGGCTCCCATTCCCACGTTCCCGCTGCTTGTGAAGGAATCCCCATGGCTGTTCTGAAGTACGAAGACCTGGTTGACGACGTCAAGCGTGAGCTGGCCGCCAAGGGCCTTGAGTTCCACGCCAAGGACGGCGAGACCGTCACCCTTCGCCCGGTCCTGCTCCTCGGTAAGGAGGAGCTCAAGGTGGTCACCACCCTGCTCAACGTCGTCAGCGACGAAGGCGCCGACACCTTCGCCCGCATCGAGGCGATGGACGCGATGCTGATCGCCTCCGCTGACAAGAAGAAGTCCCTGAAGAACTCCCTGGACGACCTTCCGCCGCAGATCCGCACCCGCGTTTTCGACGCCTGGATGAAGGCCGGCAACGGAGACGCCCTGGGGGAAGCCTCAGCCTGATCGAGCTGATTGACCAGTACGGGGATGAGCTGGCCGCTGACTTCCAGCGGATCTACCACACCGATATCCGCGACGTCTCGCGCGGCCGACTCTCTCCCAAGCTGGCGCTGGCATGGATCAGGCAGCTCCCCATCGACTCGGCCTACGTCACGGCAGTCCGCGGTGGCCACCAGTACGCGGGTTGGGACCGGCAGACGTTCGTGCTGGCCGACCTCTACGACGCCATCAACGCCCTGACCTACCTCTTCCAGGTGTCGAACTCCGACAAGCCGAAGAAGGTCGAGCCCTTCCCCGCCTATCCGCGCCCCGGTGCTCCGGCTGCGGAGCAGGCCCCCAAGAAGCCCACCCCATTGCTTGCCCGCCTGCGGGGTGAGGACGCCCCGGCGCCTGTGATCGGGCCTGGCCAGCGGAAGGTTCCCCTTCCCCCGTCCGCCCCCTAAGGGGGCGGACCCGGAGGAATCCATGGCGGGAAGTCCCGCACGTAAGGAAGTCGGCCGCGTCGGCGTCAAGGTCGTTCCGGACACCAGTGAGTTCGGCGACAAGGTCAAGGCCGAGCTGGCGAAGTGGTCCAACAAGACCATCGACATCAAGGTCAACGCCGACCTGGCGAAGTTCGACGCCGACCTCAAGAAGGCTCTGCGCGACCGCGAACTCAAGGTCAAGGTCACCCTCGACTCCGGCAAGGCCGGTGCGTCGCTGAAGACGTTCCTGCGCGAGCGCAACGTGGACGTCAAGCTCCAGCTCGACACCGCGAACGCCTCCGCTCGCATCGCCGAGGTCACCAAGAAGGACAGCAAGCAGGTCAACGTCAACGCCGACGTCGCAGTGGCGAAGACGAAGATCAAGGAGATCACCAAGCCGGAGACCAAGAAGGTCCGGGTCGATGTTGACCGTTCGGGCCTGACGGCGCTGTCCGGCTCCCTGCGTGGAGTTGGTGGCCTCGCGGTCGGTGTCCTGGCCGGAGTCTCCGCAGCGGTCGGCCAGACCATGCAGTCCTTCGGCACGCTCGGCGAGAGCGCCCAGGGCGCCTTCTCCGGCATGACGCGGGCCGGCGGATTGGCCAGCAACGCACTCGGCTCGGTCGGCTCCGCCGTCGCTGGCGTCGCGGCGACCCTGGCCCAGATGGCGGGCACGGTCGTCATCCTCACCGCCGTCGTCGCTGCGCTGGGAGCGATGGTCACCGCCGCCGTGGCGGCTGCCGCTGCGATCGCCTCGGTCGTCATCGGAGTGGCCGCGCTGACAGCGGTACCGCTCATCTTCGCCGCGATCGCGGCCTCGACCATCAAGCACAACAAGGAACTGAAGGAAGACTTCAAGGCCCTAGGCCAGACGATCACCACCACTTTGGGGCAGGTCGCCAAGCCGATGGTTGACGCCCTGTCCGGGGCGGTCAACAAGATGAACGCAGCCCTTCAAAAGGGGACGCCGCTCTACAACGGGCTGAGTGCGGCCTTCGCCTCCTCGGCATCGGCACTGACGCCGCTGACGCAGGGACTGCTCAGCTTCGTCACGAACGCGCTGGGCGGGCTGAACGTCGCTCTGAGCAACCTGAACTCCTCGGGCTTCTTCACCTCGATCTCCGCCAGTCTCGGTGTGCTCGGAACGGCCTTCGGTCTGTTCTTCGCCAGCTTGTCGAACTGGGCTCCGGTACTCCAGGAAGGGTTCGCCTCGATCGCCGGGGCGGCGCTCAAGCTCGCCCCCTCGATCGCCAACCTGGTCGGGTCCTTCGCCTCATTCGCGCCCGGCGTGATCGACACCTTGGCAAACGCCTTCAAGAAGCTGTTCGACGCCTTCTCCAACAACAGCGCCGTCTACGGCCAGGCCGCTCAGTCGTTTGCCAATGCGCTGGAGGAGATGGCACCTGCCCTGGAGCAGGTCGCCCGCGCCTTCGCCAAGATGGCGCCCCAGGTGCTTTCGACTTTGGCCGCTGCGGTCAGTGCGCTGGGAGAGCAGCTGTCGGACTCGGCAGCCATCGACGGCATCACCAACCTCACCACGGCGCTGATCAACTTCGCCTCGTCGGCGGCCTCGGCCGCCCTGGGCATGGCCGACTACATCGGCGATGCCGCCGAGTCGACGGCCGAATTCGGCGACATCATCACGGGCACCCTGAAGACCACGGCCACCGTCTCCGCCGAGCACCTGAAGGGCCTGGTCGACCAGGCAGACTCCACCCAGGAAGCAGCCCTCAACCTCCAGCGCCAGCTCGGGCTCACCCTCGCAGCCATCATCGGCGAAAGCGTCGGCAAGATGCGCGAGCTGAACACCTCGTGGCAGACGAGCATCGACGGCCTGGTGGAGACCGGGAACGCCGGGTCCGCCAAGCTCAACGAGGGCTTCAAGGAGCAGTTCACCGGCCTGATCAACACCGTCACCGCCAAGGGCGGCGAGGCGGACAAGGCATGGCAAGCCTCGATGCAGAAGCTGATCGCCACGACTGCGGCGTCCAAGGACCCGCTGGCCATGAGCATGAGCACGAACATGCAGAGCATCCTCACGGCCATCCAGACCAAGAGCCCCGAGGCCATCGCCCAGGTCACGAACATGCTCAAGGGGATGGAGGACAAGACCCAGGCCAGCCAGATCGCCCAGCTCATGGGCATCAAGCTGGACGAGACCAATGCCAAGATCGCCGCTGGTGTGACGTCTGCTCAGTCGAACTTCGCCAAGCTCCCCAAGGTCATGCAGGACATCATCAACTCCGCGAAGACCCCGCAGGAGATCGGGGACAAGCTCTCGGCGATGAACACCATCATCGGGGCGAAGGCCACCGAAGGTGCGGCGGCGTTCAAGAAGCTGCCCGATGGCATGAGCCAGGCGGTGCTGAGCGAGAACGTCTCGACCGGGATCACCTCGATCATGAGCAAGATCACTACTGCGGTCACCACTGGGGTTACCACGGCGAAGACCGCTTTCGCCACGCTGCCCAAGGCGATGTCCTCGGCCGTCGTCTCGGACGGCACGATCGTCGCTGGCATGACGAGCCAGATGACCAAGGTCACTGCGGCTATCAAGACGGGAGCCACCCAGGCGACCACCGCCTTCAAGCAGCTACCCACCCAGATGGCCGCTGCGGCGCGGGCCGACAAGACCCCCGACGCGGTCAAGGCCAACATGACGAAGGTCACCAGCAACATCAGGTCTGGAGTCACCACGTCGGTGGCGCAGTTCAAGTCGCTGGCGTCACAGGCTGCTTCGGCCGGCCAACTGTCCGGGTTCGTCTCGGCGGTGTCTGGGGCGATGGCTCGGGCGCGTGGTGCGGTCTCCTCGGCTGTGGCGGCAATGATCGCTTCGCTGTCCAGCCTGAACCGGACCTTCGCCGGTCCGACCGTCTCCGCACCCAAGGTGTCTGCCTCGAAGGTGGCGGCCAGCTCTCTTTCGACGGAGATGGAGCCGACGCTCCAGATGGTGTCCTTGGCTGCCATCGAGCCGGTGACGGCGAGCATGACGGCGAACGAATCCGCGGTGGCTTCACTGGCCCAAGGCATCACCACCTACGCCCGAAACCTGAGGGTCCGAGACGCCGTGGACACCCCCAAGGCGACCGCGCAGAAGGTCTACAACATCACCGTCAACGCCGCCCCGAACATCCCCACCGAGGAGCAGCTCCGTAAGCAGCTCTCCTACGCCGACACCCTCTACCAGTAACCCGCTCCCCGAACTGGGGCCCCGGCCACACCCTCCCGGCCGGGGCCTCTCTTTTCGCTGCCTTCAGGAGGTTTGTCTGTGCTGTTTCAACCCACCGTCGTGCAGCTACGGGGGGTGGACGGGAGCGTCTACACCCTGGCCGATGCCTCCGCCAGCTCAGCCGGTGCGACCATCTACCTACGCGATGGCGCCAAGGGCCTGGACGCCCCGACCTACGACGTGATGGCCGATGAGTACCCCGGCATCGACGGTGGGTTCGTCCGCTTCGCCCGCGCCACCATGCGGGAGATCTTCCTGCCTGTCACCATCACCGGCGCCTCCCGCTACGAGATGCTCGCCCTCAAGCGAGCCTTCATCGCCTCGCTCAACCCCAAGAAGGGCCTGGTCCAGCTCCAGACGACGGAGTACACCCTTCCCCAGGGCGGCTCCGCGCTGGTGGCAGAGCCCACCCGCTCCATCACCTGCTTCTACGCCGGAGGTATGGAGGGTGGCGAGGGCAGCGATAACGGCGTCCACTGGGCAACCTACGGGCTGCTCCTGCGAGCCCCCTCCCCCTACTTCCAGCACCTGACCCGCACCTCGGCCAGCTCCACCACCCCCGAACTGGGCGGCAACCTGGACGTGACCAACCCCGGCGAGGTCGAAGCCCAGCCGCGCTTCGAGATCCGAGGCCCATTGGCCTCCCGCTTCTCGCTGGTGCTGAGGAACGACGCCGGAGTGGTGGTCAAGGAGCTGCGCTTCGCCAGCGCCTTCACTATCGCCCCCAACCAAATCCTGGTCATCGACACCGCCAAGGGCGCGCAGTCGATCCGCCTCTACACCGCCTCGGTCTTCGGCGGCCCCTGGTCGCCCACCCTCGGCGACTCCATGTGGTGGGCCTTCGACATCGCCTCGCAGATGTGGGCGCTGGAACCCGGCGTCAACCACGTCGCGATGCAGGTCGACTCGACGACCGGCACCACCCCCGACCTGAACGTCTCCTTCCTGCCCGCCTACCTGGGAATCTGATATGCGCAACTTCCAGATCTTCGTCCGGGAGTCGCTGTTCCCCCGCTCCAAGGCGGAGGGAGGCGACGGCCTCGCCCCCCTCGCCATCGTCGGCGGACTCGACACCTACACCGCCTTCGACGCGATCCAGCGCCACAACGCCATCGGCTCGTGGAAACTCACGGTTCCCGCAGGCAGCCCGCAGTCGAAGATGCTCATCCCCGGCCGGGGCATCGTCGTCATCCAGGAGGGCGAGACCGACCCCATCTTCTCCGGGCCCATCCGCCAGCTCAGGAAGCGCTGGGATCCCGAGGCCGCTGGGGCGGGCACGGTCGACGTGTCCGGCGTGGATGACAACTACCTGCTCGCTGAGCGGCTGGCTTGGACCAACCCGGCCGCTGACATCCACCTGGCCTCAGCCGTCCAGTACTGGCAGGCCAACCCGACCTGGCCCAACGTCGCCGAAGTGCTCCGCCAGCTGTTTTTGGCCAATACCCAAGGCAACGCGGCCCGCAAGCTGGATCGGCTGTTCATCCCCCACGTCGACACCACTACCGACTTCCTCGACGATGACGTCTCCCGTGTCACCCGGCTTCGCTATGACCAGGTCGACCAGCTGGTGTCGTTGCTGACCGCCGTCTACGGATTTCGCATCCATTTCAGCTGGCACGCCGACCCGGCCTCGGTCGCCTCCAATGGCGACCCGGCCGCCACCGGTCCAGGCATCTTGCTCAAGCTGGAGCCGATCGCCGACCTGTCCGGCGAGATCCAGTTCGGGGCGGAGATGGGCAACCTTCGCGGCTACGACTACATGGTGCAGGCGCCCGAGGCGACCCGCATCGTGGTCGCCACCCAAAACCGCACCTGGCGCGAGTTCGAGCGGGTACCCACCTACTCCCCCACCGGGACCGTCTCCGGCTATACCGAGAACTGGGCGGAGAAGTCCGGCCCCGAGCGCTGGTACGGCTACTTCAAGAACGACGAGTACGACCCCGAGTGGTGGGGAGTGCCGGCCGATACCCCGGCCGACAAGCAGCACACTCTGGCCTGGGCAACCGCTGGTTTCACCGCCACCGAAACGGAGTGGGGGGTCACCGCGGAACGCTACAAGGACCGCCGCGACATCACCTGGCAGTGGCTCCCGGACCCCGCCAAGCAGGCGGGCTGGGCTCTGGACCCTCCGGTCTGGTCGGCACAGTACCGCGCCATCCAAGACGAGGTGGATGCCTTCAACCTCGACTCGGGCCCGGCCGCGTCCATCTCCATCGATCCGATCGAGACCGACACCACGATGTACGGCCGGGACTACGGCCTGGGCGATGTGGTCCGCGTCCACATCGACGGCGAGGTGCGCGACGAGATCGTCCGCGAGGCGCGGCTGACCTCCAGCGCCGAAGACGGCCCGAGGGTCAAGCCGACCATCGGCACCTACGGCACCGGCGAGACCCCTTTCCTGTACGCCTCCATCCGCAACCTGTGGGGCCGCGTCAACGGCGTCGAAGCACGCGAGAACCTCGTCCAGCTGGAAGAGGTCCCCGTTTCGGACTTTCTCATCAAGAAGGCGGCGTAAATGGCGATCAACAACGCTGCGATTGACCAGGACCCCGGCACGTTCTGTCTGTCGTACACCTCCGGTGGCGTGGTCATGCCGCTGCCCAACCGGGTCCACCATGTGAACTTCACCTGTTCGGTGACGCACAACGTGGTGCTGCAACTCGACGGCGCCACCATCACCTCCTCCTACCTCTACAGCGGCGGCTCGACGGTGCGGTCCATCCGTCTGCCCGTCCCCAACGACGGCCGCCGTCATCAGGTCAAGGTCGTCGACCGGGGGATCAACGGCACCCCCGGTGCCCAGTCCGCCTCCATTGAGGTGTGGTCCGACTGTGCCGGAGTGGTCTCCCACCTCGTGCAGGCCATCACGCAGAACCCGGCCACGAACGAGCAGTACGTGGACGTGTCGGTCTCCAACACCGGCGGGGTCTCGCAGGCGTACACCAACCGGCTGCTGCTCGACGGTGTGACGGTGGGCACGGAGATCGTGCTCAACCCCGGCGCGAGCGCAGTGCGGCGCATCACCATCCCGGCCGATGGCAAGCAGCATGTCATCAAGGGCGAAGTGAAGATCGGCTCCTACTTCGCCAACGACCCGTGCCTTTGGTACGTCGTCCAGGCCAACGCCGCTCCCCCGCCGCCCCCGGACCCCTCGGACAACGCCACCCAGTTCAAGGTTGGTGAGACCGTCATCATCCAGTCCGCCACCACCAGCTCCCCGCTGGCCACCGATGGCAGCGAGTGGGTGCTGCTGGAGGCCAGCCCGAGGAACGCCAACACCTGGACCCCGGTGGGATCTGAGGGAGGCATGATCATGCCTCAGACGGACGGTACCTGGTCCTCCACCATCGAGACCAACGCCGCGAAGTACCCGGTGGGATCACAGTGGGACCTTCGGGCCCGACGTTTTCGCGACTACCAAGCCTCCGAGGAAGTCCTCCACTACTTCGACATGATCGCCGGAACGGTAACGCCGGTCACGCTGCCCACCCCGGTCATCACCGGCCCGGTCAACCACAGCCAGCAGGGCGGCACCTGGCTGAAGATCTACGGCACCGGAAAGCCCGGCGCGAGGCTGGAGTTCCGAACCCAGCGGGTCACCGCCTGGGGACAGGCCGACTACACGCCCAAGCCGACCACGGTCGGTTCCAACGGCAAGTGGTCGACGCTCGTCTACGCCAAGAAGCGAGACGACGTCCACAACTACAAGGTGCTCGGCTACAGCTGCCGCGCCTCTCAGAACGGGCTCTACTCCGCCTGGTCCAACCGACTCGACGTCACCTGGCGCAACCCCCGCCGTTGAGAGAGGAGCTGACGTTGCCAGTCCACGACGACACCGATCCCAACATGGGCGGGGTGTTCATCGGCACCCACCAGATCTACGCCCAGTTGCTGGAGATGAAGTACGACCTGAAGGCCGTGATGGTCAAGATCGACCGTGTGGGTGAGACCCAGGGCGATCACGAGTCCCGCATCCGGGGCCTGGAGAAGTGGAAGTACGGCATCTCCGTCTCGGTGGTCGGCTCCTTGAGCGCGCTCGCCCTGGCCATCATCAAGATGCTCAACCCCTGATCACGAAGTAACCCCCCTCGGGGCCCTGCCGGAAACGGCGGGGCCCTTTGTCGTTTGGAGGACCATTGACCACCGCTGCGAAGGTCATCGCAGAGGCTCGGGCGGACCTGGGCATGCGTGAGAGCCCCGCAGGGTCCAACCTCGTGCCCATCACCCGCGAGTTCGGCCGGATTCCCGGCTACCCCGGTGGCGGCTACGGCTACCCCTGGTGCGCCGCCGCGACGTCGGTGTGGTGCAAGGCGGCCGGACTCAAGCCGAACACCGACTATCCCCACACCGCTGGCGTCCTGTCTCAGTACTCGTGGGCCAAGGCCCATAAGAGGTGGTTCACCACCCCGGCTGTGGGTGACCTCGTCGTCTACACCACGGGCGGCGCGGCTGGCATCTACCACGTCGAGCTGGTCGAGAAGGTCACCGCCAGCTCCATCACGACCATCGGCGGCAACACCTCGGGCAGCGCCGCCAACGGTGTCCAGGGCAACGGCGACGGCTGCTACCGCAAGACCCTCAGCCGCTCCAACGCCCGCATCTACGGCTACGTGCGGCCCCGCTACGCGGCGGCCCCGGCCACCCCCAAGCCGCCTACTCCTCCCAAGCCCACCACGCCCAAGCCCACCCCGAACTGGACGGAGACCCTCGTGGAAAACCTGCCGACCCTGACCAAGGGGTGCGAGAAGACCCCGGCGCTCAAGCGCCACATCAAGACCGCGAACAAGCTCCTGGACGCCCGCGGATTCCCGGTCGGCGAGGGCGTTGACGACCAGACGTTCGGTGAGCCCATGGCCATCCAGGTTCGCGCGCTCCAGAAGTTCCGTGGCCTGAAGGCGGACGGCGTCATCGACCGCGACACGTGGGTTGCCCTGCACTGATGGACCCCAACGACCTCCAAGCCCGGCTGCAAGCGCTCGCCGCCCAACGGACGCATTCGCCGGCCTCCCCTCCGGCGCCCGCTCCGGCCCCGGCACCGCAGCCCTACTACCCACCCCCGGTCGAGATCCCGCAGGAGCCCGAGCCTGAGCCCGAGTGGCCTACGTGGGTTTCCCGGCAGCTGCTGAGCGAGGAGGTCGAGCCGCTCGTGGCGGCCGACGCCGACCCCTTCTTCGAGCAGTACTTCACCCCACAGGCCGACCCCCAGACCGCGACCTACGAGCCCTACATCGAGCCGTACGACCAGCTCGACGACCTTCTCGACGACCAAGAGGACGCAGGACACGTGAAGATCACCCCCACCGCCAACGCCGCCTACCGTGCCAAGCGAACCGGCCTCCAGGGCCTCATCGCCTCCGTACTGATCGCCATCGGCGGTGTCCTGGTCTCCCTCCAGACCAGCGCCGACATCGACTGGAAGCTGGTGGGCCTGTCGGTCGGCCAGGCCGTGCTGACCGCCGTCATCACCTACCTCCACAACGACAACTCCTCCGCCTCCGAGTGACCCTGTAGCAAGAAAGAAGTAAGTGCCGGCCCCCGCTCACACGGGGGCCGTTTCCATCTCCACCCCCGAAGGAGAAAGCACCGTGGCGGGGACGTACCGCTTCAACATTGACCAGGGCACGACCGTTCGGCGTACCCTCCGCTGGCTCCGAGACGGGCAGACGATAGACCTCACGGGCGCGACCGCCCGCATGGAGATCCGGGACAAGCCCGGAGGCGCCCTCATCCACCGGCTCGACACCACCAACGGCGGCCTCACCCTCGACGCGGCCACCGGCAAGATCCTGATCCACATCGCCCCCGAGGTCTCCTCGGCCTGGACCGTCTCCAAGGCCGTCTACGACCTCGAAGTGGTCGAAGCCTCCGGCGTGGTTACCCGCCTGATCCAAGGCCCCATCGCCATCTCCCCGGAGGTGACGACCGGTGGCTGATGTCGTTGAGATCTCCAATGACTCCCAGGTCACCGTCACCGACACCAGCACCGAGCTGCTGATCGAAGCTGTGGGCCCCACCATCACGGTGGAAGTCGGCTACCTGCCTTTCGGTGGCGGTGCGCCTGGCCCTCCTGGGCCTCCCGGTCAGACAGGGCCGCAAGGCCCTCCCGGAAACACCATCGCTCTGGCCCAGAGCACGCCGAGTGCCTCATGGGTGCTCACCCACAACCTCGGCCACAAGCCACAGGTCTCGATCCTCGATGCCTCCGGAGTCGTGGTCCACACCGATGTGACCCACCTCGACGACAACACCCTCTCTGTCGTCTTCGCCCAGCCGCAGGCTGGCACCGCCCTTCTGACATAAGGAACAGCCTTGGCAGTCAAGTTCGGCAACGGAATCGACCTGGACAACCAGCGGGCCGTCAACGTTGCAGACCCCAGCAACCCCACCGATGCGGTCAACAAGCAGTACGCCGACGCGCTGGTGCGCGGCCTGTCGTGGAAGCTGGCGGTCCGCGTCGCCACGACGACCAACGGCGCTCTGGCGACGGCCTACGCCAACGGCCAGACGCTCGACGGTATTGTCCTGGCCACGGGTGACCGAATCCTGCTGAAGAACCAGACGACCGGCTCTGAGAACGGCATCTACGTCGTCTCCCCCTCGGGTGCGCCCACACGAGCGCTCGACGCTGACACCAGCGCTGAGATCGCAGGTGCGACCGTCACCGTACTTCAGGGCACCACCAACGCCGACAAGGTGTTTCGCCTCGTCACCGACAACGTCAACCTCGGCGTGACGGCCCTGTCCTTCACCGAGGTTGGCGGCGGCGCATCGGGAACCACCTACGTGGCCGGTAGCGGCCTGAACGAGGCCCCGGCCGGCACGTTCAACGTGGGTGCTGGTGCTGGACTCACGGTTGCGGCCGATGACATCTCTCTGGCCTCCACCGTTGCCGGTAACGGCCTCACCTTCGCAACCGGCGTCGTCAACGTCGTCGGCGGCACGGGCATCACGGTCACCGCTGACGCCGTCGCCATCGACACCTCCGTGGTGGCCCGGAAGCTGTCGGCCAACGTCGGCAACGGCTCCGCCACTGCGGTCGTGGTGACCCACAGCCTCGGCACCCGCGACGTGGCGGTGACGGTGTTCGACAACACCGCGCCCTATGCGGAGATCTTCACCGACGTGGAGCGTACCGACCTCAACACGGTCACGCTCAGGTTCGCGACGGCTCCGGCCGCTAGCCAGTACCGAGTGGTGGTGGTCGGCTGATGCGGCTGGCTCACAACGGCCTCGACTCCATCGCCACTTCCCGTTTCCGGGGCGGGGTGCTGCTCAATGAGATGACAGCCCCCGCTACTCCCGCAGCGGGCCAGGTGGCGCTGTACGCCAAGTCAGATGGGCTGCTCTACACGAAGGACGATCTGGGGGTAGAGACCACCTTCGCAACCAGTGACCACACCCACGCCTTCCTGGAGAACACCGGCCAGGTGCTGGGCACGCTCAACACGACCTATTTCGCCACCGGATCGATCACCTGCTACCGCCGCAACGGGTGGGTGTTCGTCATGGCCAACACTTCACTCGGGTCCACCTTGCCCACCACCCTCGACGGTACGAGGGTCGGCACTACCCCGTTGAACTACCGACCTATGTTGACCATCCCCTTCTCGGGGTACTTCGGAGGCGACACCTTCCTGTACATGAACATCGCCACCAACGGCGACATCACCGTCAACGACTCCCACAACGAGACGACAACGGCCGCTGGCGACAACCTGACATGCACCGTCGCGTTCCCCGCCGCATGACGGAAGCCCCCGGCTCCGGCCGGGGGTGCTCGTCGTCTGTACGCCTTCTATAATCTGGAGCCCCGCCTTACCTCATCCGTGGGATGACGGAACAAGGCAGGTACATAGGTGGGAGGCGTGGACTGTGGCTGGTCAGCCTGAGAAGAGGATGGCCTTCACCGTTGACCTGGGTGCGTACGGCAAGTGCGCGGTTGTCCACGTCACGGGAGATTTGGACTGGGTCACATCTCCCTCGTTGATAGTCATGGTTGAGCATCTCTGGGACTTCCTCAATGAGGGGTGCCTAATCTTGAACCTCACCCCGATGCTCTTCTGCGACTCGACGGGAGTCAGCGCGCTGATCACAGTTTTTAGAGGATGCCGTGAGCGCGGAATCCGTCTAATCCTGGCCGGTACTCCCCGGTTCCTACTGCGCATGCTCACCACCACGGGCCTGATCGAGCTGTTTGAGGTGCATGACACATTGGATCAAGTGTTGAGCAATGTGGACGGCTGGGAGCCTGAACCTGACACCCGTATCCCTCCTTTCGCTGTTGAGGCATGACACCGGCCGCGCGGCCGGGGGCTCTGCGTGTTCCTCGAATACGTCATCTCCCGACCGGCGTACGTGAATTAGGTGACGTACGACGGCCCCGGCCCGACGCGTGCACAGCCGGGCCTTCGCCGTTTGGCGTTGAGCCCCTTGGCTGCCCCTCTCCTCGCCCTCCACGACGAAGAGGGACGGTGACGTGGGCGTTGTTCACCTACAGCCAGGGGTGTTGAGGCCCCCGATAGAGCGCGGTCACTGGGCGTGGACCGTCCTTGGGAAGGAATGCTCTACCGGGGGAGCTTTCAGCCCGCCAGGTGCGACGCGGGCTGGAGGTCATCGAGGCGCACAAGGAGCTGGGTGGCCAGAGCCCTCCCAATGCGGTCGTCGGACAGCGTCAACTCGACCCCTTCCGCGAGGGGGAGAGCCAGCTCCCCAAGGGGCACATACAGGTTCGCCAGGACGCCGTAGGGCGCGTAGCCGCCCACGGTGTAGATAGCCGCAGCCTTGCGAAGGTGGGGGCACTGCTCGATCGCCTCGGGGATGCAACCCCGGCAGGTGGGTGGAGCGTTGGTGTATCCCTGATCCGCTGACTTGCCGTCATCGGAGAGCAGCCACGACCACCGCCCGTCTTGATCGAGTGCCGGCCTACTGCACATCTGGCAGAGCCCCAGGTCGATGTGCTGCCACTGGCGGCGGGCATGAATCTTAGGGAAGATGGGGCGGCCCCGGTTGTTGGTCTTCTGTCGAGCTCGCAGGATCCCATAGCCCCAGTCACCTGGGCGAGGGCTCGCATGCCGCAACCGGGGCCCGGTGGGGTGATTCACGAACAGGACATGCTGCGCTACGGCTTCGCCCTCATGGGCGACGACGGCCGGGACGCGAAGCTGTGTCGACGCCGCAGCCCTCACGCCGCGCTTCCTCGCCGTGCGGCAAGGATCAGGTTCGCCGCCTGTTGGGCCTCGCGCACCGTCTCAAGACCGGTGCGGTTGCGGATGGTCACGAAGTAGCAGCCGGAGCGGGGCCCGATGCGCACCGTGGCATCACGCCAGCCCTGTGAGCTGGCCACGATCAACTCAGGCGAGTACCACCTGCGCGGGCTGATGGGGTGAGGGCCAACCAGGTTCAAGCTGATCGACTGGGCGAGGCAAGAGCTGACGCCGTGGTTGCCCAGTAGCCGCTGCACGGCGGCCAGCGCCCCCCACTGCACGCCCGCCGCCTCTTCGGTGGTCTCTTCTTCCATGTGCGCCAAATGCGCCCCCGGCGCCTCCAAATCGGTAACTGTCATACGCCCAGATAACCAATGAGAAGGAGACGCTGGGGAGTGGCACGGGGGGTGGCAAATTCAGCTGACGGGTACCACGTAGACGCGGGCGAACCAGTGACCAATCTGGGCACTGTGCAAATGCCCGGTCACTCCCCTGTCGCCTTCGACGCCCATGACCACGTGAACATGCGGCTTGCCATCAACGATCTCGCCGGTGCCGGTCATTTCACCGGTCATGTCGTATTCGGTGATGTTGTCCGCTGTTGGGTCTTTTGCGGGCATTGTGGAGACGACGAACGAATCCACAGCCCCGATCAGGGAGACGATGGCACCGTTCACGATGCCCAGCTCCTTGGCTTGCCGGCCGATCTCGGAGACGAGTTCGCCTTCCTGGATCTCGATCACGTGCATGGGTCTTCTCCCTGAATTCCAAGGCCGATGGTGCGGATAGTCTCGCGCACCGGCTCGGTTCTCAGAGCACGAATCAGGGCGGCCTTCGCAGCCTCGCCACCCCTCTTTTGGAGCATGACGGCAGCGCACCAGCGCGCCCCCGCATCGCGGGAGTTGGTCAGCTCGCCGATGAGTTCGTCTGTCTGGGTGCCGACGCGGGAGGCGACGGCGGACAGGTAGAGCTGGCGAACCTCGGCGTCCCGGAGCATGGCGGCCGTAGCCAGTTCGCTCAGTTCCAAGTCCTGTGACTTGGCGATGATCCCTGCCGCGTTGACGCGGAGAACAGGGGTTGCCCCGTCATGCATCCACTTCACGAGGCGGTAGATGGTCGGCCGGTCTCGCACCGCGAGGCCGGACAGGTGCATGTCGGTTCGGTAGGTGGTCTGGATGGTGCGCAAGGGCTCGGCGTCGCCTCCGCTGACGGAGGCGAAGATCTCGCTGGCATCTACCTTGTGCTGTGCGGGAACGAGCGGGGCAATTCCCAGGGCCACCGCGTCGACCAGAAACGTACGGCGCTTCACTAACTCTGCCTCCAACAACGACAGTGGTACTTGCAGCACTGTCGCGAGGTGGCGCCGCCAGAATGGACCAGGGGTGACCTTGTCATTCTCCCATTTGGAGACGGTTTCACGCGTTACGGTCGTCCTGCCCGACACGGCGGCGAGGTGTTGCGCCAGTTCGGTTTGCGACAGGTGCAACCCTAACCGTAGCTCCTGAATCAGCGGCCCGACCGACATGAGGGCATCGTAAACCGTGTTCGACTTCTCACGGTGAGAAGCCGCCTCGATATTTTCCCAGTTGGAGAGCTACCACCCGCCGCCCATGGTCACGTAAGTCCCGATCGGCGCGGTTACCTCCCCCCACTCGAACTCCTCCACGACGATCCCGACCTTGCCGATCTCCTCATAGATATGGATGTCCTTCACGAGGACGGACACCTCGTAGTTGATAGGGGTCGTCCACAACACCACCTCGTCACCCTCGGCCAGGTCTTCAACCTTCTTCAGCTCATACATATGTGCCACTTCTTCGTAATCTGCCGGAGACCCCACTCACCAGGCGAAAGGCCCGGTGAGCGGGGAAACCGTTACGCCGGATTTAGCCCAGGCGCCGCGCGGTATTGTTGATGATCAAGTTGGTCTCCCTTACCGTGAGGGTAAGGGACCTGGCTGCTAACCCCAGTCAGGTCCCGCCCCGCGAGCTACCGGAGGCTGACGGTCACACCCCCGGAGAACAGCGAGTCGCGCAGCACGATGGCCGAGAGCCTCGCCCTCTTGGGCATGTCGAACAGCAGCAGGCCATCGACCGAGTTACCGGGGTTGATCTTCTCCAGGAAAGAGTTGGCGTCCTTGATGAAGATGGCCGCCCCGGTGTCCGCGTCGTACTCCCGGCCCCTGGAGTCGATGAGCTTCTGGTTACCGCCTGAGAAGGTCTGTGCCTCATCCCCGACGTTCTTCACGTTGACGTGGATGATCACGTACTCACCCTGAGCATCCGAGCCAAACAACTCGCTACCGACCCGTGCGACACCCTTCTCGACCTTGGTGATCTTGAAGGAGAACTTGCCGTCGCGCACCGTGTCACCGACACGCGGCAGTTCCGGCTTCGGCTCCGGCTCCGGCTTGGGCTCCTCCTGAGGAGCCTTGGTACCGGGGACAGCTTCGGCGGATACAACCGGCACGCTAGGCGCGGTGGATCTGAAGGAGTCCGCGAGGGGAGTGGGCCGGTCGTCAGACGCGCCCACGATGCGACCGACGATACCCAGACCGATGACGGCTACCACGACGATCAAACAGCCCTTCAAGCAGCCGTTCGACTGCTTCTGCTGGATGATCACAGGCTGCTGATACTGCGGCGGGTACTGCGGGTGCTGCTGGTACTGCGGGTGAGGCTGATTAGGTTGGTGAGGCTGATGGTTCTGCATGCACTTCTCCCAGGTGCTCAAGCTTGACGATCAAGCGATTCTTCTATGTCAGATGGTGCTTGGGTATCCCGCGCTGATCTCGATAAGGAGACCGCTACGCAGGCGATGGACCGCCCAGCCTCGGTCGAAGTCGTCGCCGAAGTAGCGGCCGTGCTCAACCTCGCCGAGGTTGCCGTCCCGGTCCCTCGGTGTGCGCCAGGAGACGAACTGGCCCCTGTAGATGGCGAACACGTACCCGGACCGGCAGCCCACGCCGGGGACGTAATGCAGGACCCTCCCTCCGTTGTTGAGCACGTCGCCGAACTGCAAGGTCTTCATGGGCGGTTCCTTTCGATGGGGACTTACAGACCGCGATGGCGATCTCCCCGCTCGACCGGACCGAGGCCCGGTGAGCAGAGGGACCGTCACGCGGCGACGAGCTGGTCCAGCTCGACGGCCACCGCGGATTCCGTCACGACCTCCTCGGGCTCCTCAACCCAGGTAAAGAGGGTTGCCGGGCGGCCACCCTCGGACCGCAGCTTGGAGGTGAACACGGAGTCGCAGGCGTCGGTGATGGCGCGAATCTCGGCGGCCCTGACCTTCTGGAACTTGCGGGCAACCTCGGTGCTGGTCACGCCCTCCGGCCCGGCCTCCTGAATGAAGGCCAGGATGCGCGCCGGGATGTCGTCGCCGGACGCCGACGTCTCAGGCAGCGTGTACGTGACCGTCTCGACCATGTAGGTGACGAGCGCCAGCGCCGCATCGAAGTCCGCGACCGTGATCTCTGTGCGCTTGTCGGCCAGGGCGTACAGCCCGGCCAGGCGGATCATGTAGGCCATGGCCCGCTCGGTGTACTGCCCGAGGGCCTCATTGCCGTTCGTCATCGCGTCGCAGATCTCGCGGTGCTTGGCCTCGAAGACCTTGGCCACGTCCTTCGGAACGCTCAAGTCCGTGACCTCTTGGGCGAAGTTGACCATGCTGCGGAACCGGTTGCCCAGACGCTCGATGACCTTGTCTGGGTTCGCCGAGGAGAACACCGGGAGCTTCTTGCTCTGGATCACCCAGACGGGGAAGAACCTGTTGTACGTGCCGCCCGTCGCATCCCGGCTGCCCGAGATCGCACCCCAGTTCATCGGCTGCACATGTCCGACGATCGCCACATGCGGCTTGTGGATCTGGAGATCAACCTGGCTGGTGCGGTGGCCGATGGTCGAGCCGTCCCACGCCTTACGGAGGTACCCGCCGATCTTGGTGTCCCGCTTGGCATTCGCGATGAACTCATCCATCTCCTCGGAGATGAACAGCATGGGAGCCGACACGCCCCGGATGGCGCGCTCCGCCAGCTCGTTGGCGAAACCCAGCCCCGTGGCCGGGAGGTTGTATGAGACGTTGTTCTGGAAGAAGGACCCCAGCCCGGACTCCACAACCTTCATCGCAATTCCGGTAGCTGTTCCCTTACGGCCGACACCGGTCGGGCCCACCAGAACCGGCCAGAAGCTCAAGGGCATACTCCCCTTGCCCGTGCCGACACCGGGCAAGCCGCCCACCGCCGCACTGAATGCCCCGATGAACGTGACGAGCACGCCAACCTTGGAACCTTCGGTGTACTTGTCGATCTCTTCGACCATCTTGCCGAACGGACCGTTGAACATGTCCTCGCCAGCGACCGGCATCTCATTCGTCAATGTGCTCATAGCAATCTCCTTTACGAAGTAAGTCGAGTCCTTAGAGGCTCGGCAAGGGGCACCCATTCGGGCGCCCCAAGCCCAACCGCTACTCAGGCAGGTGAATGTGGAGCCAGTGATGTGGCCCACTTTCTCAAATGAACTGAGGTCGATATCAACCCTGAAGACCTCGTAGATGTACTCGCTCATGCACATGTCGTCCGCGATCTCGTATCCTTCATCACCGCCGAACTTTGCCAGGAACGCATTCCAAGTTTCGGGCACTCGTCGATGCTGAATTCGTAGTCGTCGGGCATCGTGATGACGATGACCAGCGGAGTGGCCCCGTCATTCGGCATAAACCAGTCGCAGACCAGCGAAGTAACTTTCATTTCAGGCCGCCATCTCTTCCTCGTCGTGCTCCGCACCGATGATGAAGACATCAACGTCGAGGCCCAGGCGATTTCCGTGGATCTCCTCATAGGCGCTTACCACCGCGCTACGGATCACCCGCTCCCACTCATGTCCGGGCAGGACCCGAAGCTGGTCGGTGATGATGTCCGCCACCCTTTCGCTCAGATCGGCACCGCTCACTTTCAGGTAGGTCTGCTGGACATTCTTTGCGCGGGTGATTGCGTCGTTCATTTCGTTTCTCCAACCGTGGTGATTTCGTCGAACAGGCCATTCAGGTAGCACATACCGCAGTCGGTGAAGCCATTTCCGGGCCTCTCCTCGTACAGCTTGGTTCCGCATCTCTCACACATTCGCCCGCCCTTTCAGGCGGATCGGAAGACGTTGCCGGTGGCGGAGATCCAGTGGTCGGCCTCCCATGTGGCGGTGTCCACCTGGACACGGAAGCCGGGCGGCACATTGGCCAGCTCCGGGTAGCAGTCCTCAGCGACTGACCAGGCGTATTCCTCGATCGAGTCGTAACGGCCGCAGTAGGCGTCCCGCCAGCTGCGGACGCACTCATCAAGGCTCTCGACCCCGCCGATGTAGGAGAGGTATTCAGCGAATGCGTCACGCTCGTCTTCGAGAATCTCAAGAAGCGCTTCATGCGCTTCCCAGATCGAACCGAGGTCCTGGTACTCGGAGAACGTGATTCCGAAATCGCACTCGGAGGCGCTGACCAGGAGTTCCTCGGCACCCTTGGTGACCGCTTTCACCTTGGCCTCGAAATCGTCAAGGTCCGTGCACGTGTCAAGGTCAACCCAGTCGCCGACCAGCTGGCCGTTGGTGTATGCGGCGAGGTTCCAGAAGTGGACAGTGATGGTGGATTCGTGAGTACGCATCTCTGATTCCCTTTCGTGTATGTGAGCGAATTGCTCGGTAAGGTGGCCCGAGGGCCACCAGGCCCAACATTCCGTTCATGGGCATTTGTGGCTGAATACGTTGTTCACCATGCATTCGAGGTAATCGCCGTCATCGAGTCCGTGTAGAAGTCGCTGACACTTGGGGCATTCGAATATGCCGCCGAATGTGTCGCTGTATACGACGTCCTTGATTCGGTTGAGCACGATGCTCAGTGCTTCGCTCTCACTCATCGCTCACGCACCCTTGCTCTGCTCGGTCCAGACAACCCAGGTCACGGCCTGGACGACTTGCGGGAGTTCCCCGAGGCGCTGCGCGGCCTCTCGGTAAACGTGTGCCATAAGTGCATAGCGTCCTCTCGCACCCAGGCCACGTGACTTCTGCCCATACCTTTCACCCACGGCAATGTCGTGAGCATGGCGATCAATGCAGATCGCGTCAGGGTCGGTGGGGTCGAGAATGCACCGGTAGAAATGACCGGTCTTGATGTCCATTGGTAGCACTTGCTCTGGCTGCTCACCCGACATAATCCTTTCCGCCTTACGAATGGCGTCGGAGAAATGCCCCGAAGCCTTTCCGGCATCGAATGCGCGATTAGCGAGCACGATGTTCTCGCCCCATCGCTTGTTAGCGGAGAGTGCGGCGATAACGCCCGCACCCTTGACTACGTGACCGTCAGACATCATTTCCGCAAGCTGATGCGCGGTCGGATACCAGTTCCTGCCACGCGCCAACTGATCGCATGTGGCCGAATCCCAAACCCGGATGATGTTGTTCACATAAAGCTCGCGGGTCTCGGCATTTGCCTGAATCGAAATGGTCATATCTCCCACACTCCTAAATTCCCACACTCTTGTTTACGGGCATAGAAAGGCCATTAGGCCGCGTCGAATCCCAGGTAGTAGTTGTCCTGATCCGCGTACCACTGCTCGATCTGAGCGAATGCCGACCACACATCGTGGGCCGTACCGATGAACCGAACACGCTCGCCATAGACGATGTATGCCTCGTGAGTTTCCCAGACAGTAGACCCAACCTGCTCTTCCCGACGCATTGTCACGCCCTTTGTCTCGCCATTCCCGTCCTTCATGGCCAATCCATCGCGGTGAGGATATGCGCCATAGGTGAAATCAAGCATTGAACCTCCAGTTGTGATCTGGGAACCGCATTCCATGATGTGATTCCTAGACCACCGCCGAAGCGGTGATGTTCTTCTACGCCTGTGCATAACGTCCCGACAGGCAGCCCGTATGAAGATCAAGCACACTCACCATTCGCATTGGAGAGGCGTTTGATCCGTCCGCTATTGAGTTCTCAAGAAGGGTTTGAGGGCCTGCCCGCTTGGGGCTCACCAGCGCCTCCCGCAGGAGGCTTGAAGGGATAAGGCGATGTTCCGCCCGCCAGCTCCCGGAGGGGCTGGACTTGGTACTACTTTACCACACTCTTGTTTGCGGCTGATTGGCCGTTCGGGTGATGATCACTCCCCCACGCTCTGGCAGGTTCTTCGTGATCCCCGGTGGCCGTTCGCCACGCCCCTCACCTGGTCAGCCTCCCCGGTGTACTGGGTTGGTCCCCTGGTAGGGGCGCCTCCTCCGTGCTCCCCCCGGTGGTGCTGGGCGGTGCTCGGTGGTGACAGGACAGACATTACGGCACTGAGTTACCAATCTCAAGACGAGGTTGCTCTGTTCCCACACTCCTATTGCCCCTGAGCTGCGGATACTCCCCTTAAAGAATCATGGTGAGCCTGCTCAAAGGCTCGCCTCCGCCTCCTCCCCCGGTGCTCTCTCCCCCCGTGCGCACACAGACAGCACCATGCACACACAGGACTCAGCGCACGTTGCGCGCGTGCGACCACGCACACACACAGCTGAGCAATAAGGCTCAGCACGCGCGCTCTCATGGGCAGGCAGGCAGAGAGGAAGTGATGGGTGAGTAAGGCAGTGAGCTAGTGAGACAGAGGCAGTGAGGCATGAGGCACTGCGGAGAAAGAAGTAAAGAAGTCCATGATCAGCGCTCTTACTTCTCTCTCACCGTGCCGGGGCACGGATGGATCAAGGAAGGAGAGTGATCAAGGGGTGGGGGGATACCTAAGATCATGATGCACGCGAGCCCGGAGGGTCTGCCTCTTCCGAATAAGTACAAGTCTGGGCTCGCGTTGCGTGACCCTTCGTGGGCTCAAAACATGAGATCAACGAAAGGTCTCAAAGCAAAGAAATCCCCGCCCAGAAGGCCCTTTTGAGCCTGCGGCCGGGTGTTCGGAGGTCCACAGTAGCCAGGTGTCGGCGACCGCGAAACTCCTCCTCGCAAGAAGGGCCCGCGAAGCGCGGGAACGCACACGCAACAGCAGTCTTCACGGCTTCAAGCCCTGATATTGCTCGGCGGCGAGACAAGCAGGTCCCCAACGCGGCTAAAAATTGGTTTAGACCAATTCTCGCAACCAGATTCTCGCAACCAGATTAAACCGCGTTTTCCGCCCCAAAAGTAGATTGGTTTAGACCTCTTTCATGGCGCTGACCTGCGGGAACGTCCACTTAGCGCTGTGTGCAGATTCCTATTGGCGAACCGTCGGTACAGTCCAAAGACAGAGGGGCGAACCAGCCTCATTCAACGATCAAGGACGTTGCCTCCAATGGGCACGTCGGTAATTCAGGCGGCACCTGAGGTGCCTTTACCCGGAGGTATGATCATGTGCCGTCCCAACAACAACCGACTCCCACTCCGTTGGGCCATCATTCTTGCGGTTAGCGCTGCCGTGGGCATCGGACTCGGCTTCGCAGGCGGCCTGGTCGTGGGGGTGGGCCTTGGCTTCGTCTGCGCGGGGTTTCTCCACACGATTCTGCCGAGCTAGTCCTCCCAGAACGACAAAATCCCCGCTCAGAGAGCCCTTCTGGGGCCGTGAGCGGGGTGTCTGAGGGACCGCGGTGAGGAATCAGCCGGCGACCCTGAAAATGCCTCCCGCAGAGGGGGTTCAGGGAGGTCTACAGCCCTCGAAAGTCTCCACCAGGTGGAGCAGCGCTACCGTGCTGGCGCCGAGCGCCGCGTGCCTCTCCTGTTCGCCTTCGGGGAGCCGGTAGCCGTAGCTCTCCAGCACCTCCCGCACGTCGTGCATGAGCCCGTAGGTGAATCTTGGGTCGTCGTCCATCGAGCACCTCCGGCCGTGAGGCCGGCTAAGCAACGGCAGTAGTGGTCACGTTGTCAGATACCCAGAACTTGGAGACGAAGCTCGTGCCGGTCTGGTTCACCGAGACGATGGGGGCGTTGACGATCGGTACGAGGCAGGGGTAGTTCACGGGGCTCGGCCAGGGGAAGCCGAGCTGGTGGTCGACGAGGTACAGCCAGCCTGTGGAGAGCCGGATTCGGCTGATGACGGCTCGCTCGTCCTGGTGCAGGAGTTCGGACTCTGCCTCTGGGGCCGTCAGGTCGAAGTCGGGCATCGCGGCGGCTGCGTCGAAGGCTAGGTCGAAGCCTTCTGTCTTCTCCATGGGCACCCAGACGGTGATGTAGTTGAACTCGCCTTCGCTGAAGGTTCGGAGATAGCGGCCTTGGAAGAAGGGGATCGCGAAGTAGATCTGATTTGGATCTACGGGAACCCCGACGGGCACCATGTATTCGTAGATATAGCCGTCCGCGTACCCCTGTCGCAGGACGTGGACGCCCGAGGCCGTGTGCGTGAGCACCTCGATGTCGCCTAGGGGGTGGAGGGCATCTGCCGGGCCGTGCGCGAGGGGGGCGCCTGAGGCTCCGGAGCCAGAACTGACTTGCATGAAGGTAAGTTTTACCAAAGGTTGTTGCCTAATTCAGTCTCGCGATGGTCACACCGAGCAAAGCGAAAGGCAAGATTAAGGAGATCCAGTAAAAAGGATCTCGGTAATAAGTAGATCAGCTTTTACCTTCGAGTAGGTTGGGCTGGCCGGCCTGCTTCCAGGCTCGTTCGATGTGGAAGCCCACTCTCCCGTGTGCGTTGACTTCCATGTTGTTGGCCAGTGCCCAGGCCCTGGCTTGGGCGTTGGGGCTGTGCTGCCCCTTCGGGAGCTTCTTGCGGGGGGTTCGGCCGTTGGCGGTCGGTGCGGTGCGGGTAGTGGAGCCCTTCTCGATGGCCTCCCACGCCTCGGTGAAGACCTTCTGGTGGTCATCACAAAGGTCGTTCTCCTTGAGTTCCCCCTTGGGGTTGGTCCACTCGTTGTGGTGGGTAGCCTCGGTGTCGCCCTCGTGCCAGTCGCAGATCACCACCAGTTTGGTAGCCATGCGCGTCCCTTAGAAAGAAGTAAGAAGTCGGGTTGTCCGGTCGGTGATCCGACCGGGGAGGATCGTACCAACCTTCACCCTGGGTTGTCGTCGGGGCCATCTCGGCTGCGGGGAGTGTTCGGTTGCACTGGCAGCTGTGGCGCTGGTCACAGTGGCTGCGGATCTCCACTGGTGTGGGACCTCGCTGCGGGCGGGCTTTTCGAAGCCTTCTCGAAGTTGCCGGAGATCATTCTTGATGATTTCTTTACATTCTTTGGCCATCGTAGACGTTTCAATATTTTGTGCACGAAATATGTTTTGGTAGACCGGTGTTGTGTCATCGCATCATCCGACATCTAGCGAGGGATACAGGATGTCCGAGATCGCGCCTAAACCTGTAGGCGTTGAGGCCCGGAGAGAGCTTCACGACTATGCCAAGCTGCTAAACGATCTAAGCGGCAGCAGGTCTGTGTTGTATGTGATGCGGCGGCAGATGGCGGCCGGGGCGTATCGGGAGATGGCGGACAAGGTCCACATCAGCCTGTACCTGCTGTACCAGATCTACGACTGGCTCTTGGTCCACCAGGCCGAGCTGGTGCAGGACATCTTGGTGCCGTTCCACTGCCCGCGCTGTGATCTGCGGATTCATCCACCGGAGCCGGTGGAGGCATAAAAAAAGCGCCCTCGGCCCGAAGGCCGAGGGCTAGTCACCTCAGGTATGTGTCTAGTCATCTCCGGTAGTTATCTACAGAACGCGATTCGGTTCCCCCAGGGCATCAGCAGCCCTTGTAGTCTCACCTGAACGAGAGGGATCGCCCCTCTCAAGGTGATCTAGGAGGTTGGTCAGCCTATGAGTGCGTCTAGGTCGAGTCAGGAGACGGGGGACTAGGAGACCGGTGGCCAGTGTCGGGAGTTCGCTCCTGGCGGCTGGCAGTGGCGGCATCATTCTCTTCCTGCTTTATCGGCTTCTTGCTATCTTGGGGGCCTGGTTGCTGTTCAAACAGGCCGGTTACGTCGAAAATGCAGATATAGAGATCGAGATCCGCCCCACAGGGATCAAAGTTCGTCGGAGCATGAATAGCGCTGAAGTGGAAGTCTCACGGGACGATCAGGCTGCAACCTAATTGCCCCAGAAGAACCCAAAAACTTACACATACCCAACCGCCTGTATCTGCGACGGACCCAAGCAAGTCTGCGGGCCAAACAAGAAACCACTAATTAGCGAACCCCCCTCATAGAGAGGGGGGTTCTTCCTGTCACAGGCTCTGCGGGGTCACTACGTGGGCCACACCGGCACCGCGGATTAGCTTCATGCAGGACGAGCAGGGCTCGTCGGTGACGTAGAGGGTGGCTCCCACGCGGTCGTCTCTGTCGGCGTCCAAGAGTGCGTTGGCTTCGGCGTGGACAGACCTGCAATCGCTGTAGCCAGGGCAGACATCGTCCCCGCGCAGCGCCTTGCCGACTCGCTCACACGGCGCAGTGAGGCAGCCAGGGGCGCCAGGCGGTACGCCGTTGTACCCGGTGCCGGCTGTTCGGTGGTCGGGGCGAACGAGGACCGCGCCAACGCGACGGCGAGAGCAGTCCCCCCGGAGAGAGACTGCTCGGGCGATGCCAAGGAAGTACTCATCCCAGCTGGGCCGCTCATGGGAGCGGATCTGGATGTTTCGGGGGTGCTTCTCATCGAAGACATGGGTCTCCTCGAAGTGGTCGAGCAAGGGGCTCCCTAGAGGAAGACGACGAGGCCCATGAGGACGACGCCAATGATGATGCAGGCCACGGAGATGAAGAGGAAGATGGCGTCCTCGATCTTCACAGGAGGCTCTCCAGCTCGCGCAGGCGGGCGGAGACGATGGCCATGGCCGTGTAGTCGCCTGCCTTGGTGAGGCGCTCCAGGAGCTTCCTGGCCTTGACAATGCGGTTCTCGATGCGGGTCTTCAGGCCGTTGTCGGCCGACCTGGCGTGCTCCAGCGAGGCTCGCAGGGTGTCGTTCGTCTTGCGGAGCTGGCTGATCTCCTCGTCGAGCTTGATGAGGCGGTAGGCGGCGTCGAGGTTGGCGTTGGACCCGCGCAGGCGGGTGTGCTGGGGGTAGTCGGCCATGAGCTTCTCCAGGTTGATGACGGTGAGCTTGCCGAATGGGATGTCGGCGTTCAGGCGGTTTGGGCAGTAGGTCGTGTGCTCGACCGTGGGGTTGATGAAGGGGAGGAAGTCGAGGTCGCGGACGTCGAGTTCGAAGGCCCCGTTGGGTCGCTGGACGACGTGAAGGTCCATCAGTACGGAAGCTCCGATCGGTCGGTGTTCTCCCACATGGCGTCGGTGAGGGCGTCGCCGAGCTGGCGGTGGAGGTCGGTGGCGGCCTCGATGCTGAGCGGGGTGATGTGGTGGCTGGTGGTGCCGTAGAGGTGGTGGCTGGTGCGGACGACGATCACGAACTCCTTCTCGAAGCCGTGGAAGGCCACCTCGGCGTTGGTGCGGCGGTGGGTGGCGCCCATGGCGTCCTTCACACGAAGCTCCTGACGAAGAAGGCGATGGCGGCGATGAGGGCTGTGGTGCCGAGGACGGCGAAGAGGACGGCGTAGATGGCGGCGACGATGCGGTTGAACTGGTTCATGGGGTTGCCTCTCGGGGAGCTACCAGACTCTTGTTAGGCGGCACGACGAATGACGTCGTTGCCGATGAGGCCCTCGAAGTCCTGGAAGGACCCTGGGGCGATGGTCTTGAGGTGGGTCAGGATCTGGGCTGACATCTCCTGGATCTCCGCGTCGGCGGCGACGTGGAACCTCTTCGAGATCACCTCTCTCCAAGCGCGCAGGTTGCCGGTGACGACCATGTCCACGGGCTGGGCGTTGAGGAGGAAGGCGCGGGCGGCCTCTCTGGCCTTCTTGCGGGGCACGCCCTGGGCAGCCAGCTCGTTCCGCACCTGTACGTACAGATCGACCGCCTGGGCGTGGAAGGCGTGCAGGTCGCCCTCCATGTCGGTCCCCCGCAGGGCGGGCGGGATGACGGGCTCGCGGCCCGTCTCGTCCACGTAGCGCTGGCTCTGCACGGAGAAGGACAGGTGCCGGTGGCGGGTCAGCTCCGCCAGCAGGGTCCGGCTGACGCCCCGGATGAGGAACGTCGCCGAGGAGTGCTCCAGCACCGAGAAGTGCTGGTGCTCGATGATGTTGGCGAGGTAGCCACGGTTGTGGGCGGTGGCCGGGTTCTTGCGCCCCCAGGCTTCGTAGCACTGCCGGCCTGCGGCCTCCGCGAGCCGGTCGGCGGAGGTGGCCCATGCGTCGGACTGGAAGCCGGTGGCTTCCTCGAAGGCGCCGCTGTTGAAGTGGGTGGTGGCGATGAGTGTGACGTTCACGTTGATCTCCTAGTAGTCGGCGCCGTAGTCGGGCAGAGAGCCCCAACTGCGCTTTCCGAGTGCCACGTCCGTGGTGAAGTCGATGCCTCGGATCTGTGTGCGGAGGCATTCGCCGATCGACAGGGCCAGTTCCTTGGCCTGCTTCTTCGGCAGGCTGGCTACGACCTCGTCATGGACGGGCAGGCGCAAGTAAGAAGTAAGTCCGGCCCGGTCGCACTTGATCAGCCCTCGGGCTGTCACATCGCGGGACGCGGACTGGATGGCGTAGTTGATCGCGCTGTAGGCGCGGTCGGAGTCCACGTACAGGCGGCGGCCTGTGATCGTGGTGATGTAGCCCGCCTTGCCCGCTTCGCGAGTCATCTCCTTGGCGAGCTTGGCGACGCCGGGGTACGCCTTGTTGAATCCGGCGATGGTCTGCTTGGCGACTGCGGGGGTGACCTTGCCCTGCTCCACGAGGGCCTTCCAGCCCCCGCCGAAACACACCAAAAAGTTCGCCATCTTGCCGATCTTTCGGCTCACGCCTGCGGCGTCGGCGGTGATCTGGTGCAGGTCTTCGTTGTTGGCGAAGGCCCGGTGCATGCGCTCGTCGCCGCTGAGCGCGGCGGCCATGCGCAGCTCTTGGCCCTGGTAGTCGATCGACCCGGAGACCTCTTCCTCGTCGGCGAGGAAGCAGCGGCGGATCATCCAGTCCGAGGACGGGAGGGTCTGGGCCGGGATGCCGGTGATGGACATGCGGCCCGTGCGGGCTTGGAGCGTGTTGATGTTGGCGTGGCAGCGGCCGTCCTCGTCCGCGTTGTCCAGGAAGGACTCCGGCCACGTGCCCGCCCATTTGCCGGCCTTCTTGTACTCCTTGATCGCCCTGGCGAAGTACATGCCGCCTTCGGCCAGGTGCTCCAGGAGGTCGTCATCGACCTTGGCCTTGCCGGTGGGGGTCTGGAGGAACTCCGTGTGCCCCATGTAGACGAGGGCTTCGAAGACCTGGTCGGTCGAGCCGGGGTTGAACTCCTCGACGTCGATGAAGCCGAGCTTTTCGACCTCGCGCTCGATCTCCATCAGCCAGTACTCCTCCTCCTGTCGGAGGCGGGTAGCCAGCTCGGTGGTGTAGGTCCGGTCCAGCAGGTAGCCGCGTTTGGAGATGTCGGAGCAGATGCGGGCGATCTCGTGCTCATAGCCAACGAGGTGTTGGGCTGAGGAGGGAATCTTCGGTGTGAGCGTCTTGGCCAGGACCCAGGCCAAGATCGGGTCCATGAGCGAGTACATCTGGTAGATCTCGTCGTCGAGCGAGACCGACTCGAAGTACTGCTCCTTGGTGACCTTGAGGTCCTTGCACTGCTGTCCGACGCTGCCCTTGATGTCCTTGGCGGCCACCGGGTCGACGTAGACCTCGGTCAGCTCCTCCAAGGTGTGTCCGGGGCCGCCTTCCTTGCGGGCGCGGGAGTCGACCAGGCGGCTGATGATCCCGGTGTCGATGGTCTTTGGGAACAACTCCCCGAGGGGAACCCCCAGGTGGCGGTCAGCCACCTGGAGGTCGAATGACGCGTTGTGGATGTAGAGCTTCTTCGCGTGGCGCAACGTGGTCGCGGCGTACCACTGGATGCGGGGGTGCCGCTCAACGGGGAGGTACCAGGACTGGTCCCCCGCGCTGAACTGGGCGGTGCGCATCCGGAAGCCCGGCTTGTAGACGGCCAGGCTCGTGGTCTCCGAGTCGTAGCCGAACTCGGTGTTGCGTGAGGCCCACTCCGCGAACGGTGCGAGGTCGGCTTCGGTTTCCACGACGTGGCCATGGACAGTGCGGCCCGCGAGCCGCATCTCGTGGGTTCGCACTACCAGACTCCTATATGTGGGCGTGGATCAGTTCCGGACGAAGATGGCCTTGCACTGGTCCGGGTCGCCCTTCTGGAGCGGGCAGAAGTATCCGGCCCAGGGGCCCTTGGTGCCGTTGCCGGTGCGGTAGGTCATCTCGCCGTGGGCGCAGCTCTTGCCCTGCTGGCCGGGCGGGGTGGAGGTGGCCGGGCGGGAAGGCGCCGTCCCGGCGCTGGCGGCCGGGCGGGGGGCGGTGCCGGAGTCCAGCGTCTTGGCGAACTTGGCCACCTTGGCGGTCAGCTCCAGCAGGGCCTTGGCCTCGTTGAGGGTGGCTTCGGCCTCCTGCACGGAGTTGCTGTGAAAGACGGTCCAGGGGGCGTCGAAGCCGCTGCCGTACTTGATGGTGGTGGTGACCTTGGCCTCAGAGCTGTTGTTGACGGTGATGGTGCTCTCCTTGCTCGGTGCGGTGGTGGGGAGGGTGTTGGTGGGCTGTACGGCGGTCTGGGCCTCGTCGGCGGGCGGCGCAGCGGCGGGTGCTGCGGTGGCCCAGGGGTCGGTGTCGAAGGCGCTCATGGCGTTACCAATCTCTTGTATGTGGGGTTGCTCAAGTCGTTATTGATGAATGGTTTTCAGGTCCCCAAATTAGGGAGATATCCCGTTACTCTGATTCGGTGGAACTAGTGGCCTTAGTTGTTGGCCTGATCGGCTTGATCATGACTGCCGTGCAGACCTACTACGCGCGGCAGCAGGACAAACGCGCACGGGACACCCAGAAAACGCGGCGCGCAGATCCGGGGCCAGTGGGGACCGCTCCTTCCTCAAGGCAGGGGGGGACCTACCCCCAGTTCCCGCCCGCAAGATCAAGGATTAGTGCCCGCGACGTACTCGCATGGGTTGGGCCGATCCTTTTTTGGCTTGCTGTGGCCTACCTACTCGTCAAGTACGGGATCATCCAGGTTTGGGCTACCGGCTTTTAACGATGCACTATCGAATGGGGCATGCGCCGTTGGCGCATTCCTCGTCGATACCGTCTTCGACGTGGGCCAGGCCGGTGGAGGTCACCCAGTCGAGGTAGTCCTGCTCGGTGATCCGCTCGTAGGGCGCGAGGGCGTAGCCCTGCTCGGGGAAGATCGTGAAGCCCTTGAGCTTGTTGGCGAAGTGCCAGATGGTGTCGGCCATGTCCTGCGGCGAGTACCGCTCGGGGTCGACGTTGGCCGTGAAGGACACCGCGTTGTCGGCGTACTCCGCCTGCACCAGCTCCTGGACGGACAGCAGCTGCTTCAGCGTCAGCTCGTCGGCGGACTCGACGATGGAGGCGGGCCAGCCTGCGGCCTCTACCCGCTCCACGACGGACTCCTTGGAGGGGATTTCCACGACGACGGTGTTGGCCGCCATCGGGTCGTCTACGACGTTGTAGCCCAGCTGGATGTAGCGGGAGACCTGGGCGAACTGGTCGGGGTCGATGGTGGAGAAGCGGATTCGCCGGATGTAGTAGCGGGCGAAGATGGGGTGGATGCCCTCGGTGGTGCCGGGGAGCTTGGCGATCGAGCCGGTGGGGGCGATGGTCGTGACCTTGACCGGCTCGGGGATGCGGAGCTGGAAGGCGTACTTGCGGGCCTCGTCTCGGATCGCATCACGGAGCAGGTTGAGGAGCTTCTTGGGGAACAGCCACTGGGGGGCTTCGGAGTAGCGGATGCCCATGAGGGCCAGTGCTTCCTGCACACCGAACAGGCCCACACCGATCCTGCGGTTCTTGGCGAGGATCGCCGCCTGGTTCGGGTCGTTGACGTCCCCGAAGGTGGCGCGGATGAGGAAGCGGGTCATCAGCCGGGCGGCCTTGACGGCCCCGTCGATGTCGAAGGCGTCGCCTGCGTGGTCGGGGGCGAACGCCGCCAAATTCACATGGCCCAAGTTGCAGTTTTCGAACTCCTCCAAGGCGATCTCACCGCAGGGGTTGGTCGCGAAGACCTCGCCGGTCTCGCCCACCTGGCTCAGGTCGCGGTTCCAGATGCCGGGCTCGCCGTTGGTGAGCATGCCCTTGGAGATCCTGTCGAGTACGGCCTGGGCGTGGGCCTTGTCTTCCTCGCCGGCCTCCCCCGAGATGGCGTCCACGAAGGCGTTGTCGATGACCACCGAGATGTTGCTTGTCCAGTGGTTGCCGGTGGCCTTGCAGTCGATGAAGTCGAAGATCTGCTCGTCGTCCCAGGGGAGCATCGCCATTCGGGCGCTGCGGCGGTTGCCTCCGGCGACGACGCACTGGGCGATGGCGTGGTCAATATCCATGGCGTCCAGCGGAGTGACGGCCTCGCCCTTGCGGTTGTTGAGCACGGTGGAGACCTCGTGCAGCATCCGGGCCAGAGGTGCTGGCCCCGAGGCGGTGCCGCCGAACGTCTTCAACCTCGCGCCAGCGGGGCGGACGTTGGAGACGTCGAAGATGCGGTCGGTGTGCTGGGTGCTGGGCCGCATGTAGGCGTCGAGCAGCTCGGAAAGAGCGTCCGACCATCCCTCGCGGGAGTCATCGACGACCATGGGCCAGTCCCACTCATGGGAGTAGTCCTCGCTCAGCAGGCCCGCGTCCTTCATGGCGGCGTAGTCGGCGTGGCCGGGGTCGCACACGATGTGGACGGTCAGGTCGTGCCGCACTTCGCCGTAGGTGTCGAGGTAGGTCGAGGCGTAGTTGCTGCCGACTCCCCCGCCTTCCATGAGGCGCAAGAACGTGAACTCGAAGTGCTCACTGAAGCGCTCGGTCCAGCCGGAGGTGTGGCAGTTGAACAGGTACTGGCGTCCGCGGATTCCACTGGCCCACAGGTGCCGGCCTGCGGGCAGGATCTGGAAGGACTCCATCATCTTGCGCAGTTCGTAGCTCTCGGCGACGTCGCGGTGCTTGTAGTCGACCAGCCCAAGGTTGCCTTCGACGACGCGAAGGACGGTCTCAGGCCAGACCTCCTTGCTGCCATCGGCCTTGGTGCGGCTGTAGGTCCTGGTGTAGACAGCTTCGCCGGTCGGGCCGAAGGTGAAGTTGGTCAAGGGTTAGCCCTGCTTCCTGGTGGTGTAGTTGGATTCGGCGTTGGAGATGGCCCGGCGTCCGCCCGGCCCTTCGTGCGGGGTGCTCACCTTGTTCAGGTGCCTGTTCAGCTCGCGGGTGACCGCAGCCACGGCTCTGTCCACGCTCCAGCGGTCAGGCTCGGGCAGTCCCAGGTCTTCGGGGCCGTAGGCGGCCAGGATGTGGTCGTGGGCCTTGTCGGAGACTCGGTTGAGGGCTTCGCGGATGTCGGCGAGGTTGGCCCACAGGCCCTTGTGATGTACGGCGGTGCCGTGCTCGGTGTCCTTGCCGGGGGTCGTCCAGGAGTCGGGGTTGTAGTAGTGCTCGCGCAGCAGCGCCCGGACCTCCATGGGCGTGTAGATCGCCTGTGCGCTGTTCATCTGGTAGGCGTAGCTCTGCTCGCCGCAGTACTTCGAGGCCCGCTGAGAAAGAAGTAGGTGGAGGACTTCGTATTCGGTCCGGCCGTGCTCGGAGGCCCGGTTGAGCTTGTTCTCGAAGGTCTTCCACTCCTCCAGGGCCCGGACGGTGATCTCGGAGGAGACATCTTCGGCTTGCATGGCGGGGTATCGCTGGGCGAACTTGCGTCCGACGTTGGTCGCTACCCGTAGGAGCAGGTCGGTGTGCTCGCTGCTGATCACGCTGCTACCAATCTCATATATCTGGGCATGGGTCATCACGCGGCCTTGAACTTGCCGCTGGGGGCGCGCTTGAGGGCGCCGTAGCGCTCGCCTTCGACCACGAAGGAGCCATCGGAGAAGATGTCCACCGGGTACGGGCTGACGTCGTACTTGCCGACGTAGAGGATGCCGAAGCCCTGCTGCCAGTTGGCGACCGCCCCGGCTCCGAGGTACTGGGTTTTGCGGACGTCCATGAGGTTGCCCACCTCGAATCCCCACCTGCGGATGGCCTTGCCGCCGAACCACTGGGAGGTGTGCCGTCGCACGCCGAGGCGGTGGGTGTGTCCCATGACGATGTTGACCCCGGCCTTGGCGGCGTGGTTGTAGGCGCTGGTCCCGGCGATCTGGGACATGCCCTTGATCTCGTGTCCGTGGACGAGAACGGTGTCGGGGCCCACCTTGTGGAAGGAGGGTGTGAGGGTCACTCCGAAGCCGTCGAAGTCGAGCAGCTTGCTGAAGTGGAAGCTGTCGGCGAACTCGGCCAGAGCGGGCGCCGTCTGCTCCAGGTATACCCTCGGGCGCTCGTCATGGTTTCCTTCCAGGACGCCGACCGGGCCGCTGTAGACCTTGCGCAGCGGCTCCAGCAGGTTCTTCTTGCCGTACTCGCTGTGCTTGACGACCTGCTGCTCGAACTCGTTGCGGGTGCCCCGGCTCCACCGCGATGGCGTCGGGTAGTCCATGAAGTCGCCGATCTGGTAGACCGCGTCAGGCTGGTACGCGCCGATGAAGCTGATGACGTTCTTGAGGGCGCGCTTGTCCTCGAAGGGCAGCTGAGTATCGGAGATGATCACGATGCGCTGAGTTAGTCCCACAAGCCCTCCCGAGCCAGTTGATCGACGTTGTTGCAGTACATCCACGTCCACACACCCGTGGACTTGTCCCAGATGTGTTCGGCGGTGAGCTTGGCTGCGGTGTGGAACGAGCACCCCGGCTCGCACCACAGGCCGCTTTCCTGGCGCCTCTTGTGTCGGCGCAGCGCCGCGTAGCGCGCTCGCGTCTGGAGGCTCACTCGTCGTCGTCCTCGTCGTCGCCTGCGGCGAGGATCTCCCGCTCCTCTTCGGTGAGCTTGTCCTCATCCCAGATGAAGCCGACGTTCAGCCAGAGGTCGTAGCTGTTGGGCAGCTCGGGGTCCTTGAAGACCATGAACCGGCCGCCCTGGACCTCGTCGTGGCCGGTGGAGAGTGCCTCGCCGATGAGGCGGGCGAGCATGCCTTCGATGGTTTTGGCGCTGGGGAGGATCAGGCCCTCGTCGGTGTGGTAGCACCAGCCCTTGGCCTGGAACAGCCCGGACAGTTCGGTGGGATCGAGTTCCCATTCGCCGGACAGGTTCATCTGTTTCCCCTTCGGTCTGCGTGCATGAGGACGAGGCCGGCGAGTTTGACCGCCTCGTCGTGGGCGAAGCCGTTGACGGTCAGCTCCACGTAGGCGCTCCAGACGTCCTCGGCCGCCTGCTCGATGTGCTCGGGCGCCATCAGGGGCCCATCAGGATGTCGTGGGCGGAGCGGTAGGCCGGGGGAAGCGGCGCGGGCGCTGGGGGCTGCGGGGCCTGGGAGGCGACGCCCGAGAACGCCTTGTTGAGTGCGGCCTTGAGGTGGATGAGCTTGTAGCGCAGCATCACGTTGTAGGCGATGCCGTCCTCAACCTCTTCGAGGGCGTAGTCGACGATCTCCATGACGCTCTGCCGCTCGAACTTCTGGTTCGCGCCTTCCTCGTACTGGGCTCGGCCGACCGTGAGGATGCGGTTCTGGACTGCAATGACGGCGGACATGATCTCGTTGGCGAGTTCTTCGCTGGTCATGAGCTACCAATCTCTTGTTTGAGTGGAAAAAAGGGGTCAGGCTCCGAGCTTGGCTCGCAGCCCATCTCTGCCATGGGCGGCGAAGTAAGAAGTAACGTCGCCACCGGTCATCGGGATGGGGCGGACGTTGTCCAGGCCATCTGCGATCTTGGCCACCAGTTCGCGGCCGGGCTCGTCGTCGTCGTGTAGGGCGTACACGGAGTCGAACTGGACCAGGAGCCTCTTCCAGATGGGCTCCCATGCCTTGGCGCCGGGGATGCCGACGACGGGTAGGCCGCACTGCTTGGCGATGATGCGATCGAACTCGCCTTCGGTCACGCAGATGTTGCGGGTGCCCAGTTGCAGTGCCTCGGTGCCGTAGAGGCGGGGGATGTCGCCAGCGAGCGAGCGGTACTTGGGTCCGTCGCCGTCGCCGAGCCGCCGAAAGCGGATCGCTACGCACTCGCCGTCAGGCGTGAGGTAGGGGATGGCCAGGTGGCCTCTGACGTGCTCGTGTCCGGGCTCAGGAGAACGGACGACGCCGATTCGATGGCTTGCGATGGACTCCTCGCTCAGGAGCCGCTCCGGGCCCGTCAGGTAGGCCAAAGCCTCGTCGTCGAGCTGGTCGTGGTACGCCCTGGAGGTCAGCTCCATAAACCTCCTGGAGGATGCGCTGGGGACTATCGCCTTCATCTAGTTGGACCCTCCGTAGCAGGGTGTAGGCGTTGCCTGTGGCGGGGCAGGCCAAGCAGTTGAACGCCTCGTATCGCACGGAGGCGGATGCGTTGGTGTCGGCGTGGAAGGGGCACTTCATCGACTTCCATCGGCCTCCCTCTTCCACGTGGGGGACGTTCGCGCCGAAGTGCTGGAGTAGCGGGGTGATGGGAAGATCCATGGCTACCAAACTCATGTATCGGTGCGTGCGGAAAGGGCCTTGCCGAACGCGAGCATCATGGCGGGGTTGGCGGGCTTCGGCTCGCGCGGCGCCGGGCGGTTGAGGTTCTTGGGCGGGGTGGAGGTGTAGTACTTCATCGTTTTCTCCTTCGGCGGGTGTTGATGTTGGCTTCCTCGCTGGCGTAGCGCTCCCCAAGGACCCGAAGGGCTGGTGGGTTCTCCAGGTACTCGGCAGCGGCCCGCAGAACCTCGGGCCTGTCTCTGGCTGCGGTGAGCAGCCGTCCGTTGCACATCCGGCATGCGAGTCCGCGCACCAGGCCGGTCTTGTGGTCGTGGTCCACGCTCAGGCGTTGCTTGCGAGTTCCCAGGCAGATGGCGCAGACGCCGCCTTGGGCGGAGAAGAGGGTGTCGTACTCCCCCGGCAGCAACCCGTAGGTCTTGCCGACGCGCGCCCGGTGGGTGGCGTCGCTTCTCGACTTCTTCTGACATGACAGGCAGATCCGGCCGCGAGGCCCGGAGTAGAAGCGTTCGTCGCGGTTGCGCTCGCATCGCTCACAGCGCTTCATAGAAGTCCCGCTTGAAGTCGTCCCAGACCTCGTCTGGCAGCGTGCCTGGGCCGGTCGCGGGTGTCTGCATGTCGGTGATGAGCATGCGGTCCAGGTCCGCCTCCAGCTCGACCATCAGGTCTCCGGAGGCCGAGGCCATGCCTGAGCGGTTCTTCAGGACGTATACGCCCATGGCCCTGCCTTGGGGGGTGTAGGTGTCGGTGTAGGCCAGACCGATGATGAGGGTCTGGAGCTTGCTGATTTTGCCCCGGACGTCCTTGAGCTTGAGCGGCTGGTCTCCGGACTCGGCATCGCCGACGACATGGTGAAGAACGACCACCGCGGCCTCGGTCTTGCGCGCCAGATCAGCGAGGAAACTCATGGTGGATTCCAGGCTCGTGAAGCCCTCCCCGCCGTCCTCGTCGAAGACGTTGGCGAGGTTGTCCAGCACGATCAGCTCAGGCCATTTGCCATACATGTAGGCGTAGGCGGTGACCTCGGCTTCGATGTGGCTCAGCGACGGTGCGGCGTCGAAGTCGAACCAGATCCTGTTGAAATCCCGCAGGGTCGTGTCGTACTTCTCCCCCTTGCCGGCCTTGTAGGCGGCCTCGATGTCCTGCACGCGTTCGCCGGTGATGATGGCCGCTGCGCGGATGGCCTGGGTGACCTCGTCGCTGTCGGCGCTCATGTAGATGCCCCGGCAGCCGGAGCGGATCGCGAGGTTCAACGTGAGGGCGGATTTGCCCACTCCTGGCGCCGCGACGACCATGGCGACTTGGCTACGGCGGACGTGTACGCCCAGCGCTTCGAGGGACTTCCACACCGTGGGGATGGGGGCGCCTGCGTCCTTGGCTTTTCGCTTGGCGTGAGAAAGAAGAAGGATCTCCTCACCTCCTATTTCAGTGCGGGGCAGTGGGGTGCGACGCCGCAGGTCCGGCAGGCGTCACCGGGGTTGGGGAGGTACAGGCCCTGTCGCTCGATCTCGACCTGGCGGACGAACCACTTCTCGATCCACTCGTTGTCCAGGGTGGTGAGGTCGATGGCGCGGGTGGGTTTACCGTCGCGGGTCATGAAGAAGTCGCCCCACGTCACGTCGATGCCGAGAATCTCTCTCATGGCTTTTCGGTAGACGATGAGCTGGAAGGGCACCGAGGGGACCTTGGCGCCGCTCTTGATGTCGCGGATGAGCGGCTCACCGGTGGCGGTGTCTTGCATGATGATGTCGATGTAGCCCCGGACGACGACGCCTTGGAACTCGATCTCGAAGCCGACTTCGGCGGCGACTGAGCCGTCCGGCATGAGGTAGGGCTGGAGGCTGGTGTCTTCGAGGTTGTAGGTGATGTAGTTGGCGACCTGTTCGAAGCCGCCGTCGTAGCGGTCACGAAGGTCGTTGGAGACCTTCTTGCGGCCCCCTACAAGCCACCTGTCGCGGTCGGGCTCCACCGCGTCGGCCTTGGCAATCTCGGCCGTCCACGTGCGTTTGAAGACCTCCTGGGCCTCAGGGATGGACATGGTCCGGCCTGAGAGTTCCCAGCGGTTGGCGGCCTCGTGGATGGCGGTTCCCTGGGCGAGCCATCCGGCCGGGAGGGAGGGCAGGCGCATCACGCGTTCCAGCTCGAAGGCCGTTCCGCAGCGGGCGATGCTCGTGATCCGGGAGACGGACGTTCGACGACTCACTTGATCGCTCCCACACTCTTGTTTGAGATCATAGGTCAGCCAACCTCCTTCCAGAAGTTGATGCAGATGCCGTCCGGATAGCTGAACGCGTCGCGCATCAGCGCGTCCGGTGGCAGGAGCTGGAGCCCGGCGATGATGTCGGCGACCGTGTTGAAGGCTTCTCGCTCGGCGGTGATCTCGTAGTACGTCCCCTGCTCGCCCCTGGAGAGGTCTACCGAGAGACCGGGCAGGGACAGGATGGGCTCAGGGGCGTTGAGGTCATTGAGGTTGGCGGGTCCGAGCATAGTGTTACCAATCTTATGTACTTGGGGGTGAAAAAAGCGGCCCCAGTCAGATGGGGCCGCTATTCCCGCACACGAGAGGGGAAGTCTATTGATTGAGAGCCCGGTCTACGTCGTCGAGGACCATCTTGATGTGCCAGTTGGTCTCGTCGGCGGGCTTCTCGAAAAAGCCGGTCTCCTCGTTGTAGTCGATGTCCAGGTGGGCATCGTGTAAACGAGTGGCCCAGCGCAGCGCGGAGTTCAGTTTCGCAAGGGGCACCTGCTGCCCTTGTGCGACCCGGCTCAGTTGGCGCAGGGAGGTGGTGGGTCCGGACTGGTTGTGGTCCTTGGACATCTTCCAGGGGATGAATTTATCGTGCCGGAGGTTCTTCCTCTGGAGGCCGATTCGCTCGACGGCTTGCTGTACACCACCGACCGAAACGCCGAAATGCTGGGCAATCTCGCTGTAGTTAACCCCGGACTCAACCATTCGCCTGAGTTCCAGAGGATCAATCTGCCTGTTTGCCATTTTGATTCCTTAGTAGGCTCGTATGCTGTTTACATCAATGGGCTGCCCCTCTCCTTGGGTATTACGAATACGTATAGTAGTGGTAGAAGTGGTCACATACGGTTTCAACTCGTATGTTTAACATGGTGGTATCGGTCCCTGTTATTGGATTATGTGCAATTCTATTCAGTTGTGAGTGCGTTCGACGGTGATCCGAACGTACGGACATGTGGCCGTACGCTCAATTACTATCGAATCCACGTAGTCAGGTTCCAACCCAGAGCCAGTACTGCCTGCATAAGCAGGCCCACGGTTTTCGGTTAAGTTTCCACGGAACCTTTGTGGTCTTGTAGTCACTGGGGCGCGGCCGTGACAGCCGTCTTTGTATCTTTCCACCTCACGAGATTTCAGCGGTTCGCCTTACGAGCTTAGCTACTGATCCCGGACCGTTCTTCTGGCGACGGTGCCCACGTTAATACTGTCAATTTGTGCCGAGTGCGTATCCGCTCTACTTTCTGGCTTTTGGGGCCAGTCGGTGGCGGTGCATATTTTGAAGCTACCAGACTAATATTCGCCTGGCAAACTCCGCCGCTTCGAGATCTTCACTTACCGATCTTGTGTACCGGCTTCGCACTGTCCCTCGGTGGCGACGAACGAAAAGCTACCACACTGATGAATCGTTGCCAATCTCATGTAAACGATCACTGAGAGTTGGGGGTTTCCATGGGCAGTCATGGGCACAAGGGTCCGTTGCGACCCCTCTATGGGCAGTTTGTACAGCCCCTGAGGCTTGTCACGAGCGTTGCACAGAGTGACGTCTTCCCAGGTCAGAGCATGATTGACGCAAAGAAAGATCTACCCTTAGGATGTTGCAGTAGTAACGCCGAAGCCCTGCATGTGCCGGTAGTCGGTGGGGATGCCGCGCGGGCTGAACAGGTTGACGATCATGTGCATGCTCTCCGGCGTCTGCGACATGAAGTCGAAGATCCGGCCGGGCTCCTGCCTGAACGTCACCGGGTCCGGCTTGAGCGCGTGGATCACGTCGGGGAACTTGATGGCGTCCCTGATGAAGAAGACGCCGAGGTTGTTGCCGACGAGGTCCCAGTTGCCGTCCTCGGTGTAGAACTTCACCGCGAACCCGCGCGGGTCGCGGGCGGCCTCCGAGGAGTCCCTGCCGCCGATCACCGTGGAGAACCGCACGGCCACGTCGGTCCGCTTGCCGGCCTCCTGGAAGAGTTTCGCCCGCGTGTAGCGGCCGATCGGCTCGTCGCCGAGCTTGCCGTAGGCCTCGAAGTGGCCGTAGGCGGTCGTCCCCCGGGCGTGGACCACCCGCTCGGGGATGCGTTCACGGTCGAAGTGGCTGATCTTCTCCAGGAACTGGTAGTTCTCCAGCGTGGCCGGGCCCCTCGCGCCGACCGTGCGCTGGTTCTGGTTGTCGTAGACCTGGTGCCCCTGACGATTCGTCAGGACCGGACGGTCATCGCCCGGCTGGGGTCCCATGCTCGACACATCCGTCATGACGACGCTTCCTTCCCTGCCGCGATCGCTTCGGCGTGCGATATACATATCGATACACGGCCCCCTTATCCGACATAAGGCGCTTTATGGCGATAAGGAAGAAAATCTTCGCAAAAAGGGGCAGTGATTTACGCATGGCAATGCCCACCCGGGAACACGGTCCCCGGGTGGGCGTGCGGCGCTCAGGAGCTCAGGAGCTCAGCGGGCCTTCGCCGTGGCCCGCCGGTTCGCCTTCTTGATGGCCGAGACCAGCTCCTCCTTCGACATCGTGGACCGCCCCCTGACGTCCAGGCGCCTGGCCACGTCGTACAGGTGCTGTTTGGAGGCGTTGGCGTCCACCCCCTCGGCGGTCTTGCCCGCCTTGGGCCTGCTCCGGGCGGCCTGGGTGTCGGACGGGCCCTTGCGGCCCTTCGGCTCCCAGTGGTCGCCGACCTTCTCGAAGGAGTGCTTCAGCGCGGCGAACGCCGTGCGGTGCGCCCGCTCCCCCTCCCCGTAGGTCTCCACCGCGGAGTCATGTGCCTTGATCCACGTCTCCTGCGCCTTCTTCGGCGAACGCCGCAGGGTGGTCGGGATCTCCTCGCGTGCCGGCATTGCGTGGTCACCTCTCCTCTTTCTTCGCGGGGCACAACCTCAACGGCGACATGCCCGCCCGATCGCCGATCATGCCGTCACCTCCCGCCCAGCAGGGAGACGACGGCCCGCTCCACGGCGCCGTGCGTGGCCAGCCGCCCGAACCCGGTGTCGGCGCCCAGCCGGTCGAGCGCCCGCGCGACGGTCCTTCCCCTGCCGTACGCGTCGATGACGCGCGGGTCGATGTAGGAGGCGCGGGCGACGGCCGGGGTGTTGCCCAGGTAGTCGGCCACCTCCGCGACCACCCGGCTGACCGCCCTCCTCCTGCCGTTCCTGGAGCGGGCCCGGGAGGAGACGGCCAGGCCCACGGCGGCCAGGACCGTCGCGTGCCAGGTCCTGAAGTCCTTGGCGGACACCTCGGTCTCGAGCGTCTCACGCAGGTAGGCGTTGATGTCGTCGCTGCGCACGTCGGTCCAGCCGGAACCGTTCCGGTAGCGCAGCAGTTCCCCCTCCCCCTCGGCGTCGTGCAGCGCGGTGATCACCTTGCACACGTCCACGTCGACGATCTGCAGCTCCCTGGGCTTGCCTCCCTTGGCCGGGTAGGAGCAGATGACGCGCCCCGCCGAGCAGGTGACGTGCTCCATCCTGAGCGTGGCCAGCCCGAAGGACTCGTACGACTCCCCGCCGACCCGGAAGAACCCGATGTCGAGCATCCGCGCCGCGGCGGCCAGCACCCGCTCGCGCGGCAGCCCGCGCCGCCCCAGGTGCTCGGCCACCCGCTCCCTGAACACCGGCAGCCGCTCGGCCATGCGCCGCACCCGGTCGAACTTCGCCCGGTCCTGCTCCTCGCGCCAGACGTCGTGGTAGCGGTACTGGCGGCGTCCCGCGGCGTCGGTGCCGATCGCCTGGATGTGCCCGTCCGCCGACCGGCAGATCCACACGTCGGTCCAGGCGGGCGGCAGGGCCAGCGCCCTGATCCGGTTGAGGACACGGCGGTCGCGGACCGGCGTGCCGTTCGAATAGTGATAGCTGAACCCCCTGCCCCGGCGCCGTCGCAGGATGCCGGGCTCGGCGGGGTCGCTCTGCCGGAGTTCGCTCACGGCCGCCCCCTACCCCGCGTGGTCCCTCTCATGAGAGCGGCGATCGAACTCCTGGGGAGGGAGGGTACGAGGGTGGCGGCCGGAGCCTTCGACCGCGCCCAGGCCGTCACCGCCGCCTGCGGATCAGGCTTCGTCTCCCCCCGCCGAGACCCCGGAGACCACCTGGGACTTCTGGGACCGCTGGGACGGCTGGGACGGCTGGACGGTCACCCCGGCGTTGCGCAGGATCTCCTCCCCGGGCAGCACCGTGCTCTGCGCGACCGTCAGGCCGGACGCGGCCAGGTGGGCGTCCACGATGCGCAGGCCCACCCCGTAACCGGCCATGTCGGGGACGCCGGCCGGTTCCCGGCCGAACCTGCTCATGGCCGTGTCGCCCAGCACGTAGGCCGGGGTGTTCCACATGCCCTGCAGACCCGCGGCCGCGGTGATCGTCTCGTACGCGCGGTCGAACTCCGCGCCGGTCACCATCCCCGACCACGGGCCCATGGCCTCGGGGCCCGACAGTTCCCTGACGAACGCCTCGGCCAGCCCCTCGGACACGACGTGCTCGCCGACCGTGACCGTCGCGGGGTTCCACTCCACGTTGCGGTAGCGCACCTGGTGGTGGAACTCGTGCACCGCGCAGTGGGCGATCCTGCCGATGACGTCGTCCGAGGGCCAGGCCAGCAGGTAGAGCCAGCCCGGCGAGCCGCCCATGCCGTAGTAGCCGCCGGCGACGTTGGTGAGGTACGCGTCGTCGGGGTCGCCGAGCACGAGCATGACCTGCAGGCTCTCCGGCCCCTTGAGGTCCGGCACGGCGTCGCCGAGATGCCTCCAGGCGGACCGCAGGGCGTCCTCGATCTGGCCGCGCACGTCCCGCTCGACCAGCCGCCGCAGCGCGGGGAGGTGGCGGTCGTCGTCACGGTCCACGCGGAAGCCGCCGCCCATGTGGTGGATGTCGACGAGGTCGCCGGACATGGGAATGGCCTCGCGCATGGGCGCCAGCATCGCGCGCAGCGCCTCCGGGCGCCGCTCCAGCGGGAGATTCGCCAGGTCCAGCATGACCCGTGGGGTGTCGTGAACGATGATTTCCATGCCCGCGACGGTAAAGGCTCCCGTTACGGGAGACTCAAGCGAATTACCGGCGAGGAGCCGGGGAACGCGGGGGCGGTCACGGATCGCCCGCCCTCAGGGGCGCGCCACCGTCTCCCCCTCCCCTGCCGCGCCGTCGGTCCACAGGCGGCCGAAGCTCATCCGCTTGACCGGCGGCAGGGTGTCGCACAGGCGGAACCAGGCCTTCGCGCCGCGCCGGACGAGAGGGTTGCCGGAGATCATGAACTCCGCGAACCTCGCGGAGGTGCGGACGGCACCGAAGCCGTACTCGCGCATCCGGGTCTCGTAGCCGCCTATGGCCTCCGTCAGGCCGCCCCTGCCCCGCCGGAACGCCACCAGCCTGCTCGCCAGCAGGGCGGCGTCGCGCAGCGCCGTGTTGGCGCCGAAGCCCATCGCGGGCGTCATGTTGTGGATGGCGTCCCCGAGCAGCGTCACCGGCGTCGCGGGCCACCGGCCGACGGGGACGGAGGTCTTGAACGGCATCAACTGGACACTGGCCGGGTCGGCCTCGGCGACCAGGCGGCGCAGGTCGGGGTGCCAGCCGGAGGTCATCGTCCCGGCCAGAGCCTTGAGCCCGTCACCGTCGAGGTCCGCGGCCCCGGCCGGATAGGTCCCGTGAGGGGCGACGAAGGCCCACAGCACGTAGTCCTGGAGATCGTCGACCAGGGACCTCAGGTCGAGCCCGAACCCGGCGAGGCCGGTCTCCAGATCGGCGAGGCCCTCTTCCCGCGCGGTGCGGCCGGCTCCTCCGGCGACCCCGGGCTCACGGGCGGAACCGGGACCCGCCCCCCGGGCGAGGAGGCGATCCGCCCTGCGTCTGCCGTTGAAGGCCGCGGTGAACATGGCGCTCCCGCTCGGCGGCAGGATGAGGTTGAGCCCGTCGGCGAGGTTTCCGGGCAGCCACCCGCGGACCCGGTCGTCCAGCGGCAGCCGGGCGCCGATCGCGAGCGCGCCGGTGTCGACACGGCGGGCCCGCGGCAGATACTGGCCGCGTACGCGCGAGTTGGCGCCGTCCGCGCCGACCAGCACGTCCCCGGTGGCCGAGGTGCCGTCGGCGAAGAAGGCGACGATCCTGCCGTCCGGCCTCACCTCGTAGCGCTGGAAGGTCCTGCCGTGGTGGACGACGCCCTCCAGCCCGGCCAGCAGGAGCCTGCGCAGGGTGGTGCGGCTGACCGCGTACTGGCCCCCCGAGGGGTCGGCCGCCCCGCCGGTCATCACGCTCTCCTCCACGAACACGAGTTCTCGCAGCTGGTGGGTGTGGAAGCCGAAGCCGGGGCCGGGGTGGCCGGAGGTGGCGAGGAACGCCTCCCACAGCGGGCCCGGCAGGCACCGGTGCAACGCCCGGCTGCCGATCTGGTTCAGGTGGATGCGGTAGCCCCGCACCCAGCCGGCGGCGTCGCGCTCGCGCTCGTAGACCTGGACGTTCACCCCGGAGGGCAGCAGCGCCTGGGCCAGCGCCAGGCCTCCTATGCCGCCTCCGACGACGAGGACGTCGAGTGGTCTCGCGGGCATGTCAGGCTCCTTCGCCGTCGTTGTCGCCGTCGTTGTCGCCGGGGGGCGTCCCGGGGGATCCCCCGGCGCCGAGGAGCCGGGGCAGTTCGTCGAGCAGCGTCTCGTGCCAGGTGATCTCCGCCCGCAGGCGGACGAGGGTGTGGTCGAAACCGAGCGGTTCGAGGCCGCGGAGGTGGGGGGTGGCCGCCTCCCTCAGCCGCTGCCAGGTCTGGAGCTCGGCGGTGAGCTTGCGGTGCCGGTCCTCGATGACGGCCCGCAGCTCCCCCTCGCCCATGTCGGAGCTGAGCTGGAGAGCGAGGTCCACGGGGTCGGGCCGCAGGCGGGTGTCGCGCAGGGCCGCCTCGCGCAGCGACTCCAGCTCCAGCCCGCCGTCCTCGGTGATCGCGTAGACGGTCCGCGCCGGGAGGTTGCCCTGCTGCTCGGTGCGCACCGTCTCGATCACCCCTTCGGCCTCCATCCGGTGCAGCGCCCCGTACAGGGACCCGACCTTGATGTCGGTCCACAGCTCGGTCCGGTCCGTCTGCGCGCTCTGCCGGATCTGGTGACCGTGCATCGGCCCCCGGCGGGCCAGCGCCCCCAGGATGAACAATCGCGTACTACTCATGCGACTACTCAAACACGAGTAGATGGGGATAGTCAAACATGAGTACTCGTAAGCGAGTAGTAAGACAGAGAAGACCCATGGGATCTCCCCCCGGACACGCACCCGGCTCACTTAAAGCCCGACGGAGGCACCTCGCCCGGGCAGGCCTTTTCGACAGGGGAGATGCGATCTTCCCGCCTGGGCGTCCACCCGGTTCACTTCGGGCCCGGCGGGCGTGTCCGGCCCCGGGGCGTCCGGACGCACCGGGCGGGCGCCCCTAGATGGGCTCGCCCTCGTTCTCGTCGCCCTCCTGCGGGCCGGGCGTGCCGGTCCCGCTCTGGCTCGGCGACGGCGACGGGGTGGGCCGGCCCGGCTCGGGCGTCGCCGGGACCGGCGGCGGGGTCGGGACGAACACCGTGGGCGGCAGCGGCCTCGGCAACGGCTCGAAATCGTCTTCCCTGCGCAGCAGGAACCAGACCATCACCGCCAGCAGCACGAGCAGCACGGTCAGCACGACCCCGGCGATGATCACGGACCTGCGGGTCTCGGTCGGCGGCGGCGCGCCCTTGGGCGGCGCGGGCAGCGCGGGCGAGCGGTCGCCCACCCAGTGCGGCGCGAAGTCGGGGCCGTGCTGCTCGCCGATCAGCGTGCCGCTGACCAGCACCGGTTCCAGGAACCGCTCCGCCCCGGCCCTGTCGGGCTCGTACGGCGTGGCCACCCACGGGGCGCTCCCGCCGTCCATCGCCAGCACCTGCGGGACCGTGTCGGCCACCGCGGTGCGCGCGCGTGTCGCCCTGGCCACCCAGCCCCGCACGCCGGAACGGCTCGCCGTCGCGTCGCGGACCCCGGTGACGAAGCGGTCGCGGGCCGCCGGGTCGAGCGCCGCCCCCTTGGTCAGCACCGCGACCGAGACGGCCCGGCCGTCGGGCGCCAGCCCGAGGTAGACCAGCCCGGCGGGTCCCACGCGCAGGCGGGCCTGCACGAGGAAGGGCCCCAGCTGGGGCGGGTCACCGTACTGGAGTGGAGTGGCCACGTCTGACATGAAAGCACACCCGGCCGATCACACCACGCCCCGCGGGCCGCCGGGACGGGCCGCCCCGCGGGCACGCGGGGGCACGCCGGGGGCGCCCTGCGGGCACGCGGCGGGCACGCGGCGGGCGCTGTCAGGAAATACGGGGCGGGCCCGTCGTGCGAGCCGCCATTTCATTTGATGGAATACCGACATGACCGTCGCCGAAGAACTGCCGAGCGAGACCGACACCGGATTGCTGCGCGACGCCCTGACCGAGGTCCGGCGGGTCATCGTCGGGCAGGAGCACATGGTGGAGCGGTTGCTCGTGGCGCTCCTGGCCAGGGGCCACTGCCTGCTGGAGGGGGTGCCGGGGGTGGCCAAGACCCTGGCGGCCTCGACCCTGGCCACGGTGGTCGGCGGGGAGTTCGCCCGCATCCAGTTCACCCCGGACCTGGTCCCGAGCGACATCGTGGGAACCCGGGTGTACCACCCGTCCCGCGAGGCCTTCGACGTCGAGCTCGGCCCGGTGTTCGTCAACTTCCTGCTCGCCGACGAGATCAACAGGGCCCCGGCCAAGGTCCAGTCGGCGCTGCTGGAGGTCATGGCCGAGCGGCAGGTGACCCTCGCCGGGGAGACCCATCCGCTGCCCAGGCCGTTCATCGTGCTGGCCACCCAGAACCCGATCGAGTCGGAGGGCGTCTACCCCCTTCCCGAGGTCCAGCGCGACCGGTTCCTGTTCAAGGTCCGCGTCACCCATCCCAGCGCCCACGAGGAGCTGGAGATCCTGCACCGGATGAGCGTGACCCCGCCGACCCCCAGGCCGGTGCTCGACCCCGCGCGGCTGGCCGCGCTGCAGGCCATGGCCGACCAGGTCTCGGTCCACCAGCTCGTCGCCGACTACGTGGTCAGGCTCGTGATGGCCACCCGCTCCCCCGCCGAATACGGCCTGCCCGAGCTGCAGGAGAACATCGAGATCGGCGTCAGCCCCCGGGCCACCCTCGGCCTGGTCGCCGCGGGACGCGGCCTGGCGCTGCTGCGCGGCCGCGACTACCTGCTCCCCGACGACGTGCGCGACGTGGCGGTGGACGTGATGTCCCACCGGCTGATGCTCACCTTCGACGCCATCGCCGACGGGATCGACCCCGAGGACGTGGTCCGCCAGGTCCTCGCCGCGGTGCCGCCCCCGCTCGTCGTCTGGAACCAGGGCTCCCGGTGACCGGCCTCGAAGGCGCCGGCGATCCCGACCTGAGTACGGCCGAGCAGGCGTTGCGGCGACTGGAGCTCACCATCGTCCGGCGCCTGGACGGGCTGCTGCAGGGCGCCCACCAGGGACTCCTCCCCGGTCCGGGAAGCGAGTTCGGCGACAGCCGCGTCTACGTGCCCGGCGAGGACGACATCCGGCGGATGGACTGGGCGGTGACCGCCCGCACGACCGTCCCGCACGTGCGCGACCTGATCGCCGACCGGGAGCTGGAGACCTGGGCTCTGGCGGACCTGTCGCCCAGCATGGACTTCGGCACCGCCGGCATGGAGAAGCGGGACCTGGTCGTGGCCGCCGTCGGGGCGATCGGCTTCCTGTCGGGCCGGATCGGCAACCGCTTCGGCACGTACGTCCTGCACGACGAGTACGTCCACCGGATGCCCGCCAGGAGCGGCCGCCCGGCGCTGTACGGCCTGCTGCACTCGCTGATGGACGCCCCCAGGGGCCGCGCCGTCGCCGGTGCCCCCGATCTGGCCGAGGCCATCGAGATCCTGGCCTCGGCGCGGCGGCGGCGCGGCCTGCGGGTGATCGTCTCCGACTTCCTCGACCCCGAGCCCACCCTCGATCCCGGCCTGGAGCTGCCCTGGGAGCGGCCGATCCGGCGGCTCGCCGCCCACCACCAGGTGCTGGCCGTCGAGGTGATCGACCCTCGCGAGCTGGAGCTGCCGCCGGTCGGGCTGGTCAGCATGACCGACCCGGAGACGGGACGGAGCCGCCAGATCCAGCTCACGTCCCGGGTCCGCCAGGCCTACGCGGAGGCCGCCGCCGCGCAGCGGATGACCAACCAGGTGGCGTTGCGCCGCTGCGGGGTGGCCCACCTGGTGTTGCGCACCGACCGCGACTGGGTGTTCGACATCGCGCAGTTCGTGCTGCGGCAGCGTCGCATGGCGCACCTGACCCATCGGCCCCCGAGGTCGGGAGCGACACGGTGACATTCCTCTCTCCGGCCTGGATGTGGCTGTTCGCCGCGCTGGCGCTGCTGGTGGCGGGCTACGTGGCCGCCCAGTTCGCCCGGCGCCGTTACGCGCTGCGCTTCACCAACCTGCCCCTGCTGACGCTGGTGGCCCCCGCCGGGCCCGGCTGGCGCCGGCACGTGGCCCCGGCGCTGTTCCTCGTCATGATGAGCCTGCTGATCGTGGGCGCGGCCCGTCCCGCCGACTCGGTGCGCATCCCCCGCGACCGGGCGACGATCATCATCGCGCTGGACGTCTCGCTGTCGATGGAGGCCGACGACGTCCAGCCGAACCGGATCACCGCGGCCAAGGAGGCCGCCCAGAAGTTCGTCGCGGACCTGCCGGAACGGTTCAACGTCGGGCTGGTCGCCTTCGCCCGTTCCGCGTCGGTCGTGGTCTCGCCCACCACCGACCACCAGGCGGTCGGCACCTCCCTCGGCACCCTCGGCACCCGGGCGGGCACCGCGATCGGCGAGGCGGTGTTCAGCTCCCTGGAGTCGCTGCGCTCCTTCGACCAGCAGGCGGTGACCGACCCGCCCCCGGCCGCGATCGTGCTGCTGTCCGACGGCGACAACACCTCGGGACGTTCGGTGGCCGAGGCGATCGACTCGGCCAAGAGCGTACGGGTCCCGGTCTCCACGATCGCCTACGGCACCCAGGAGGGGACGGTCTCGATCGACGGCCGCGACGTGAACGTCCCGGTGAACAAGGCCACCCTGCAGACCCTGTCGGAGGGCACGGGCGGCCGGGCCTACCAGGCGGAGTCGGGCAGCGAGCTGAAGCAGGTGTACGAGCAGATCGGCACCTCGCTGGGCTACCGGACGGTCAACCAGGAGATCACCCATTGGTTCGTGGTGGCGGCGATCCTGGCCGGGCTGCTGACCGCCGGGGTGGCCCTGCTGCTGGGGTCGCGGATCCCCTGACCCCCGTGACCCCCGTGACCCTCGTCCGGCGGGGGCGGGCCTACGGGTGGGGATCGCGGCCGGGGGCGCGGCCGCCCTGAGCCGGTCCCGGCCGTTGGTAACGTTCTACGACGTGGCACATTACTTCGAGGAGCGTCCGGAGACCGCGGGCCGTCCCGGCTCGGTCACGCTCGTGCTCCCCGACCTCCATCTGAGACTGGAGACCGACAGCGGGGTGTTCTCCGCCGAGCGCGTCGACCAGGGCACCCGGATCCTGCTGGAGAGCGTCCCCCCTCCGCCGCCGGGCGGCGACCTGCTCGACCTGGGCTGCGGCTACGGGCCGATCGCGCTGACGATGGCCTCGCGCGCCCCGGAGGCGACGGTCTGGGCGGTGGACGTCAACCGCAGGTCGATCGAGCTGTGCGCGAGAAACGCCAGGGCCGCCTCCCTTGACAAAGTAAGGTCGATGCATGTCGACGAGGTCCCGCCGGAGGTGCGGTTCTCCGCCATCTGGTCCAATCCGGCGATCCGCATCGGCAAGGCCGCGATGCACGAGATGCTGACCCGCTGGCTGTCGCGCCTCACCCCGGACGGCGTCGCCCACCTGGTGGTCCAGAAGCACCTGGGCTCCGACTCCCTGCAGCGCTGGCTGAACGAGCGGGGCTGGCCCGCCGAGCGCGTGGCCTCCCGCTCCTCGTACCGGATCCTCCGGGTGGAGGCGCGCCCGGAGGCGGAGCCGCGGTGAGCCCCCGCTTCCCCCGCGAGCACGCCGGCGCGACGGGTACGGGCAGGCGAGCACGGGCGGGCACGGGCGGCGGCACGGTGGCGGGCGAGAAGCGGATCACCGCGAAACACACGGGACGAACGAGGAACGACGAGGAACGGTGAACGACCGATGACGGCGAACCCGCGCAGGCAGCTGCGCCCGACCGATGTCAAGCGCCTCAACCGCACCTGGCGGAGGAACACCGAGGGGCGGCTGGCCCTGATCCTGGAGTCGGTGACCGGCCCGTTCAACATCGGTTCCATCTTCCGCACGGCCGCCGCCTTCGGTGTGGAGCGGATCTGGCTGGCGGGAAACGCCACGCCGCCGACCAACCCCAAGGCGCAGAAGACGGCGCTGGGCACCGACCGGCTGGTGGCCTGGGAGGAGCCGGTCCCCGTCCTGGAAGCCGTACGGGCGGCCAAGGAGGACGGGTTCGCGGTGATCGCGGTGGAGCTGACCGGGGACGCCGTGCCCCTGTCCGAGGCCAAGCTGGGCGGGGACGTGTGCCTGGTGGTGGGCAGCGAGGACCACGGGTGCTCCCCCGCGCTGCTGGAGGCCGCCGACGGCGTCTGCTACATCCCGCAGGTCGGCCGGGTCGGCTCGTTCAACGTCGCGGTGGCTGCGGCGATCGCGGTGGCCGAGGCCCGCCGCCAGGAGTGGTCGGGCAAGGTGCCGCCCGAGGAGTGAGGGCGCGCGGCCGCCGGGCCGGTCACGGCGACCTGTTCTCGTCCGTTCCCGGCCCGACGGCCGCGCGCCCGGCACGGTCACGCCCGTCGTGCTCGCCGCGGCCGTCGCGGTCACGCCCGTCGTGCTCACCGTGGCCGTCGTGGTCCCGGTCGCCGTCGAGCGGGACCTTCTCCCCGCCGTACGCCCTGCTCATCATGGCGCGAAGCCTGCGGAGCGGGTGATGCTTCCCGTTGTGCGCCGGGACACCTTCCCCGTCGCCGTCCTCGGCCGTCCCCGGAAGGATCGGGACCGGCTCCTTGCCGCGCACCTGGGCCTCGATGGACTCCATGGGCGGGACGTGGACCTCGATGTACTCCCCCGTGGGCCGGCGCTTGATCACACCGGTCTCCACACCGTGCCCGAGAGCCTCGGCGTCGCGGCGCTGCAGGCCCAGGCAGATCCGGTAGGTGACGTAGTACGCCACGGCCGGACCGAGGAAGACCAGGACCCTGCCGGTGTAGATGATCTCGTTTATCGAGAGGCGGGAGTTCGCGGCGATCACGTCGGTGGCGGCCATCAGCCACAGGACGCCGTAGAACGTGACCGCCGACATGCCGATCGCGGTGCGGTGCGGGTTGTTGCGGGGGCGGTCGACGATGTTGTGCTCGCGGCGGTCCCCGGTGACCCACTGCTCGGCGAACGGGTACAGGACCAGGCCCACCAGGATGATCCCCAGCGGGAGCAGCGCCGGGATGATCACGCTCATCGGCAGCGTGCCCCCCTCGGTGCCGAAGAGGTTGATCTCCCAGGAGGGCATCAGGCGCAGCGAGCCGTCCAGGAACGCCAGGTAGAAGTCGGGCTGGGAGCCCGCCGAGATGTCGGACGGCGTGTAGGGGCCGTACAGCCAGACGGGGTTGATCTGGGCGAAGGTGCCCAGCAGCGCGATGACGCCGAAGGTGAACATGAAGTAGGCGCCCGACTTGGCCATGAAGGAGGGGTAGGTCGGCCCGCCCACCACGTTGTCGTTGGTGCGGCCCTTGCCCGGCATCTGCGTGTGCTTCAGCACCCACGTCAGGATCAGGTGGGCGGTGATGAGCGCCAGCAGGATGCCCGGCAGGAGCAGGATGTGGATCGAGTAGAACCGCGGGATGATCTCATCGCCGGGATACTCGCCGCCGGTGAGGAGGAAGGTGAGCCAGGTGCCGACCAGCGGCAGTGACTGCGCCACACCGGCGGTGATCCGCAACCCGGCGCCGGAGAGGAGGTCGTCGGCCAGCGAGTAGCCGGTCAGGCCCTCGAACAGGGAGAGGGCCAGCAGGGCGACGCCGATCAGCCAGTTCAGCTCCCGCGGCTTGCGGTACGCCCCGTTGAAGAAGATCCGGAGCATGTGGATCATCATGCCGCCGATGAACAGCAGGGCCGCCCAGTGGTGCATCTGCCGCATCAGCAGGCCACCGCGCACGTCGAAGCTGATGTCCAGTGTCGAGGCGTACGCCTCGGACATCGCGATGCCCTTGAGCGGCGAGTAGGAGCCGTTGTAGACGACCTCCTCCATGACGGGCTTGAAGAAGAACGTCAGGAACGTGCCGGTCAGCAGCAGGATGACGAACGAGTAGAGAGCGATCTCCCCCAGCAGGAAGGTCCAGTGGTCAGGGAAGATCTTCCGCATGTTCCGTTTGAGGAATCCCGCCGTGCCGAGACGGTCGTCGGCGAAACCGCTCACGCTCGCCAGGCGTCCGGACGTGCTTCCCTTGCTCATGCGCGGCCTCCGTTCTCACGGACCTCCGCCTCGACGCCGCCGCGCCCCGGAAAACCGGAAATCAGGCGAAACAGCGAGGTCGGCCGTGGACAACCAGGTATTTCCCATCATCCACGGCGATGGGCAGGCCAGGGCAAAGTCCTGCCCGGGGTCCGGCCGCGTCCCGTTCGGCACCTTGTGATCCAAACGTTCACCCGCCCGCGATGACGCGTCCAGCTCGCAGGGGGCATACTCCTGCACGTGCAACGCCGTTATCCCTTCCTCGACCATCCCGGCCCCCTGCCCTTCGCCCACCGGGGTGGAGCCGCCGAGGGCAGGGAGAACACCTTTCCCGCCTTCGAGCGGGCCGTCGGACTCGGTTACACCTATCTGGAGACCGACGCGCACGCCACCGCCGACGGGGTGCTGCTGGCCTTCCACGACCACACCCTGGACCGGGTGACCGACCGCCGGGGCCGGATCGCCGAGCTGCCGTACCGGCTGGTGCGCGAGGCGCGGATCGGCGGCGTGGACGAGATACCGCTGATGGAGGACCTGCTGGGCTCGTGGCCCGAGGCGCGCTTCAACATCGACGTCAAGGAGTCGGCGGCCATCGCGCCGCTCGCCCGGGCGATCGGCAGGACCGCCTCCCACGACCGGATCTGCCTCACCTCCTTCTCCGAGGAGCGGCTCGCCAGGGCCCGCGCCGCGGTCGGCCGCGAGGTGTGCTCCTCGCTGGGCCCGCGCGGCGTGGCGACCCTGCGCGCCGCCGCCACCACCTCCGGGTACGGCCGCCTGCTCGCCCGCCTGGCCCGCGCCGGTGTGCCGTGCGCGCAGGTGCCGGTGGGCTTCCGCGGCCTGCGGATCACCACGCCCGCCCTGATCCGCACGGCCCACGCGCTCGGCATGCAGATCCACGTGTGGACCGTCAACCACACCGGGGTGATGGAACGCCTGCTCGACCTCGGTGTGGACGGCCTGATGACCGACAACATCTCGGGGCTGCGCGACGTGCTGGAGTCCCGCGGCCAGTGGTATCCAGGTCGTCTCGCCGCGTAGGCCGCGCGGGCGCGAGTCCTCCGCCCGTTCCCCGCTCCTCCCTCGATTCCCCGATTTCCCCCCGCCTCCCGACAGACCGAGGACCGCTCATGACCTCCGAACAGGCCGTCGAGGACTCCCCCCAGTCCCGGCGCCGCGAGCAACGCGGCTGGTACTTCTACGACTGGGCGAACTCCGCCTTCCCGACCACCATCCTGACGGTCTTCCTCGGCCCGTACCTGACGACGATCGCGGAGGCCGCCGCCCAGGGGCGCCCGTACGTGGACGTGATCGGGTTCGACGTGCGGCCCAGCGCCTACTACTCCTTCGTGGTGGGCTTCGCGGCCATCCTGCAGATCATCCTGATGCCCCTGGTGGGCGCGCTGGCCGACCACACCGGCCGCAAGAAGGAGCTTCTCGGCCTGTTCGCCTACCTCGGCGCCGGTGCGACCGTCTGCTTCTGGTTCGTCGCCGACGGGCGTTACCTGCTGGGCGGCGCGCTGTTCCTGGTGTCCAGCGTCGCCTTCGCCGCCGCGTTCGTGATCTACAACTCGTTCCTGCCGGAGATCGCCACGGCGGACGAGCGTGACAAGGTCTCCGCCAGGGGATGGGGTTTCGGCTACCTCGGCGGCGGCCTGCTGCTCGCCCTCCATCTGGTGCTCTTCCTCTACCACGAGTCCTTCGGCGTCACCGAGGGCGACGCCGTGCGCATCGCCCTGTCGTCCGCGGGCCTGTGGTGGGGCGGGTTCACGATCATCCCGCTGCTGCGGCTGCGCAACCGGCGGGCGCTCCCCTCGGGCGCCGAGTCGACCGTCCAGGCGGTGACCGGCAGCTTCCGCCAGCTGGGCCGCACGATCAGGGAGCTGCGGCGCTACCCGCTGACCCTGGGCTTCCTGGTCGCCTATCTCATCTACAACGACGGCGTGCAGACCGTCATCTCCTTCTCGGCCACCTACGCCCAGGAGGAGCTCGGGCTAGCCCAGGACGTGCGGATCCAGGCGATCCTGATGGTGCAGTTCGTGGCCTTCTTCGGAGCCCTGCTGCTCGGCAGGCTCGCCGCCTCGTACGGGGCCAAGCGGGTCGTGATGGTCGCGCTGATCGCCTGGATCGCCGTGGTGGCCGTGGCCTACTTCCTGCCCAGGGGCGCGGCCCTGCCCTTCTTCGCGCTGGCGTTCGCCATCGCGATCGTGATGGGCGGGACCCAGGCCCTGTCGCGGTCGCTGTTCTCCCATGTGATCCCGAAGGGCAAGGAGGCGGAGTACTACAGCCTGTACGAGATCAGCGACAAGGGCTCGACGTTCCTCGGCTCGTTCACCCTCGGCCTGGCGCTCCAGCTGACCGACAGCTACCGCCTGGGCATCATCTCTTTGATGATCTTCTTCGTGCTCGGTTTCGTGCTGCTCGCCCTCATCGACCTGCCCAAGGCCATCAGGGCGGCCGGAAACCAGGTGCCCGAACGCATCTGAGAAACCCCAGAAAAGAGGGCCCTTCGCAGACCGGGTCAAGAACGTGCGATTGGATCACCCTGTCTGTGGGAATCCACACACGGTATCAAGCGTTGTACGCCGTGGGAGACGAACCCCTCACGACGGGGCCCTCAGGAGGCATTCAGACATGGGCGAGCGTGCGCTACGCGGCACCAGACTCGGGGCGACCAGCTACGAGAACGACCGCAACACCGATCTGGCCCCGCGCCAGGAGGTGTCCTACACCTGCCCGAAGGGTCATCGATTCGACGTTCCGCTTGCCGCTGAAGCCGAGATCCCGGCGACCTGGGAGTGCCGCATGTGCGGCGCGACCGCCCTCCGGGTGGACGGCGAGCTGCCGGAGGCAAAGAAGGCCAAGCCCCCACGGACGCACTGGGACATGCTGCTGGAGCGCCGCACGATCGAGGACCTGGAGGAGGTGCTCAACGAGCGCCTGGCGATTCTACGCGCCCAGCGCCGCAAGAGCGCCTGACCGATTTCAGAGAGTTCGGAAAGCGTGAGACCCCCGGCCCACCAGGGCCGGGGGTCTCACGCTTTCCCGATCCCGGAGGGCCGTCCCGGCCACGGAAGGGCGTCCGGCTCCTCCCCCGGCGGCGGGCCCGAGGGGAAGTGGCCCAATGGATTGGCGCGGAATTGGCCCTTAAGATCGGTCCGCTCTCCCCCTAGGGTCGCTCCCATGACCACTTCTACCAGCGAGGACACCGGCGGCACCGCGTCCACGGCCCGCGGGAAGGCCTCGGCGCTGCGGGCGCTGCACGTACCCGGCCGTCCGCTGGTGGTGCCCAACGTCTGGGACGCCGCGTCGGCCCGCGCCGTCGAGGCGGCGGGCTTCCCGGTGATCGCCACCGGCAGCGCCGCGATCGCCCCGGTGCTCGGGTACGACGACGGCGAGGAGACGCCCGTCGGGGAGATGCTGGCCGCGATCGCCAGGATCAGCCGCTCGGTCGGCCTGCCCGTCACCGCCGACATGGAGCGCGGCTACGGGCTGGAGCCCGCGGAGCTGGTCGAGCGGCTGGTCGCCGCGGGGGCGTCCGGCTGCAACCTGGAGGACTCCGACCCCCGGACCGGGGCGATGGCCGACGTCGACGAGCAGGCCGCCCTCCTCGGCGCCGTCAGGGCCGCCGCGACCGCCGCGGGCGTGGACCTGGTGATCAACGCCCGGGTCGACACCTACATCCACGGTACGGGGAGCGCCGAGGAGAGGCTGGCCGAATCGGTGCGGCGGGGCCGCCGTTACCTGGAGGCGGGCGCCGACTGCGTCTATCCGATCTTCGCGGCCGAGGCGGGGGCCGTCCGCGCGCTGGTGGAGGGGATCGGCGGGCCGATCAACATCCTGTTCCGCCCCGGCACGCCGTCGCTCGGCGAGCTGGCGGACCTCGGGGTGGCCCGCGTGAGTTTCGGCCACGGCCTGCACGAGGCCGTGCGGGCGTACGCGGCCCGGATGCTCGCGGCGATCCGGGACGGCGAGAGCCCCTACCCTCCGGGGTTGTCCGCGCCCTGACCCCGGCGCCCCGCGTCCGGCACGGGCGGCACGGCCTCCGCGGCGCCCGGTTCAGAGGCGCAGTTTCCCCTGGGCGCCGCCCCGCCACTCCACCAGCAGGACGGTCGCGTCGTCCTGCAGCCTCCCGTCGTGATACTCCAGCACGCTGCGGATCAGGCGGCGCAAGGTCTCCGGTACGGGAAGGCCGTCGGCGTTGCGGCGGATGATGAAGTCGACGAAGCGCTCCAGGCCGAACTCCTGCCCCAGCCGGTTACGGGCCTCGGTCATGCCGTCGGTGTAGAGGAGTACGCGGTCGCCGGGTTCCAGCTGCTCCCTGCACGGGGTCACGGCCAGTGCCAGGCCGAGACCCATCGGGTGAGCGGGCGGGCACTGCAGGGTGGCGACCCAGCGCCCCCTCCTGATCACCACCGGGGGGTGGTGCCCGCGGTTGACCCAGGTGAACACGCCGGTACGCATGTCCAGGTCGGCCAGGATCCCCGTGGCGAAGCGGTTGCCCACGCCGAATTCCTCGATCAGCACCTCCTCGATCCCCTCGCTGACCTCGACGAGGTCGGCGCCCTGGCGGCGGCGGTTGCGGCAGGCGGCCACCGCGAGGTTCGCGGTCAGCCCCGCGGACGCGTCGTGGCCCATCGCGTCGAAGATCGCCAGGTGGACGGAATCGCCGGCCAGCGCGTAGTCGAAGGCGTCGCCACCGAGTTCGTAGGCCGGTTCGAGCGCGGCGCCGATCACCACCTTCTCGGTGGCGAAGGTGAGCGGCGGCAACAGGTTCCACTGCATCTCGGCGGCGACGTTCATCGGCCGGGTCCGTACCAGCCGGGCGTAGGAGTCGCTCTGGGAGTGCTTGCTCGCCAGCAGCAGCGCGACCATGGACGCGAGATGCCTCATGTCCTCCTGGGCCCGTTTCCCGTCCGTCCGCGGCCGGAGACTGACGCGCAGTACCCCCAGGCGTTCGGTGCCGTCGAGCAGCGGCACCCACCAACGGCCCGGTTCGTCTTCCAGAGGGGGCCTGGACAGGATGCGCACCTCCTGGAAGGCCCGGCCCGCCAGCGTCCCGTCGATCCGCAGCTCGCCCTTCTCCCGATCCGTCTCCTCACCGGCGCCATGGCCGTTCAGCGGGCGCAGCACTTCCTGCTGCAGATCGGCCAGGTAGATCAGCACGTCGTACAGCCCGACGTGGGCGGCGTGCTCCTCGACGATGGCCGGTAGATCCTCCATCGCGCTCATGTGGCTGGCCTCGGCCAGTCCCGCGAGCATTCTCGCGCGTCCTTCGCAGGGCCTCATCCTGCCGTTCCCGCGATTCCCGTCCGTTCGCGGTACAGATGACATGGATCCGTCCACGACCACTCCTCGACACTCACGGCACCACCCAGGGCGGCCGGCGCGGGTGGCGCATCGGCGTCCATCCAGAATCTCTACCCCCGCCCGGGGGATTGACCCGGCTCCCCCGCCCTCCTCCGGGGAACCGGTGGATCACCATTCGTCGGCGGGCAGGTCGACGCCGTCGACACGGTCGTAGATCACCACTCCGTCGGACAGCCTGACCACGCGCACCCTCCTGGCGAGCCCGGCCGTCTCCAGGTCACGAGCCGAGTGCACCGCGTGCCGGGGAAAGTGGTAGCGGTCGCGGGTGCCCCCGTGCGGCTCGACACGCTCGCAGACGACCTCGTAGCGGTCCTCCGGCCATACCGGGGGCGGCGTCTTCCGTCCTTGACCGGTGAGCCTGGTCATCGGCTCTCCTCCTCTCCTGGAATGTTCACTTCACGTGAGCGGAACAGTCACCGAGTGATCCTTTTAGACATTCTTAATCACCCCATTATGGCCATTCGGAGCCACGGAACTGTAAGGTGAGCACCCCTCGCAGTGATTGGTCGGTCAACCAGTCACGGTCCGGGTCACCCCACGACCGATCCCGCACGCCGCCAGACCCGACCTCCCTTTGGCACGTTCCAACCCTCTCCCCTCCGCCAGGAGCCCGCCATGCCTGCCATCGACCATTTCGCCTACGGGTTCGTCACGCCGGCGGCCTCGTACATCATGTCGAGCATCGGCTGCCTGCTGGGGCTGCTGCTCGCCGCGCGGGCGCGCGGGGCGGAGGGCGGCTCGCGCGCGCGCTGGCTCGGCGGCGCGGCCCTGTCCATCGGCGGGACCGGCATCTGGGTGATGCACTTCATCGCGATGATGGGCTTCGACGTGCAGGGCACGTCGATCCGCTACGACGTACCGCTGACCGTCGCGTCCGCGCTGCTCGCGGTCGTCGTCGTCGGCGCCGGCCTTTTCCTGGTCTCGCGCAGGGAGAACAGCACCGGCGCGCTCGTCGGCGGCGGGCTGCTCACCGGCCTGGGCGTGGCCGGGATGCACTACCTGGGCATGGCGGCCATGAACATGTCCGCGCCCGTGAGCTACGACCCTCTGCTGGTCGGTTTGTCGCTGCTCATCGCCGTGGTCGCGGCGACGGTGGCGCTCTGGTTCAGCCTGCGCGTACGCGGTGCGCTCGCCACCACCGGCGCCGCCCTGCTGATGGGACTCGCAGTGAATGGAATGCACTACACCGGCATGTTCGCCGTCGGCGTCGGTGCGCACGCCGACGCCGCGCCGGCGAGCGGGGCACAGGGGATGGACTTCATGCTGCCCCTGCTCGTCGGGATCAGCCTGCTCACCCTCGGACTGCTCCTGGCCATCTTCCTGTCCCCCTCCGAGCAGGAGCTGCGCGAGGACGCGGAACTCCGGTCGCAGCTGCGGCGCGACCGCGCGGGCGACGACCGCCACCCCGCCGGGCCGATGGAACCCCACGCGCGGCCGAACCGGCGGCGCGAGCCGTCCCTGTTCGACGACCACGGCCCCGGGCACTGACCGGGCACCCTCCCCGCCAGGGGAGGGCCAGGGGAGGCCCGAGGAGGCCCGGCGAAAACCCGTGGCGGCGACGGCCTCCCCGACGGCACACTGCCCGCGTGAGCGAAACATCGCGTCGCACGGTGAACGCCCCCGTGAGCGAAGCCGAGGCATCAGGCCGCACGGTGAGCACCCCGTGAGCGAAACCGAGGCGTCGGGCCGCACGGTGAGCGCCCTCGTGACGGCCGGCGACAAGTGGCTGGGAACGGTCGGGCCGTTCCCGGTGGCCGACCCCTGGTGGGCCGAGGTCGGATCGGTCGTGGCCCACCTGGAGGAGACGCTCGGCACGCCCGTGGTGGTGCTGCGCCTGGTCGACGCCGAGGATCGGGGCCGCGGCCCCCGCGAGGGCCACACGACCTACCACGTCGAGGCCCTCGGCCGCCCTGCGGCCGGCCCGGCCTCCTTCGGGTCCGGCGCCGCGGACGCGGCCGGGAGGCCGTCCGCGCCCGCGGACCTGACGGCCCCCGTGGCGCACCGGGCGGAGTGGGCGAAGGCCTCGGGGGTGCGCGAGGCACTGGGCTGGGCCGGGACCGCGCTGCGCGAGGCGGGCAGGCCCCCCGAGGGGCCCGCGCGTCAGGTGAGGACGTGGAACCTGGCGGGGCTGTTCCGCATCCCCACGAGTCCGGGGCCGGTCTGGCTGAAGATCACTCCTGGTTTCGCCGCCGACGAGGCCCGCGCGATCGGGATGCTCGCGGCGGAGGACCCCGGCCTGGTGCCCGCCGTCGTGGCGGCCGACACCCCGAACCGGCGGGTGCTCCTGGAGCACGTGCCCGGCGCCGACTGTCGCGACGCCCCGCGGGAGATCGTCGCCGAGGCGGTGAGCCGGCTGGCGAGGGCGCAGGCGGCCCTCGCCGGGCGCTGGGGCGGCGGGCGGCCCGGCGGGCTCCTCGACCGCACGCCCTCGGCCCTGGCCGCCCTGGTGGGCGGGCTGCTCGACGGCGAGGCGGCCGGCGACCTGGACGCCGGGGAGCTGCGCCTGGCCCACCGGCTGGCCGGCCGCCTGCCGTCGCTGACCGCCGCGCTGGAGTCCTGCGGCCTGCCGTGCACGCTGGTGCACGGCGACTTCCACCCGGGCAACTGGGTGTCGGGGCCGCGCGGCACCGTCGTGCTGGACTTCGCCGACAGCCACTACGGCCACCCCGCCCTCGACGGGCTGCGGCCCCGCGACTTCCTGCCCGCCGACCGCTGGGAGGCGGCGGCGGAGGCCTGGTGCGAGACGTGGGCGGCGAGCGTCCCCGGCTGCGACCCGGCCCGCGCGCTGATCCTGGCGGAACCGCTGCAGCATCTCGCGTACGCCCTCCGCTACCAGGAGTTCCTCGACAACATCGAACCCAGCGAGCGGCGCTACCACGAGGGTGACCCGGCGCAGGCCGTCCGCGCGGCCGTGGCCGCCGCCGAGGTGGCCGGCGCCCTCTGAGGGGATCTCCCCCGCACCGGCGGGCCTGTCCGCGGGGCCGGAGGCGGGAACGACCGGTGGGCGGCCGGCCCGTCACTCACCCGCGCACAGCGCGGGAGCCTTCTGGTGCGGGTAGACGTGGTCCAGATCGTGGTCGGGTGGCAGGACGCAGCGGCGCTCGCCGGGCTCGGTGTGCGGGCACCGGAGCGCGTCGACGCGGCGCGGCAGCGTCGCCGTCTCCTCGCTCCCGCCGTCGGCGGCGGCTTCGTCAGTCATGACACGTGTCCTTCTGTGACATCCGTGCCGTGACGGCCGGACGGTGGGAGGCCGGGACGACGGTCCGCGCGGGGCGCGTCCGGGGGAGACACGGAACGGATCCCGCGAGGGAGCCTTCCCCGCGGGCGGCCGCACGTGCGGCGCAGCGACCCATCCTCGCGAGTTCTGGATGTCCAGAACAAGTCATCGACGCTGCTCCGTTTGATCGCTGTCAAAAGTCGGCACCCGTGCGCCGAAGGCGCGGCGACCAGTCTTCCAGAGTTCCCCCCGGCCGCGCGAGGGGGAAATCACGCGATCGTCGATCACTCGCCCGCCGTTTCGGCCATATTCCTCGACCGTTTCGGTCACATCACGCCTCCAGGGGAAAGGCGTCCGCGGTCCTCGCACAGGTCGCCGTGCCCTCACCGTTCATCGCCCCAGAAAGCCATCAAGGTCCCCATAACATCGCGATAGGGATTCTTTGGGAGATCCCTCCGCAGGCCTCTCCCCCATACCTTGACATCACCCCTCACAAGGAGTGTTCATGTTACGTCGAGGTACCCTCCTGACCGGCGCCGCTACCGTGGCCCTGTACCTGGTCGCCACCGTGGCGCCCGCCGTCGCGGCATCCGCCCCCCCTGCCCAGCCTCCCGCAACGATGATCGAGGCCCTCCAGCGCGACCTCGGTCTCACCGCCGAGCAGGCCGTCCAGCGCCTGGCCAACGAGCACCGCGCGGCCGCCTCCGAGGCCGCCCTGACCCAGGAGCTCGGCGCCGAGTACGCCGGCGCCTGGCTCAACGGTGACGCCTCCCAGCTCTCCGTGGCCACCACCGACGCCGCCGACGCGGGCGCCATCAGGGCCAAGGGCGCGCAGCCCGTGATCGTCGGCCGTTCCCTGGCCAACCTCGAGGCCGTCAAGGCCAAGCTCGACGGGGCGTCGGCGGAGGCGAAGGCCGGCGCGTCCCTCTGGTACGTCGACGTCACGACCAACAGCGTCGTGATCCTCGCCGGCAGCCAGGCCGCGGGCGAGGCCCTCGCCGCCGCCGCGGGCGCCGACAAGGGCGTCGTGAAGGTGGTGCTCTCCACCGAGCAGCCCCAGGCCTTCATCAACATCATCGGCGGCAACGCCTACTACATCGGCAGCAGCCGCTGCAGCATCGGCTTCTCCGCGCGCCGGGGCAGTGCCCCCGGCTTCGTGACCGCCGGCCACTGCGGCAGGGCGGGAGCCACCACCAGCAGCCCCTCCGGCACCTTCTACGGCTCGTCGTTCCCCGGCAACGACTACGCCTGGGTCTCCACCCCCGGCCACACCGTGACCCCCTACGTCCGCGGCTCCGGCGGCGCCAACGTCACCGTGCGCGGCTCCACCCAGGCCTCGGTCGGCGCCTCGATCTGCCGCTCCGGCTCCACCACCGGCTGGCGCTGCGGCGTCATCCAGCAGCACAACGCCAGCGTGAGGTACTCGCAGGGCACGGTGAGCGGCCTGACCCGCACCAGCGCGTGTGCCCAGCCCGGCGACTCCGGCGGCTCGTTCATCTCCGGCAGCCAGGCCCAGGGTGTCACCTCAGGCGGCTCCGGCAACTGCAGCGTCGGCGGCACGACCTACCACCAGCCGGTCAACGAGATCCTCTCGGCGTACGGGCTGACGCTCGTCACCGGCTGATCTCGCCTCCTCACCAGCTGCTCCCCGTGAGCAACCCCCCGATGGCCGAGGAGGCCCGCTAGAGATGTCAAGGATCATCCGCTTCGGCGTCGCCCTCATCCTGGGGCTGGCCTTCCTGGTGACGGTTACCCCCGCCCAGGCGACGCCCGCCCACGCGGCGGACGCCCGCACCGCGGCGGTTCGCGTGCTCAGATACGACGCGAGCAGGGCCGCGGAGTTCCGGTCCGCCGTCGACCAGGCGGCCCAGATCTGGAACTCCAGCGTCTCGAACGTACGACTGGTGGCCGGCAGCCCCGCGGACTTCGTGGTGCTCGCCGACAACGGCTGGCCCCGCGCGCAGCCCACCAGCCTGGGTCGCGGAACGGTGTGGATGGGACGGCAGGCGACCGCGCAGGGCCACAACCCGCTGCGCATCGCCGCCCACGAGATCGGCCACATCCTGGGCCTGCCCGACCGGCGTACCGGCCGGTGCACGGACCTGATGTCCGGCGCGAGCGCGGGCACGAGCTGCACCAACCCGAACCCGAACACGGCGGAGAGAGCCGAGGTCCAGCGCAACTTCGCCGGTTTCGCCCCGGCGATCGACTTCGGTCAGATCTACGTCGACAGTCCCGAGTACGCGGCGTCCCCGTCCTAGACGGACGCCCGCGAGCGCCTCGCCGGTCCGGCCGTTCCCTCGGCCGGGCCGGCGAACCCGTGTCCGGGGACCGGCCAAGGCCCGGCTCCCGGCGGGCGGGAGATCCACCGGAACGCCCGGCCCCCGGCGTGCGAAGCCCGCGTCAGAGGAGTTTCTCGAAGCAGAGGGAGCCCGGGAGCCGGTCGTAGGGAGGGAAGACGGGGATGGGGGTGTAGCCCTCCCGCTCGTACATCCGCACCGCGTCCGGCTGGCGGGGACCGGTCTGCAGGACGACCCGGGGCGCGCCCAGCGCGCGGGCCGCGTCCTCGGCGGCGGCCAGCAGGGCCCGCGCCACGCGGGTGCCCCGGTGGGACGGGGTCACGAACATCCGCTTGAGCTCCATGTCGTCACCGAGCCGGCGCAGCGCCACGTGGCCGACCGCGACGCCCTCCGCCGCGTGGGCGACCCCGGTGTAGGCGACGGTCCCCGGCTCGACGTTCATGCCGCTGGGCATGAGGCCCGCGGCGAGCACGTCGGCGTAGCGGGCGTCCATCTCCTCCGTCATGGCCCGCCGGAGCGCCACGGCCGCCGCGTCGTCCCAGCCGACCGGCCGGACCTCGACCAGGCCGGTTCCCTGCGTGAACGCGGTCATGTGCGAAACCGCCCCTCTCCCCGTTCTCGCGGCCGCGGACCGCCCCGGGCTCGCCGCGGCGCGTGTCGCGCCGTCACACCCTCACGATTCCGAGTCATGCGAAATTCCGACTTAAAAGGTAGAAAAACAGGGTTTTCCTGTCAACGTCCATGGCAGGATCTCACGGACACGGCGACGCCCGAGGGTCGGCCACCGGCCACGAGGGAAGGATCCGGGCATGACCAGTTCCCGCATCAGCGTCTCGGTGGACGCGCACACCCCGCCGGAACGGGTGTTCGCCGTGCTCACCAACTGGCCGAGACACGACGAGTGGATGGTCCTGACCCGGGCGCGCGTCACCGCCGGGAACGGCCACAGCGTCGGGAGCCGCCTGGAGGCCTTCACCGGGGTGGGACCGGCCGGGTTCCTCGACACCATGGAGATCACCGAGTGGGACCCGCCGAGGAGCGTGGGGGTCCGGCACACCGGGTGGCCGGTGCGCGGCACCGGGGTCTTCCGCGTGCTGCCCCGCGAGGGCGGCGGCAGCACGATCGTCTGGGAGGAGGATCTCGACGTGCCGTTCGGCGCGGCCGGACGGCTCGGCTGGCAGGTGATCAAGCCGCTGAACGCGGCCCTGTTCCGGTTCTCGCTGCGCCGCCTGGCCGCGCTCAGCGATCGGTGAGACCCCGGCCGGAGTCTCCGGCGCCACCCGGCGCCCCCGCGCCCCCCGGCTCGTCGCGGACGACCTCGCCGTGGACGACCGGCCCCGAGCCCGGAGGCCTCCCCGCGTCGCGCAGCACGTCGAAGGGAGATCCCGGGCCGCCGAACGGCGAGCCGAGCCCGGCGCCCGCCGCGTTCCTGGCGACGAGGGTGCGGACCCGGCGGGCGAAGAACCAGGATCCGAGCCTGCGGACCATCGGCCGGGTGAACGGCAGCAGGCACAGGAAGCCGAGGATGTCGGTGAGGAACCCCGGGGTGAGCAGCAGCGTGCCGCCCACGAGGACCAGCCCGCCGTCGGCGAGCTCGCGGTCGGGCATCCGGCCGCTCTGCAGCGCGCCCTGGAGATTGCGCCAGGCCCGGCGGCCCTCGCGGCGCACGATCCAGGCGCCGAGCAGGCTGTCGGCGAGCAGGAGGGCCACCGTCGGCCACCCGCCGATGACCTGGCCGACCTGGATGAGCACCCATATCTCGAGGACCGGCACCACGAGGAAGGTCAGGAACAGCAGAATGCGCATTTTCGCCTCAACTCGTGCGACAGCCGTACGACATGAACAACGTCCCGGAGCGGCGGCGCGTTCCGCTTTCGCTCAGCGTGGACGGCGTCCTCAGCGGACTCTCAGGATCGCGCCCCCCGGGGAGTCCGGCGGCCTCGCGGGAGCGCCCCGGACGGCCCGGCCGCGGGACCGCGGAGCCGCGTCCGGGCCGCCCGGACCGTCCGGGTGGACGCGAGACCCCGGAGCCGCGGAGCCGCGAGGTCAGCGACGGCGATCGCGGCGGCGGCGCAGGCGGGCGGGCAGGCCGGTGACGCCCCAGACGGTGATCCGCCACAGGGCCTCGACCACGATGCCGCGGCTCATCTTGCTGGCCCCGACGGTGCGCTCCACGAAGGTGATGGGCACCTCCTTGACGCGCATCCCGCAGACGGCCGTACGCAGGGTCAGGTCCACCTGGAAGCAGTAGCCGCGCGACTCGACGTCGTCCAGGTTGAGCTTCTCCAGGGCCGAGGCGCGGTAGGCGCGGAAGCCCGCGGTGGCGTCCCTGACCGGGAGGCCGAGCACCAGCCGGGTGTAGATGTTGGCGCCGCGCGACAGGAACTCCCGCGAGGCGGGCCAGTTGACGACCTTGCCGCCGGGCACCCACCGGGACCCGATCGCCAGGTCGGCCCCCTTCGCCAGCGCGGCCAGCAGCTTGGGCAGCTCCTCCGGCTGGTGGGAACCGTCGGCGTCTATCTCCACGAGGACGCCGAAGCCCTCCTTCAGACCCCAGCGGAAGCCCGCGATGTAGGCGGCGCCCAGTCCCTGCTTGGCCGGCCGGTGCAGCACGTGGACGTGGTCGTCGTCGGCCGCCAGCTTGTCGGCGATCGCCCCCGTGCCGTCGGGGCTGTCGTCGTCCGCGATCAGGAGGTGGGCCTGGGGCACCGCCTCGCGCAGCCGCCGGGTGATCAGCGGCAGGTTCTCCCGCTCGTTGTACGTCGGGACGATGACGAGCACCCGACCAAGCCTTCGCTTCATCACGCGTCTCCCACCTGCTGATCATCCTCCCGGTTCACGGAGTGCCCCACGCGGGGTCTCCGGCGCCGCCAGGCGGCGGCCACCGCACCCGCACCCACAAGTATCAGGGCCCATTCGGGCAGCGCGCCCACGCGGGTGGCGACGGTCCGCGCGGTCCTGACCGGAACGGTCAGCACGTTCATGGCCGGCACCAGCTCGCCGGTCCGCCAGGCGATCGAACCGCTCGGGGTCACATACGCCGATATGCCGGTGATCGCGGAAGTGATCACCGCTCGATTGTGCTCCACGGCCCGCAGCTGGGACATGGCGAGCTGCTGGGGCGGCAGGTTGGTCAGGGCGTAGGTGGCGTTGTTGGTCTGCACCACCAGCGGCGTGGCGCCCGTCCTGGCGGTGTCGCCCACGATGCCGTCGAAGGCCACCTCGTAGCAGTTGATCGCCCCGACGGTCACCGGGCCCAGCCTGAGATCGCCGTCGCGGGTGCCCGCCACCGACTGCCTGCCGACCAGGGAGGCCCGCTCGAACAGGGCCAGCACGAGACCCTTGAGCGGGGTGAACTCCCCGAAGGGGACCAGCTGCTGCTTGTCGTAGTAGGCGCCGGGACCGGTGACCGGGTCCCAGACGATGCTGCGGGTCGCCCGGTTGTTCTCGCCGATCCTGACCACGGCGCCGACCAGGACGGGCACCCCGACGTCCTTGACCGCCGCGTCGATCTCGTTCCGGGCGAACTCGTTGCTCAGCGGGTCGATGTCGGTGGAGTTCTCCGGAAGCACGACGAGGTCGGGGCGGGGTGTCCTGCCCTCCCTGACGTCCCGCGCCATCTGGTGGAGCATCCGGGTGTGGTTGCCGAGGACCACGGCGGGCTCGTCGCCCAGCGGGTGCATGCCCCGGCCGGGGACGTTGCCCTGGATGACGCCGACGGTCACGCTCCTGCCCTCGTCTCCGTACCGGGGAACGGCGAGGGCCGCGGCCGGCACGGCGAGCGCCCCGGCGAGCGGCAGGGCCAGCGGCAGGGCCAGCGCCCGTCCCCGGCGCGCGCCCCGGGCGGGGCGGGGGCCGGGAGAGGCGGGCGGGCCCGAGGACGCGATCGGGCGGGAGGCCGCGATCGAGCGGAGGGCGGGGAACGAGCGCACCGCCGCCAGGGCGAGCAGGCCGCCGCACAGGGCCACCGCGAAGCTCACCAGCGGCGCCCCGCCGAGCGCGGCGTACGGGGTGAAGATCGACTCCCCCTGGCTGAAGGCCACCCGCGCCCAGGGAAATCCGCCGAAGGGAAACCATCCCCGCGCCCACTCGGCCGCCACCCAGAGCGCGGCGCTCCACAACGGCCACAGGGGCAACCGGGTCACCAGGGCGACCCCCGCCCCCCAGGCGGCGTAGAAGACGCTCTCCATCGCGACCAGGCCCAGCCAGGCGTCGGCGCCGATCGGGCTCACCCAGTGCAGGCCGGGCAGCAGCAGGGCGGCCCCGGCCAGGAACCCGAGCCACGCGCCCCGGCGCGGACGGGTGCCGCGGACCGCTAGGACCGCCAGGGTCATGCCGGGCGGCGCGAGGAACCACAGCCCGAGCGGCGGGAAGGCGAGGAACATCAGCAGGCCGCCGGCCACCGCGCCCGCGACGCGGGCGGGCAGTGCCAGGCGCGAGGCAGGGGGCGGGGTCTCCGCGCCGGACGGGTCCTCCGCGCCGGGCGGGCCGTCCGCGCCCCCGGCCACCGGACGGTCCGCGAGACCGCCCGCCGGACCGCTCACCGGGCCGGCCGCCGAGCCGTCCGCGGGATCGCCCGCCGCGGGCCTCTCCGGTACCGGGACGGCCGTCTTGTCCTGCACCACGGGCGGGGCTCCTTGCGATGTCGTGCGGGCGGGTGGCGCCTGGTCTTCCCAGCCGGTCTTCCTAGCCGGAACGCTACCGCCCGGTGGGCACGCCCCCAAAAGCCCTGCACCATATCAATCAGAAACAACACTAAAGCACGATAAATCCGACAAAAACTGCCACAAGTGTCTTCAGACGCGGCAACGGGGCGGCCCGGGGTGTCCTTTTCGACACCCCGGGCCGCCCCGACGCTTGCGGCGCTCGCACGGGAGCGGGAAGAGGGCCCGGGCGACCCTTCGGACCGGTTCCGTCCCGTCGGCGGCGAGCGCGGATTGCCGTTGTCTACTGGGTGCCCGGACCCCTCCTGGGTCCAACCCCCCGCCCGGAAGGAGTGCCCCGCCTCGACGGACTGCCGGCCCTGCGCCTGGCTGTACGGACGGGGTGATCCCCCGTCACGGGCGCAGGAGACGGCGATGTCGAAAGGCGGCCGACCGGCCAGTCCCGTGCTGGACTGGGCAGCAAACTACCGAGCCCAGCGCAGATGTCAACCGTGTCACCAACTGCGGAAACATCAAGTTTTCGCAGCTGGGACATGATCGACGAGAGCCGTCAATGGTCTCATGTGATCCGATGTCTCTCAAGTCGAGCGAGCGCGCCGGGGAGCGGACCGTCGTGCACGACGCCAAGCCGCTGGGTGGCGCGGGTCAACGCCACGTAAAGGTCGCTCGCCCCGCGCGGGGACTCGCCCAGGATCAGCTCCGGTTCGACCACGACGACCGCGTCGAACTCCAGCCCCTTGGCCTCGGCGACGGTCAGCACCGCCACCTGCGCGTCCAGGGCCGCCGCCCCCGGCCCGGCCACCGCGCCGTCGACGGAGCGGACCACGATCTCCCCGAACTCCCCGGCGCGCGACTCGGGGACGATCACGACGAGCCGGCCGCCCTCGACGACCTCGGCCTTGACGACCTCGCCGAGGGAGGCCGTCGGCGAGGTCGCCCACGGGTGCGACCCTGTCTCCCTGACCGAGGCCGGGGCGGTCAGCGCCGGGTCGACCAGGGTGAGCACGTCGGCGGCCACGGCCATCAGCTCGGCCGGGGTGCGGTAGTTGACGCTGAGGGTCTCCTCGCGCCAGCGCCCCGACACGTACGGGTCGAGGACCCGGCCCCAGGAACGCGCCCCGGCCGACGAACCGGTCTGGGCCAGGTCGCCGACGATCGTCATCGACCGCGTCGGGCAGCGGCGCATCAGCATCCGCCAGTCCATCGGCGACAGCTCCTGCGCCTCGTCGACGATGACGTGGCCGAAGGCCCAGGTGCGGTCGGCCGCCGCGCGCTCGGCGGTGGTCAGGAAGACGTCGTCGCCGAGGTGGCGGGCGGCGAACTTCTCGGCGTCCATGATGTCGGACAGGCCGGTCAGCTCCAGGACCTCCTTGGCGTAGGCGAGCTGGTGCTGCCGCTCGTCGAGCGCGGCGGCGCGCTGCGCCGCCTGCTCCTCCTCGGCCATCCAGGCCCCGGCCCGCAGCACCGCGGGGTCGATGTCGCCGAGCAGCTCGGCGGCCTCGTCCAGGAGCGGCACGTCGGACTCGGCCCACCAGTTCTCCCCCGTGCGGGGCGGCTCGCGCAGCATCAGCTCGCGCTCGGCCTCGCCGAACTCGGCGGCGGCGTGGTCGAGGCGCTCGCGGGAGGTGAACAGCCCGATCAGGAGCTGCTGCGGGGTGACGTAGGGCCACAGCCGGTTCAGGGCCGCCTTGACGGGCCGCTCGGTGCGCAGGTCCTCGCGGATGTCGGCCAGCTCGTCGTCGTCGATCATGCCCTTGCCGAGCTGCCTGGCGGCCTGCCGGGCGAGCGCGTTGAGCAGGTGGCGGACGAAGACCGCGCGGGCCTCGTTGTGCGCCCTCTTGGAGCGGGCGGCCCGGCTGCGGGCGGCCTCCAGGACGTTGCCCTCCAGCCGGAGGGTGTAGCGGTCGAGCTTGATCTCGATCGGCTTGCGCGGCACCCGCTGCCGCTCGCGCACGGCCCGCGCGACGACCTGGGCCATCCGGGCGTCGCCCTTGACCGCCGCCACCTCGGGGCGCTCCTTACGGCCCGGGACGACCCCCGGGTACAGCTCGGAGACGGTCGACAGCAGCACGTCGGTCTCGCCCAGGGAGGGCAGCACCTGCTCGATGTAGCGCAGGAAGGTCAGGTTCGGCCCGAGGATGAGCACGCCCCTGCGGGCCAGCTTCTCCCGGTGGGTGTAGAGGAGGTAGGCGGCGCGGTGCAGCGCGACCACGGTCTTGCCGGTGCCGGGACCGCCCTGCACGACCAGCACACCGTTGAGGTCGGAGCGGATGATGCGGTCCTGCTCGGACTGGATGGTGGCGACGATGTCGCGCATCCGGCCGGTGCGCTTGGCCCCCAGGGAGGCCAGCAGCGCGGCCTCCCCGTTGAGGGTGGCCACGTCCTCCTCGGTGAGGCTGTCGAGGTCCAGGAGATCGTCGTCGATCCCGATCACCGTGCGGCCCTTGGTCTGCAGGTGGCGGCGGCGGGTGACGCCCATCGAGGCCGCCGGGGTGGCGCCGTAGAAGGGCTGGGCCACCGGCGCCCGCCAGTCGATCAGCATCCGGCGCTGGTCGTCGTCGGCCATGCCGATGCGGCCTATGTAGAGTGAGGTGTCGTCGGCGTTGTCGAGCCGGCCGAAGCACAGGCCGTTCTCGACCGCCCACAGGCGGCCCAGGCGCTCGGCGTACATCCCGGCGAAGCTGTCGCGCTCGGAGCGGTTCTGATGCGTGCCGCCACTTCCGCCCTGCGCGAGGACGCCGTCCAGCTGCCGCTGGGTGCGCTCGCGCAGCAGATCGAGCCGGGCATAAAGGCAGGAAACATACTCCTGCTCCCGGGTCAGCTCGATTTGACGGGTTGCCGTCGCTCCATTATCGTTGCTAGTAATGGGATACTCCGGGCCATTGCGCTGGTTGTTATGACAAACCATCACCTTAGCAGGTCCGTCGAGAAGTTTACCCGCCCCTCCGTCATCACAGCTTGATTGCGGCGCTCCCCGCCTGCTTGACGAAAATCCGCCGGGTTCCTTACATTCACTCGAAGTTAGGAAAGTTTCCTAACTTTGCGTCATCAGTGGATGCAAGGACGCACGCGGAGGATCAGTGACCCAGCCGACGCCCGGCACTCCCAGCCTGCTGCGCGCGATCAACGACCGCGCCGCCCTGCAGGCGCTGCTGGAGCGCGGCCCGCTGACCCGCCCGGAGATCGGCGCCCTCACCGGCCTGTCCAAGCCCACCGCCTCACAGCTTCTCATCCGCCTGCAGGAGGCGGGCCTGGTCGTGCTCGACGGCATCCGCGAGGGACTGCCCGGTCGCACCGCCGAGGTGTACCGGCTCAATCCCGCCGCCGCGCACGTCGCCGCACTGGACGTCACCCGCGCGGGCATCGACGTCAGGGTCGCCGACATCACCGGCGCCGTGGTCGGCGAGCACCACCTGCCCAGCCCCGGCCGCTCCGGCGGCGACGCGCTGGAGCGGGTCCGGGCCGCACTGGAGGGCGCGGGCGCCCCCGCGGCGCTGCGGCGCGTGGTCATCGGCGTCCAGGGCACGATCGACCCCGGCACCGGCAGGATGGCGTACGCCACCAGCAAGGACATGCCCGGCTGGCACATCCCGGACCTGGTCCGCACCCTCGGCGACGGCCTGGGCGTGCCGGTCGCCGTGGAGAACAACGTCAACCTCGTCGCCCAGGCCGAGCAGGCGCACGGCGTGGGCCGCGGCCACCGCGACTTCGTCCTGCTCTGGGCCGACGAGGGCCTCGGCGCCGCGCTGGTCCTCGGCGGGCGGCTGCACCGGGGCGCCACCGGCGGCGCGGGAGAGGTCGGCTACATGCCCACCCCCGGCGCGCCGACCGCCAGGGACACCGGCCGCTACGCCAACCACGGCTACCAGGCCCTCACCGGCGGCCCGGCGGTGCTCAAGATCCTCAGGTCGTACGGCGTGCGCGGCACCGCGCCCGCGCAGGCGGTGCTGAACGCCGTGCAGGCCTCGGCGTCCACCGGCAGGCGCGCCGACGACGCCCGCGCCGGACTGCGCGACATCGCCTCCCGGCTGGCCGTCGGGCTGGCCGCGATCACCTCCGTCGTCGACCCCGAGATCATCGTGCTGACCGGCGGGACCCTCCTCGCCGGCGGCGACACCCTGCGCGAGCTCGTCGAGCACGAGCTCCACGCGCTCACCATCCCCCGGCCCCCGCTGCTGCTGTCCACCGTCGAGGGCAATCCCGTCCTCGCCGGCGCGCTCGACCTCGCCCTCGCGACCGCGCGTGACGAGGTCTTCAGCTCCACCGTCCCCTCCTGACCCCCCCGAACCCCGCACGGGCCCCGAACCGTACGGACCGTACGGACCTCGCCCGGCCCCGCTGGACCCCGCCCGGAACCCCGCCAGATCCCCCGCCCCCAGGAGGCAGCCGTCGTGCACCGACGCTTTCTCACCCTCGCCCTGGCCACCCTGACGGCCACCACCCTGACCGCCTGCACCGCGGGCACCGAGAGCGCGCCCGCGCTGGGCTCCCAGCCCAGACCGTCGGGCTCCGCCTCCGCGGCGCTGCCGGCCTCCACCATCGAGCTGTGGCACGGGTTCTCCGCGCCCGCCGAGGTCAAGGCGTTCGAGGACGCCGTCGCAGGCTTCCGCACGAAGTTCCCCCAGATCACCGTCAAGCTGGTCAAGGGCGTGCAGGACGACCAGATCACCCAGGCGGTGCGCGGCGGGAAGGCGCCGGACGTCGCCTCCTCGTTCACCACCGACAACGTGGCCCAGTGGTGCCGCAGCGGAACGTTCCAGGACCTCACCTCGGTGATCGAGCAGGACGGCATCGACCTGTCCGTGCTGCCGGAGGTCTCGCGCTCCTACACCGAGTACGAGGGCAAGCGGTGCGTGATGCCGCTGCTCGCCGACGCGTACGGGCTCTACTACAACAAGGCCCTGATGAAGGGCGAGCAGCCGCCCAGGACGCTCTCGGAGCTGACCGAGCTGACCAAGAAGCTCACCGTCCGCGACGCCGACGGGAACATCAAGGTCGCCGGGTTCGTCCCGAGCTTCCAGTACTACGAGAACTCCGCCTCGCACATGGGCCCGATGGTCGGCGCGACCTGGTACAAGCCGGACGGCACCTCGGCGGTCGGCTCCGACCCGGCGTGGAAGGAGCTGCTGCGCTGGCAGAAGGAGCTCGTCGACTGGTACGGGTACGACAAGCTGGAGAAGTTCCGCAAGAGCCTGGGCCAGGAGTGGTCGGCCGACCACCCCTTCTACAAGGGCAAGATCGCCATGATCCTGGACGGCGAGTGGCGCAACGCCATGCTCGCCAACGAGGCCGGGGACATCGACTACGGCACCGCGCCGCTCCCGGTCTCCGACACCAAGCCCGACCTGTACGGCAGCGGCTTCACCGCGGGCACCGTGATCGGCGTGCCCAAGGGCGCCAAGAACCCGCAGGCCGCCTGGGAGCTGGTCAAGTATCTGACCACCGACACCTCGGCGCTGGTCACGCTCTCCAACGCGCTGCGCAACGTGCCGACCACCAAGGCGTCGCTGGAGTCGCCCGACCTGAAGAAGGACGCGAACTTCCAGACCTTCCTCGACATCTTCGCCCACCCGAAGACGAGCACGGTCCCGGCCAACGTCAACAGCACCTTCAACCAGGACTCGCTGCAGGAGTTCCTGGTCAAGTGGGAGAACGGCTCGGCCACCGACCTCGACGCCGGGCTCGCCGCGGTCGACAAGCGCCTCGACGACAAGATGAAGCTCTCCGGGGGCTGATCCTCGATGAGCACCGTCCACGCCGCGCCGCCCAGGTGGCGGCGCGGCGAGGGCCTCAAGGCCCTCCTTTGGATGTCGCCCTGGCTGGTGGGGTTCGCGGTCTTCTTCGCCTACCCCCTCGCGGCGACGGTCTACTTCTCCTTCCACCGCTACGACCTGTTCACGCTTGAGTTCATCGGCCTGGACAACTACCGCTACTTCCTGGTGGACGACCGGGCCTGGGTCTCCATCGGGAACACGCTGTGGCTGGTGGTCCTCATGGTCCCCGCCCAGGTGCTCTTCGGGCTGGGCGTGGCGTGGCTGCTCACCCGGCTCAAGGCGGGCGTCGGCTTCTTCCGCACGGTGTTCTACCTGCCGTCGCTGATCCCGGTGGTGGCCGGCACGGTCTCCTTCGTGTTCCTGCTGAACCCCTCGGGGCCGCTCAACCAGTTCATCGAGCTCTTCGGGATCGCCGCGCCCGACTGGTTCGGCGACAGGGACTGGTCCAAGCCCGGCCTGACCATGCTGGCCATGTGGGGCATCGGCAACACCATGATGATCTTCCTGGCGGCGCTGCTGGACGTGCCCAGGCACCTGTACGAGGCGGCGGCCATCGACGGGGCGGGCGCGTGGCGGCAGTTCAGGAGCATCACGCTGCCGACGATCTCGCCGGTGCTGTTGTTCTCGACGGTCACCGGCGTCATCTACGCCCTGCAGTACTTCACCCAGGCGATGATCGCCTCCCGGGTCGCGGCGGGGGTCACCGACTCCCCCGGCAGCACCTTCGTGCCCGGCTACCCGGAGCTGTCGACGCTGACGCTGGCCCAGTGGCTGTTCCACGTGGGCTTCCGCGACTTCAGCATGGGCTACGCCTGCGTGCTGGCCCTGCTGCTGTTCGCCTTCTCCACGGTCTTCACCCTCATCCTGCTCCGCAGGTTCCGCGCGTTCGACGAAGGAGGGGACCGGTGACCGCCCTCACCGCCTCGGCCACCCCGGCCGCACGGCCCGCCTCCCGCGGGCCGCGCGGCCCGCGCGGCCGGGTGATCCTGTACTGGATCGCCACCCACGCCCTCGCCGTCGCGCTGTCGCTGATGTTCGTCGGACCGCTGGTGTTCGTGGCGCTGACGGCCGTGATGAGCAACGACCAGGCGCTCACCGGCGACCTGTGGCCGCGCACCTGGAACTGGGCCAACTTCGCCGACGTGTTCGCCAGGTCACGGCTGCTGGCCTGGCTGGGCAACACGTTCCTGTACGCCGGGCTCGGCACCGCGTTCATGCTGCTGTCGTCGATCCCGGTGGCGTACGCGATGGCCCGCTTCCGCTTCCGGGGGCGCAGGCTGGCCTTCCTCGCGGTCATCACGATGATGATGCTGCCGCCCCAGGTCGTCGCGGTCCCCGTCTATCTCATCTGGGCGCGCCTGGACCTGACCGGCACGCTGTGGCCGCTGATCCTGCCGATGCTGCTCGGCGACGCCTTCTCCATCTTCCTGCTCCGGCAGTTCCTGGTCAGCATTCCCCGGGAGTACACCGAGGCCGCCAGGGTGGACGGCTGCTCGGACTTCCGGACCCTGATCAGGGTGGTCCTGCCGATGGCGCGCCCGGCGATAGCGGCGGTGGGCCTGTTCCAGTTCTTCTACTGCTGGAACGATTACTATGGTCCGCTGCTCTACGCCCACACGAACGAGGCAAGCTGGACGCTCTCCCTCGGGCTGGCGTCCTTCCGGGCACTGCACAGCGTGCAGTGGAACCTCACCATGGCGGCGACGCTGCTCGTCATGGCCCCGGTGATCATTGTTTTCTTCTTCGCCCAGAAGGTCTTCATCGAGGGCGTCACGCTGACAGGAGTAAAAGGGTGAAACTCGCCGTTGTCGGGGGCGGCTCGACGTACACGCCGGAGCTGATCGACGGGTTCGCGCGGCTGCGCGAGGAGCTGCCGCTGACCGAGATCGCGCTGGTCGACCCGGACACCCACCGGCTCGAGCTGGTGTCCGGCATGGCGCGCCGGATGCTGGCGCGGGCCGGGCACCCGGCCACGGTCGTCGCGACCACCTCCGTCGAGGAGGGCGTCGCCGGGGCGCACGCGGTCCTGCTGCAGCTGCGCGTCGGCGGCCAGGCGGCGCGGAACGTGGACGAGACGCTGCCGCTGGAGTGCGGGTGCGTCGGCCAGGAGACGACCGGCGCGGGCGGGCTGGCCAAGGCGCTGCGCACGGTGCCGGTGGTGCTCGACATCGCCGAGAAGGTCAGGAGGCTCGCGCCGGACGCCTGGATCGTCGACTTCACCAACCCCGTCGGCATCGTCACCAGGGCGCTCCTGGAGGCCGGGCACCGGGCCATCGGCCTGTGCAACGTCGCCATCGGCTTCCAGCGCCGCTTCGCCGCGAACCTGGGCGTGGCCCCGGAGCGGATCTCGCTCGGCCACGTCGGCCTGAACCACCTCACCTGGGAGCGGGCCGTCCACCTGGACGGGGTGGACGTGCTGCCCAAGCTGCTGGAGAGCCACGCGGAGGAGATCGGCCGGGACGTCGGCCTGCCCGCCGCGCTCATCCGCCACCTGGGCGTGGTGCCCTCCTACTACCTGCGCTACTTCTACGAGCACGACCTGGTGGTGGAGGAGCAGCGGGCCAAGCCGTCGCGCGCGGCCGAGGTCGCGGCGATGGAGAAGACCCTGCTGGAGCTGTACGCCGACCCGGCGGTGGACACCAAGCCCGAGCTGCTGGGCAAGCGCGGCGGGGCCTTCTACTCCGAGGCGGCGGTGGCGCTGATCGCCTCGCTGGCCGGCGACCGCGGCGACACCCAGGTGGTCAACCTGCGCAACGACGGCACGCTGCCGTTCCTGCCCGACGAGGCGGTCATCGAGGTCCCGGCCACGATCACCTCGGCGGGCGCGGCCGCGCTGCCCGTCGCCCCGGTGGAGCCCCTCTTCGCCGGGCTCATCGCCCACGTCACGGCGTACGAGACGCTGGCGATCGAGGCCGCGCTGCACGGCGGCGAGGACCGCGTCGCCGACGCGCTGCTGGCCCACCCGCTGATCGGCCAGGCCTCGCTCTCCGGCGACCTGGCCAGGCGCCTGATCGAGGCCAACCGCGGGCACCTGTCCTGGGCGACCGCGTGAGAACGGTCCTGGCGGTCGACGGCGGAAACAGCAAGACCGACATCGCGCTGGTGGCCGAGGACGGCTCGGTCCTCGCCACCGGGCGCGGCGGCGCCTTCCAGCCCCAGACCACGGGGGTGGGCGTCGCGATCGACGCGATCGGCGACACCGTGCGCGCCGCGCTCGGCCCCGGCGCGGCCACGCCGTACGCCGACCACGTGGCCGCCTACGTGGCGGGCGCGGACCTGCCGGTGGAGGAGGAGGCGCTCCGCGAGGAGATCCTCTCCCGGGGGTACGGCAGGGAGGCGACCGTCGGCAACGACACCTTCGCGCTGCTGCGCGCCGGGGCCTCCGGGCCCGCGGGGGTGGCCGTGGTGTGCGGCGCGGGGATCAACGCGGTGGCGGTCTCCCCGTCGGGGGAGGTGGCGAGATACCCGGCGCTGGGGCGGCTCACCGGCGACTGGGGCGGCGGCCTCGGCCTCGGCGAGGAGACGCTCTGGCACGCGGTGCGCGCCGAGGACGGCCGTGGCCCGGCGAGCGCGCTGGCCGCCGCGGTCCGCGAGCACTTCGGCACCCGCACCGTCGAGGAGGTGTCCCTGGCCGTCCATTTCGGCGAGCTGCCCTACGGCAGGCTGAACGAGCTGGTGCCGGCGCTGATGGCGGTCGCGGCCCAGGGGGACGGGGTGGCCCGCTCGCTGGTGGCGCGGATGGCCGAGGAGGTCGTCGTGCTCGCGGTGGTCGCGATGCGCCGCCTGGACCTGCTCTCCGTCCCGATGGAGGTGGTCCTGGGCGGCGGCGTGCTCACCGCCCGCCACCCGCTCATGAGCGAGCTGCTGGAACGCGGCTTCGCCGGGAGCGCGCCGCAGGCCAAGCTGATCGTCGCCGACGTCGCGCCCATCATGGGCGCCGCCCTCCTGGGCCTGGACGCCCTCGGCGCCACCGAGGAGGCCAGGGCCCGGCTGCGGGCCCACTTCCGCCCCCGGACATGAGACCTCTGGACATGACCTCACGGGGATGACACTCCCCGGCATGACGGGGTGACGTGATGGGCTGACATCACGCCGCGCACGGCCCGCATCTCACGGCGCGGGCCGCGGCGTGCGGGGAGCCGAACGCTCAGGAGGCCGGGTGAGCGTCCGGCAGGGGAAGGAGCGTGGCCGCCGTGCTCTCGGTGAGCAGTGCGAGGAAGGCCCCGCCGAGGGCGTCGAACCCGGTGCGAGCGTAGGCGGTGAGGACGCGGGTCACGGCGGGCCTCGGCCGGAGGATGTGGCCCTTGTACCCGCCGGGCACGATGTTGGCGGGGATGAGGGCGGGTCCGAGACCTGCAGCCGCGAGGGCTGGAGCCGATGCCGTCTGCTCGGTGCGCACCGCGATCCTGGGCCGGAACCCGGCCTCCGCGCAGGCGCGGTCCAGGATGTCGGCCAGGCCGTTGCCGGGGGCGTAGTGGACCCAGCGGCGGTCGCGCAGGTCGTGCAGGTCCACCGAGGTCGCCCCGCCGGACGCGAGGGGATCGCCGGAGGAGACGGCCACGACGAACTCCTCGGCACCGAGCGTGCGCACCGGCCCCGCCCAGGACGCGGGCCGGGGACCGACGGCGAGGTCGGCCTGCCCGCTCGCCATCGCCTCCGCCAGTTCGCCGGCGTGGCGGTGCTCGAAGAGCCTGACGTCGACCTCTGGATGGAGCCCGCTCCAGACGCGCAGCGCAGCGGGCAGCACGCCCAGGCTGATCGAGTAGACCGTCGCCAGCCGCAGCTCTCCCCCGGCCAGCCCGGTCGTCCGGCGTACGGCCGACAGGGCGCGGGCCGCGTCGGCCAGGGTGGCCCGCGCGTGCGGCAGCATCGCACGCCCGGCCGCCGTGAGGTGGATCGCCTTGGGCAGCCGTTCGAGCAGCCGCGCGCCGACCGTCCGCTCCAGAGCCTGGATCTGGTGCGACAGGGCCGGCTGGGTGACGTGGAGGGTCTCAGCGGCCCGTGTGAAGGAACCCTGGTCGACGACCGTCACCAGATACTCGAGCTGCCGCAGACTCAGCATGCACAGAAGTTATCACAAGCATAGAAAGTATAATTTTTACTTATGTTTCTGAAGGAGTGAGGCTCAGCTCACGTTGGCCGCCGGGCGCGACGTTTCGATCATCAGCGCAGGCCAGGACGCTGCGGCGTCCCGGCGAGGAAACCGGAGAGAGTGAGAACACGACGTGACCTTTCTCGGCAGCCCGCCCATCGCCGGCCACCTGGTGGCCGAGAACCACCAGGGCCGGCCGGACGCCCTGCGCGAGGAGTTTCGCGACAACTCCCACAACGGCCATGTCGGCGGGCGGCTTCTGCCGGTCCCGGACGTCGTCATAGAGAATTTTTATCGGCCGGACAAAAAACATCACTTGGACTTATGACGATGGGTCGACGCAGAATCGAGTCCCCGCCTCCGTTCACGGGCCTCCCGCGGGGGACGCGGTCCAAGGCGGAGGCTTCGCACGGATCAGGAGAAGAACCCATGAGCACGCAGCCCAAGGTCGCCCTCGTCGTCGGGGCACAGGGGGTGATCGGCCGCAACCTGGTCGACCACCTCGCGGCGCTCGGCGACTGGGACGTCATCGGCCTGTCACGCCGCGGCGGGGAGAGCACAGGCCGGGTCCGCCACATACGGGCCGACCTGCTCGACCGGGAAGACTGCGCCAAGAAGCTCGGCGAGCTCGTCGACGTGACCCACATCTTCTACGCCGCCTACCAGGACCGGCCGACCTGGGCCGAGCTCGTCCCGCCCAACCTCGCCATGCTCGTCAACGTCGTCGACGCGGTCGAGCCGGTGGCGCCGGGCCTGCGGCACGTCAGCCTCATGCAGGGATACAAGGTCTACGGCGCGCACCTGGGCCCCTTCAAGACCCCGGCCCGCGAGAGCGACCCGCACCACATGCCGCCGGAGTTCAACGTCGACCAGCAGAACTTCCTCGAGGAGCGCCAGAAGGGCTCGGGGTGGACGTGGACCGCGATCCGCCCGTCGGTGGTGTGCGGCTTCGCCCTCGGCAACCCGATGAACCTGGCCATGGTCATCGCGGTGTACGGCGCCGTCTCGAAGGAACTGGGCCTGCCGCTGCGCTTCCCCGGCAGGCCGGGGGCCTACGACACGTTGCTGGAGATGACCGACGCGGGACTGCTGGCCAGGGCGACCATCTGGGCGGCGACCGACGAGCGCTGCGCCAACCAGGCGTTCAACGTCAACAACGGCGACCTCTTCCGCTGGAACGACATGTGGCCGAAGATCGCCGGGTTCTTCGACCTGGAGGTGGCCCCTCCCCTGCCGATGTCGCTCGACGTCGTCATGGCCGACAAGGGCCCGCTCTGGAACTCCATGACCGAGAAGTACGGGCTGGAGCCGCACCCGTACGAGGACGTGTCCTCCTGGGCCTTCGGTGACGCCGTGTTCTCCTGGGACTACGACTTCTTCGCCGACGGTTCCAAGGCCCGGCGCTTCGGCTTCCACGAGTACGTCGATACCGAGGCGATGTTCCTGGACATCCTCGGCGACCTGCGCCGCCGCAGGATCATCCCCTGAGGGATCCGTCCCCCGAAACCGGCCTCAAGGCTCGATCGACTCCGCGACCCGGGCGTAGACGGTGAGCAGGAGGTCCCAGAAGCGGCCCACGTCGAGGGAGGTGCCGACCAGGGCGTTGGGGGCGCGACCCCGCAGGGCGAAGTCGGTCACGGTCATCCCGGCGGTGAAGCGGCCGGCCGTCTCGACGTCCACGACGGCGGGTTCGAGGATGATCAGCGACGGGTCGATCAGGTGGGCGATCGCGCAGGCGTCGTGGATCGCGGGCCCGTCCTCGGCGGTGATCACGCCGTAGAACCGCACGCACGGCAGGAGCAGGTCGGTGCCGAGCCGGCCCATCGCCGCCATGCGCTCCGCCACCGCCAGCGTGGTCACGGCGCCGCGGCTCACGTCGAGACCGATCATGGTCACCGTCCAGCCCGCGCCGAAGACGACCGCGGCGGCCTCCGGGTCGGCGGCGATGTTGAACTCGGCCGCGGGAGAGAAGTTGCCCCGCGTGTAGGACCCGCCGAGGATCGTGAGCCCCCGCGCCCAGCCGACGATCGCGGGTTCCCTGAGCACGGCGAGCGCCACGTTGGTCAGCGGGCCGATGGCGACCAGGGTCACCTCGCCCGGGTCGGCCCGGAGCGTCTCGATGATGAAGTCCACGGCGTGCCCGGCGGCCGGCGGGAGCGACGCCGGGGGCAGCAGCGCGTCCCCGAGGCCGGAATCGCCGTGCACCCCGGCCGCGTTCACCCGGGGGCGCAGGAGCGCGCCCGCGCTGCCCGCGACGACCGGCACGCCGCCGAACCCCAGGAACTCGCGGAGCCGCAGCGCGTTGTCGGTGGTCCTGGCCAGCTCGACGTTGCCGCCGACCGTGGTGATCCCCAGGATCTCCAGCTCGGGGCTCCCGTGGGCGAGGACGAGCGCCAGCGCGTCGTCGATCCCCGGGTCGCAGTCGATGATGATCTTTCTGGGAGGCACCCGTCCAGCTTGGAGCAATCACCTCGTTCCCGGCAAACCAGGAACATCCTCCCGGGGAGGTGCGCGGTCGCCACGCCGGGAGGACGCCGGCGCGGGCCCGTCACGCACCCGCGGGGAGCGTCCCCGGGACGGTCAGGCGCGCTCCTCGGGCCTCCCGCCGTCCTCGCCCGCCGGCTCCGGGGTGCGGTGCTCGTACGGCGTGCTGAGCACGACCGTGGTGCGGGTGGAGACGTTGGCGGCGGTGCGGATCTGGTTGAGCAGCTCCTCGAGCGCGATCGGTGAGGCCACCCGGACCTTGAGGATGTAGCTCTCGTCCCCGGCCACGCTGTGGCAGGCCTCGACGGCGCTCAGATGGGCCAGCCGCTCCGGGGCGTCGTCGGCGGCGGCCGGGTCTATCGGCTTGATGGAGACGAACGCGGTGAGCGAGAGCCCGATGGCGTCGTAGTCGACCAGCGCGGCGTATCCCCGCAGCACGCCACGCTTCTCCAGCCGGCGCACCCGCTGGTGCACCGCCGACACCGAGAGCCCGGTCTCCCTGGCGAGATCGGTGAAGCTCATCCGGCCATCCCTGGCCAGCAATGTGACGATACGGCGGTCGATCTCCTCCATCCGGTAAACGGTAACGGCATTCGGATACCGCGCGTACCGTCCGCGTGTCACGGCACGGTCCCAACCGCGATCTCCGCGGGGTCCTCCCGTCCGGCCTCGGTCTCGGCCTCGCCCTCCCGCTCCGGAGAGACGGCCTCGGCGGGCAGCGTGATGACGAAGCGGGCTCCCCCGGTGTACTCGGTGTCCAGCCGGATCGTGCCGCCGTGCTGCTCCACGATCTTCCGGCAGAGCGCCAGGCCGATCCCGGTGCCCTCGTAGGCGTCCCGCTGGTGCAGCCGCTGGAAGATGATGAAGATCTTGTCGGCGAAGTTGGGGGAGATGCCGATGCCGTTGTCGGTCACGGTCATCCGCACCTCGCCGTCGAGCCGCTCGGACTCGATCCCGATCCGGGGCGCGCGGCCGGGGTCGCGGAACTTCAGGGAGTTGCCGATCAGGTTCTGCCAGAGCATCACGAACTGGGTCCGGTCCCCGACGACGGTGGGCAGGTCGCCGACCTCGATCTCGGCCCCGGACTCCTCCACCGCCGCGGAGAGGTTGACCAGGGCCCTGCCGACCACGTCGTTCAGATCCATCTCGACGGGCTCCCGGCTGATCCGTCCCACCCGGGAGAAGGTGAGCAGCTCGTTGATGAGCACCTGCATGCGCTTGGCGCCGTCCACGGCGAAGTCGATGTAGGTGTTGGCCCTGTCGTCGAGCTGGGAGGCGTACCGCTGCTGAAGCATCTGGCAGAACGAGGCGATCTTCCGCAGCGGTTCCTGCAGGTCGTGCGAGGCCACGTAGGCGAACTGTTCCAGCTCCGCGTTGGAGCGCTTCAGCTCCTCGGCCTGGGCGGCGATCTGCAGCCGGGCGCCTCGGGCCTCCTCCAGCTCGGTGACGATGCGCCGGCGCATCGCCTCCATGTCGTCGGCCAGTTCGGCGAGGTCGGCGGGGCCGCCGGTGTCGACGTGGTGCGCGAAGTCTCCCATGGTGACCCGTCGCGAGGCCTCGCGCAGCCGGGCCAGGGGGCCGAACACTCCGATCCTCAGCAGCACCGCCACCGTGACGATGGTGACCAGGAAGGCGGCCAGGATGCCGAAGAAGGTGGCGTCCCTGACCGTGCGGGCGGCCTCCAGCTCGGCGCGGGCCCGCTCCCTCGCGTGGGCCCAGGCGGCGTTCTGGGTGTCGAGCGCCTTCCTGACGGCGTCGAAGGAGCGCTTGCTCTCCTCGGACTGCGCGGCGCTCACGCTCTCCGGGCCCTCGTCCCTGACACTGGTGATCATCGGCTCCGCGTAGCGGGCCCGCCACTCGGCGGCCAGCCGTCCCACCTCGTCGAGTGCCCGCAGCGGTTCCGTGCCCGGTGCCAGCCGCTCGATCTGCGACGACACGGAGATCTCGTCGCGCCGCCCGTCCACGTACGGCTGCAGGAACTCCTCCTTGCCGGTGATGACGAAGCCCCGCACCCCGGTCTCCTGGTTCAGCAGGGTCGCCTGCAGGCGCTCCGCCTGGATCCTGCCCACCGAGATGTGGTCGATCAGCCTGTTGGAGGCGGACGCCGCGTTCTTCAGGACCGTGGCGCCGACGATCGCCGACACCCCCAGCAGGACGGCCATGACGAGCAGCACGACGTTGAACCACGTCTGCGCGCTCCAGCGGCTCTTGCCGGATCCGCTCGGAGGTGTCTCGGTGGTCATTCGGCCTCTCACTTCACGCGGTGTCCGTCCCGCCGTGGCCGTAGGTGCCCGGCGGGGTGGACGAAAGATACCGGAACCCGCCGCCGGCCACGCACGTGATCCCCTCCCGGGGAACGACGCCACCCGATGCCCGGTATGGGCGGATCGCGACGTACATTCGCGGGATGAGCAATCTGGAAACGGATCCGCGCGCGTCGGCCTGCGGCGGCCTCGCGGACGTGGCGGCGGAGCCGGTGAACGAGCTACTGACCGGCCGGGACGTGGTGCTGGGCGGCCCCCGGGCGATGAAGGTCACCAGAACCCTGCCGAACCGGGACGTCAGGATGGTCGGCGCGTGGTGTTTCGTCGACCACTACGGCCCGGAGCGGGCGAGGATGCACGTCCCCCCGCATCCGCACACCGGCCTGCAGACCGTCAGCTGGCTCGTGGAGGGTGAGATCCTGCACCGCGACAGCGTCGGCAGCGAGCAGCTGGTCAGGCCGGGCCAGCTCAACCTGATGACCGCCGGGCGGGCCATCTCCCACTCGGAGGAGTCGCCCGCCGAGGCCGTGCTGCACGGGGTCCAGCTGTGGGTGGCGCTCCCCTCCGCCGCCCGCGACGCCGCCCCCGCCTTCGAGCACCACCCGGCGCTGCCCGCGTTGACCTCTCCAGGAGTGACGGTGACCGTCATCATGGGCGAGCTGGGCGGTGTCACCTCCCCGGCGACGATCCACACCCCGCTGGTCGGGGCCGAGGTGACGCTGGAGGCGGGTGCCGGGACCTCGGTCCCGCTGCGTCCCGGCTTCGAGTACGCCGCGCTGGCCCTGTCCGGCACCGTACGGGTCGGCGAGACGGCTCTCTCCCCCGGGCCGCTGCTCTACCTGGGCAGCGGGCGCTCGGAGCTGGCCCTGGGCGCCGAGGGCCCCGGGCGGCTGCTGCTCGTCGGCGGCGAGCCGTTCGAAGAGCGGATCGTGATGTGGTGGAACTTCGTCGGCCGGAGCCACGAGGAGATCGCCGGGTTCCGGCGGGAGTGGATGGAGGGCGAGGCGTTCGGCACGGTGCCCGGCGCGGGAGCCGCCCCGCTGCCCGCGCCCGAGCTGCCCATGACTCCCCTCAAGGCGCGCGGGCGCCGCCGCTAGCGGGCCGGGGCCCACCGGCCGCCACCGGCCGCCACCGGCCGCCACCACCGGAACCGGCACGAGACGGTCTCCGCACCACCGCAGGACGGCCGCCCGGCCGGCGGCCGTCCACGGCCACGTCCTCACTCCAGGCTCCGGCGCGGAGGGTCTCCCCGAGATCGTCGTGCACCCGCCGCACACCGGCCGATCCGGCAAGGCGGTGATCGGGAAGAACCCGCGTACCGCTCAGATCATCCGCCGGAGGGCGGTCTCCACGGCGTCGACGAGCGCGTCGCCCTCGGTGCCGGGGTGGCGGGCAAGGCCGAGTTCGACGTCCGGCAGCGCGGGCAACGCGGCCGCGTCGTGGCAGGCCATGGCCGGTTCGAGGTTGGCGGGCAGAAGCGCCGCGACCCCGAGCCCGGCCCGTAGCGCGGCGAGCACCCCGGCGAGACTGTTGCTCTCGAACGCCACCCGCCAGCGGCGCCCCGTGCCCTCCATCGCCTCCATCGCCTCCAGCACCGACGTCCGCCAGGCGCACGTGTTCGAGAACAGCACCACCGGCAGCGGGTCGGCGTCGATGGCGACCCCCTGCCCGACCGCCCAGACCAGCGGCAGCCGCACCGTCCAGCGCGGTGGCCAGGGAAGGTCCTTGACCTCGTCGAGCACGAGGTGGACACGGCCCGTGTCGTAGGCCTCCCGCATCTCCGCGCCGGAAAGGCTGAGCACCTCCAGCGTCGCGCCGGGGTGCAGCCGCGCGAGGTCGGCGAGTGCCTGGGAAAGGCGGGAAGCGGCGAGATCCTCGAGGAGTCCCACCCCGCAGTGCCCGGTGAGCGCGCGTCCTGTTTCGGTGAGTGCCTGTGCCGACAGGGCGAGGATGCGCTCGGCGTAGGGCAGCAGTTCCTCGCCCGCCCGGGTCGGCGAGACGCCGGACGGCGCCCGGTGCAGCAGCGGGCTGCCGACGGCCCTTTCGAGCTTGCGCAGCTGCTGGCTGAGCGCCGGCTGGGTACGGCCGAGCGCCGCCGCCGCACGGCTGATGCTGCCCGCTCGCACGGCGGTGACGAACGACCGCAGCAGGGCGGTGTCGAGATCACGTGCCATAAGCGTTCATTATGCCTGGTCCAACGAATTGACGGCTTCCTATGGCATTCGGGGTGACCTAGCGTTGAAGCGGTGATCAGATTTCGACAGGTGCTCGCGGTGCCGGGGATGACGCCGCTGCTGGGCGTCTCGCTGCTCGCTCGTGCCGCGATCACGGCGGACGCGACGGCGCTGACGATGTACGTCGTCATCGCCCTCGACATGAGTTACGCGGCGGCGGGGGCCGTGGTGGCGGCGCTCACCGCCGGTGTCGCGCTGGGCGGGCCGCTGCTGGGCCGGATGATCGACCGGCGGGGCCTGCGTACCGTGCTGCTCGCCACGGTCGTACCGCAGCTCGTGTTCTGGTCGGCCGTGCCCGTGCTGCCGTACGCGATCCTGCTGTGCGCCTCCTTCGCCGCCGGCTTGCTGATGGTGCCGGTCCAGTCGGTCACCCGGCAGGCGATCGCCGCCATGACGGCGGCGGGGCAGCGGCGGGCGGCGTTCGCGCTGGAGTCGGTGGTGGGCGAGCTGTCGTACATCGTGGGCCCGGCGGCGGTGATCGTGTGCGCGGCGACGGTGTCCCCCGGCGTGGTGGCGTGGGGAGTGGGCGCCGCGATCGTCGTCGGCGGGGCGGGGATCGCCCTGCTCGACCCGCCGATGCGGGCCGAGGACGAGGCGGGCGGCGAGGCGGCGGGCCGGCCCAGGCGCCGGGAGTGGCTGGGAGCGCGCATGGTCGCCGTCCTGACGATGGGGTTCGGCGTCGCGATGCTGCTCAGCGGCGTCGATCTGGCCATCGTCGCCACTCTCCGAGAAGCCGGTCAGGTCTCGTGGGCGGCCGTGGTCGTCGTCGTGTTCGGGGTGACGTCCGTCGTGGGCGGTCTGGTGTACGGAGCGCTGCCCCGGCCGATGCCCACCTGGCTGCTGCTCGGCCTGCTCGGGCTGTTGACGGTTCCGGCGGGACTCGCCCGTGACTGGCCTTGGTTGTGTGTGGCCGTCATCGGTGCCGGGCTGCTCACCGCGCCGACCCTTTCCACGGTCTCCGACGCGGTGAGCCGGCTGGCGCCGGCCGGTGTGCGAGGTGAGGCGACCGGCATGCAGTCCTCGGCGGCGAGCGCGGGGTTCGCGCTCGGCGCCCCGGTCGTGGGAGTGGCGATCGACGCGTCCGTGCCCGCGGGCGGCTTCGCGGCGGCCGGTCTGGCCGGCCTGCTCACCGCGCTGACGGGATATCTGCTCTCGCGCCGGTCACCCGCCGCGCCGTCTCCGTCGTCCTCGTCGCGGGCACGCGAGTCCTGCGACGCCGTCGCGCCGGCCCCGTGACGTCGGCCCGGTGCGGCTGTGGGCGCTTCGCGTACTCCTGGACGACGACGCCGCGACCGCCGCCGGCCGGCTGCCGGCTCGGTCCACGACCCGTTTCCTCCGTGTTCCGGCCGCACCCCTGTCAGAGCCGGTCAGATCAGCCCGCGATGGCGGCACGGTCACCCGGCGCTCCACCGGCGTCTTCTGGCATCCCAGCCTCGACACGGTGATCGAGCCGCTGGAGCCGTTCGTCGGCCCCGAGGGCAGCGACTTCGAGCCGGAGCTGCTGTGGGACCAGGCCGGCGGGCAGGTGGAGGAGTACCTGCGGGTCTTCGGACGGCCCGACCAGACCGCGGCCTGGCGCGAGCGCAGGCCCTACGTCACCGAACTCGCGGAGGCGTAGGCCGTGCCCGCGTCGGGAACGTTCAACGGGGAGCCCGGCGAGCGCTGGGTCCGCGGGACCAGGGGCGACGTCACCGTCGTCGACAGCCGCCGCCCGGTGCTGGTCCGGGAGTCGCGTCCTCCTGGTCGGCGCGCCGGGGCGGCTCCGTCCCGGCCGACGTGGCCTGGGCCTACCCCGACCCGATCCCGGCCGCCGGGAGGATCAGGGATCACGTCGCCTTCCACAACGAGGTCGTCGACATCGTCGTGGACGGCGTGAAGCTCGAAGGGCCCGTCACGCTCTTCACCGGACGCCCGCGGGAGGGGTGAGAGGGGTCCGCGGCCCACGGGCGGCCCATGGAACGGCCTCGTCCCGTACCCGCCGGGGTCACCGGAGGGTGGCCCCGGTCACGGCCTTGGCGGGAGGATGCGAAGCTGGTATGGACCGCGTCGCCAGAGATGGCGCACGGTCGACGGGCCGGTTCTCTTTGGGAGGTAAGTCGTGTCGGACGAGTTCGACGTGGTGGTTGTGGGCGCGGGCCCCGCGGGCGAGAACGTCGCCGACCGCGCGGTCAAGGGAGGGCTGAGCGCCGCGATCGTCGAGGGGAACCTGGCCGGCGGCGAGTGTTCCTACTGGGCGTGCATTCCCAGCAAGGCGCTGCTGCGCCCGGTGGAACTGGCCGCCGAGGTCTCCAGGATGCCCGGCCTGACAGTGGGCCCGATCGACGCCGCCGCCGTGCTCGCCCGGCGGGACGAGGCGGTGTCCCACTTCGACGACGGCGGCCAGGTCGAGTGGATCAGGAACGTGCCCGCGGAGTTCGTCCGCGGGCACGGGCGGCTGGACGGTCCCGGACGGGTCGTGGTGACCGGGAAGGACGGCTCGGTCCGCGCGCTGACCGCCCGGCGGGCGGTCGTGCTGGCCACCGGCAGCGACGCGGCCGTCCCGCCGATCCCCGGCCTGGTGGAGGCGTCGCCGTGGACGAGCCACGAGGTGACGGCGGCGAAGAGCGTCCCGGGGCGGCTGGCCGTGCTGGGCGGCGGCGTGGTGGCCTGCGAGATGGCCCAGGCCATGCACGGGCTCGGCGCCCGGGAGACGACGGTGCTGGCGCGCGGCGGGCTGCTCGGCAGGATGGAGCCGTTCGCCGGGGAGCTGGTGGCCGAGTCGTTCGCCGAGGCGGGTATCACGGTGCGCACGGGCGTCCGGGTGACGCGGGTCGAGCGGCCCACGCCGGGGGGCCCGGTGACGGTCCACCTGTCCGAGGGACCGCCCGTCGAGGCCGACGAGCTGCTGGTGGCCACCGGCAGGCGTCCCGCGACCGGCGACCTCGGACTGGAGACCGTCGGCCTGGAGCCGGGACGCACGGTGGAGGTCGACGACAGCATGCGCGCGACCGGCGTCTCCGGCGGCTGGCTGTACGCGGTGGGCGACGTCAACGGCCGCGCCCTGCTCACCCACATGGGCAAGTACCAGGCGCGGGTGTGCGGCGACGTCATCGCGGCGCGGGCCAAGGGCGAGTCCGACGACCTGCCGGGCCTGCGCGACGCGGCGGACGCGTACGGCGCGCCGCAGGTGGTCTTCACCGACCCTCAGGTGTGCTCGGTCGGCAAAATCGAGGCGGAGGCCCGCGCCGAGGGGTTCGACGTCCGCGTGGTCGAGTACGACCTGGGCAGGGTGACGGGGGCCTACCTGCGGGGCGAGAACTACCGGGGCAGGGCCAAGGCCGTCGTGGACGAGCGGCGCCGCGTCCTGCTGGGAGTGACCTTCGTCGGCCCCGACGTGGGCGAGATGCTGCACTCCGCGACGATCGCGGTCGTCGGCGAGGTGCCCCTCGACCGGCTCTGGCACGCCGTGCCGTCCTTCCCCGCGGTCAGCGAGATCTGGCTGCGGCTGCTGGAGACGTACGGGCTCTGACCACGACGTGCGGGCTCTCGCACGGCCTCCGGGCCCTGACGCCGACATCCGGCCCTGACGCCGACATCCGGACCCCGATGCCGAGGTACGGGCTCCGACACGGCGTCGGGGCCGGGAGGCGACGCCCCGCTCCCGGCCCTGACCTCCGTCGCCGGGACCACCCGGCGGGTCACCGGCCCGTGGACGTCCTGAACGGCGCGGACACCGTGGACGCCGTGGAGGTCACCGCCCGGCGTTCCCGGCCTCCTTGGCGAGGGCGCGGCCGATGACCAGGCGCTGGACCTGGTTGGTGCCCTCGACGATCTGCAGGACCTTGGCCTCCCGCATGAGGCGCTCGACCGGGAAGTCCTCCACGTACCCGTAGCCGCCGAGGACCTGGACCGCGTCGGTGGTGACCTTCATGCACACGTCGGTGGCGAAGAGCTTCGCCATCGCGGCCCGCGTGCCGTACGGCCGGCCCGCGTCGCGCAGCCTGGCGGCGTCCAGGTAGAGGGCGCGGGCGGCGGCGATCTGGGTGGCCATGTCGGCGAGCATGAAGCCGACGCCCTGGAAGTCGATGATCCGCGAGCCGAACTGGCGGCGCTCGGCGGCGTACGCCGTGGCGGTCTCGAAGGCGGCCTGGGCCACGCCCACGGCGCAGGCGGCGATGCCGAGCCTGCCGCCGTCCAGCGCGGCCATCGCGATCCGGAACCCCTCCCCCTCGGAGCCCAGCAGGGCCTCGGGCGGCAGCCGCACCCCGTCGAAGCGGACCTGGGCGGTCGGCGAGGACTTCATCCCCATCTTCCGCTCGGGGGCGCCGAACGACAGCCCCTCCGTCCCGGCGGGCACGTGGAAGCAGGAGATGCCGCGCGCGCCGTCGTCCGAGGTCCGGGCCATCAGCGTGTAGAAGTCGGCGGCGCCGCCGTGGGTGATCCAGGCCTTCACCCCGTCGACGGTGTAGCCGGCGGGACCGGCGGAGCCGCCGTCCCCGGGAACCGCCCTGGTCGTCAGCGCGGCGGCGTCGGACCCCGACTGCGGCTCCGACAGGCAGTAGGCGCCCAGCCACTCGCCGCCCAGCATCTCGGGAAGCAGCGCGGCGCGCTGCTCGGCGGTGCCGTAGGCGGCCACCGGGAAGCACGACAGCGTGTGGACCGACAGGCCGAGACCGACCGCCAGCCAGCCGGCCGCGAGTTCCTCGATCACCTGCAGGTAGACCTCGTAGGGCTGCGCCGCCCCGCCGTGCTCCTCGGGGTAGGGCAGGCCGAGCAGCCCCGCGCGGCCGAGCGTGGTGAACACCTCCCGGGGGAAGCGCCCGGCGGACTCGTCGGCCGCGGCCCGGGGGGCGACCTCCTTGCCGATCAGGTCGCGGACCAGGTCCAGGAGGTCATGGGCGTCGCCGGTCGGCAGAACGCGCTCAACGGTCATCTGAGTCCTTCCAGCGTGGAGACCCGCCCCAGGGTTCGCGGGGAGGGGGTCGTGTCCACGGGCTCCGGGTCCCGGCGCGGGGTCCTGGAGCGGAGTCCCGGCACGGGGTCGCGGCGCGGACGACGAAAGGGCGGCCGGGGTCACCGGCCACCCCGATTCTGGCACCCGCCCCCCGGGCGCCGCCACGCGACCGTGCCGTGCGCGGCCGTGCCGTGCGCGGCCGTCCGGGAGCCGCCGTCCGGGAGCCGCCGGGTAGGGAAGACAACGGTGCCGGTCCCCACAGGGTGCCACCGGCCACCATGACGCCCACCACGGGCACGTTCATCACCGCGGCGCTTGTCGGCCGGGCGACCGGCGCGAAGCGCGGCCCGTAACCGCGACAGGGCGGCGGGTCACATCGACATCACACCAGTGTCCGCGTTCGTTCACATCAGTGCGGTCAACACCCGCTGTCATCGACCGTACAGGACCTTCCGACCCGCGGCCCGGAGGCCGGCACGACGACCCGGGCCACCGGCTACGGGCACCGAAAAGAGGGTTGAACAGGCGATATAACCGTCTGCGGCCGGAGACCCGCACCGCACGCCATCGCCACTGCCGCAGGATGTCGACCGCACGGAGACGAATTTCTTGTAGCGAGATGTTGACATCCCGCCTGTAAAGCCTAAACACTTTGCGGAAATACAACAGAAACATGAATGCGACCCGATCGCCGGCCCTTCATCGGGAATCAATCGCCCCATTGTCAAGCTCGCAGGGACGAGGTGCACGCAGTGATGTTAGCGCTAACAACTGTTCGTGCGCCCGTCGATGCGCCATGCGCCCATTGTCTCTGAGGCCTCGCCGTGAGTGCGCGGCCGTGATGTCGCCCCTCGACGTCTTCTCCCCGATTCCCGGAAAGGATGCCCG